>NZ_JBPKAO010000012.1:0-148319 GCF_051216895.1 Aquipuribacter aurantiacus
CCCACGTCCCGACAGCAGCCGCCGCCGTCGTCCCGCATCGCCCTGCCGATCAGAGCGACCCGGTCGCGCCGGGGCTGCCCCTGACCCTGGGGACCCTCGAGCCGGACGACCCGCCGCCCTTCTGACCCGACATGCACGGCCGACCGAGACGTCGGCCGGCCGTGCATGGTCGGACGGGGTGCGGTCTGGCCGGCATACCCCGTCACAGGCTGCCCGCCGCCCATCGGGCGCCCGGTACCGCTAGGCCGGTGACTCCGTCGGTTGTCGCCGCCCGGTGACCACCACCGCGAGACCCAGCAGCACCAGCACCGCGCCCGGCACCACGAGCACCGGCGGCAGGTCCCCCAGCCAGAGCCAGGCGATGAGCGACGCGGTCGGGGTCTCGAGCAGGATCGCCAGCGTCACGGTCGTCGCCCCGGCCCGCAGGATCGCCAGGTTGAGCAGCGCGTGCCCGATGATCTGCGACGCCACGGCGATCACGGCGACCTCGACCCAGGTGACCGCGTCGAACCCCAGCAGCGGGACCCCCAGCGACAGGCACACCAGCAGCGTCAGCGTCGCGCAGACGCTGTTGGCCACCGCCGAGTACGACGCGGTCGACATCTCCCGTCGTGCCGTCTCGGCCGTCAACGAGTACCCGGCCGCCGCCGCCCCGCCCGCGAGCGCCATGGCGTCGCCCAGCAGGGCTGTCGCGGACACGGTCGCGTCCACGCCGGTGATGAGCAGCACCCCGCCGAAGGCGAGCAGCACCCCGACCAGGACCCGTCTCGACACCGGCCGGCCGCGCAGCCGCTGGATGAGCACCACCCACAGCGGGGTGGTCGTGACCAGGGCGGTCGAGGCCGTGACGCTGGTCAGCCGCAACGACGGGATCCACAGCATGAAGTGCACCGACAGCAGCGCCCCCGACCAGAGCACGGCGGTCACGGCCTGCCGGGACAGCGGGCCGTGGCGGAGGCGACGACGACGCAGGCCCCGCAGCCCGGCCGGCAGGTAGAACAGCGCGCCGGCGAACGTCCGCCAGAACGCCACCGCCAGCGCGGGCGCCAGCGTCGCTCCCGCCACGGGTGCCGCCACGGAGACCCCGACGACACCGACGGCGATGACGGCGAGGTCGACGCCCGTCAGCCGGTGCGGCACGGGCTCGGGGGGCAGGCTCACGAGGGGGAACTGTGCCTCACCACGCACGTGCCCCGTCAGTCGGCCGACCTGCGGGATACTTCCCGATCGTGAGCACATCCCCGACGCGCGTCTTCGCCGCCCGCCTCGCCGGCCTCGCGGTGTTCGACCCGTCGGGCGACCAGGTCGGGCGGGTCCGCGACGTCGTGGTGGTGCTCGGCGCCACCCGCGCCCGCGCGGTGGGTCTGGTGGTGGAGGTCCCCGGTCGACGTCGGGTCTTCCTGCCCCTCACCCGGGTGACGTCGATGGAGGCGACCCAGGTCATCACCACGGGCCTGGTCAACATGCGCCGCTTCGAGCAGCGGGCCGCGGAGACCCTGGTGCTGGCCGAGCTGCTCGACCGCCAGCTGGAGCTGACCGACGGCAGCGGCCCGGTGACCGTCGAGGACGTCGGGCTCGAGCAGTCACGCGGCCACGACTGGGTCATCACCCGGTTGTTCGTCCGTCGCTCCCGCCCCAACCGGGGCAGCGTCCGGCTGCGCCGACGGGGCGAGACCTTCCTGGTCGAGCTGGACGAGGTGAGCAGCCTGGTCACCCAGGGCAGCGGCCCGCAGGGGGCCGCGAGCCTGCTGGCCGCCTTCGACGAGCTCAAGTCCGCCGACCTCGCCGAGGTGCTGCACGCCATGGCGCCCAAGCGACGCCTCGAGGTCGCCGCCGCCCTGGACGACGAGAAGCTCGCCGACGTCCTGGAGGAGCTCCCCGAGGACGACCAGATCGAGATCGTCACCGGCCTCAAGTCCGAGCGCGCCGCCGACGTGCTGGAGGCGATGGAGCCGGACGACGCCGCCGACCTGCTGTCGGACCTGCCCGAGGAGACCGCCGCCAAGCTGCTGGCGATCATGGAGCCGGAGGAGGCCGCGCAGGTCAGGCGGCTGCTGGCCTACGACGAGGACACCGCCGGCGGCATCATGACCAGCGAGCCGGTGGTGCTCCCGCCGGAGGCCACCGTCGCGGAGGCGCTGGCCATGGTGCGCCGGGCCGAGCTCGCCCCGGCCATGGCCGCCGCGATCTTCGTCTGCCGTCCGCCGCTGGAGGCCCCCACCGGTCGGTTCCTGGGCGTGGTTCACGTCCAGCGACTGCTCCGTGAACCACCCCACTCCCAGGTCGGGAACGCCGTCGACCGCGCCCTCGAGCCGCTGCCGACCGACGCGAAGCTGCTGTCGATCAGCCGCCACCTCGCCACGTACAACCTGGTGTCGGCCCCCGTGGTCGACACCGACGGTCGCCTGGTGGGCGTGGTCACCGTCGACGACGTGCTGGACCACCTGCTGCCGGACGACTGGCGTGAGCAGGAGGACCCCGCCGAGGTCGTGCGCAGCTTCGCGCGGCGCCGCGCCGCCGCACTGGCCTCGACCACGGCCGAGGGGCTCGTCGGGCGACGTCGGAGCGAGGACCGGGCCGATGGCTGAGGACGACCGTCAGGACAAGGGCGCGCGGCAGGACAAGAGCGCGCGGCAGGACAAGAGCGCGCGGCAGGACAAGAGCGCGCGGCAGGACCGGGGCCCGCGCCGGAACGGCAGCGGCCGCCGCGGCGAGCGGGCTTCCCGCCCGGGTCTGGACACCCCCCAGCCACGGACGCGGCGTCGCCTGCGGCTGCGTCCGAACGTCGACCCGGAGAGCTTCGGCCGCGGCGCCGAACGGTTCGCCCGCTTCATGGGCACGGCGCGGTTCCTGGTCTACATGTCGGCCTTCGTGGCCGTCTGGCTGCTGTGGAACACGCTGGCGCCGACCGACGCGCAGTTCGACCCGCGCGCCCTCAACTACACGCTGCTGACGCTGATCCTGTCGCTGCAGGCCTCCTACGCGGCCCCGCTGATCCTGCTCGCGCAGAACCGGCAGGACGACCGCGACCGGGTGCAGGGGGCCCAGGACCGGGCCGAGAGCGCCCGGGCGCTGGCCGACACCGAGTTCCTGACCCGCGAGGTCGCCGCCCTCAAGATCGCCCTGCGGGACGTCGCCACCCGCGACTTCCTGCGCTCGGAGCTCCGCACCCTGCTGGAGGAGCTGGACGAGCGCCGCGACGAGGACCGCCGCGACGACGACCTGCCGCCGGTCGCGCGCGAGGACCCCCGCGACCAGGCCTGAGCCGCCGACGCCCCGACCTAAGGACCGGGGCCGCTCCTGCCGATCCCCCTGGGGTGAGCCTCATCGACGCCCCAGACGGCCTCCGCCCCCCGCAGGACGACGACGACCGTCGACGTCTGGGCGACCTCCTCGTCGACGCGGGCGTGGTCAGCGCCGAGCAGCTGCAGCAGGCCCTGGCCGCCCAGCAGCAACCCGGACCGCGCCGCCGGCTGGGTGAGATGCTCATCAACCTGGGTTTCGTCGACGAGCGAGACATCGCCGTCACCCTCGCCGAGCAGCTCGGCATGGACACCATCGACCTGTCGACGCTGGCCATCGACGCCGCCGTGGTGCGCCGCCTGCCCCAGCAGCTGAGCGAGCGCAGCGGCAGCGTCGTCGTGCAGCAGCTCGGCGACGGCCGCTACGTCGTCGCTATGTCCGACCCCACCAACGTGCTGGCCATGGACGACGTCCGGCTGACCCTCGGCACCGAGGTGCTGCCGATCATCGCCATCGAGTCCCAGATCCGGGACCAGCTCCGGCGCGCCTGGGGCCTGTCCGCGGGCGGCGGCGGGCTGAGCGAGATGGTGTCGAACATCGGCGAGGACATCGCCGACGACATCGACACGGGCGGCGTCGACGACGCCCCGACCGTCCAGCTGGTGACCAAGATCCTCCACGAGGCCGTGCAGCTCAACGCCAGCGACATCCACGTGGAGACCCAGCGCGACAGTCTGCGCGTCCGGTTCCGGGTCGACGGCATCCTCCGCGACGTCATGACGGCCCCCCGCAAGGCGGCCGGGGCGGTGCTGAGCCGCATCAAGATCATCTCGGGCCTCGACATCGCCGAACGGCGGGTGCCGCAGGACGGCCGTACCCAGATCGTCGTCAACGGCACCCGGGTCGACACCCGCGTCTCGACCCTGCCCAGCCTGCACGGCGAGAAGGCCGTCATCCGCATCCTCGCCAAGGGTGACGACGTCCCGACGCTGGCGGTCCTGGGCTTCGAGCCGGACCAGCTCGCCGCCTTCCGGCGCGCCCTGGCCACGCCCCAGGGCCTGGTCCTCATCACGGGCCCGACCGGCTCGGGCAAGACGAACACGCTGTACGCCGGCATCTCGGAGGTCCTCGACCCGGAGAAGAACATCGTCACCCTCGAGGACCCCGTCGAGGTCCAGCTGCCCGGCATCACCCAGGTGCAGGTCAACAACAAGGCGGGGATGACCTTCCAGGCCGGGCTGCGCTCCATCCTGCGGCAGGACCCGGACATCGTCCTGGTCGGCGAGGTCCGCGACGGCGAGACCGCGGAGCTGGCCCTCAAGGCCGCCCTGACCGGTCACCTGGTCCTCACCACGCTCCACACGAACTCGGCCGCGGCGGCCCTCACCCGGCTCATCGACATGGGCTCGGACCCGTTCCTGGTCGCGAGCTCCCTCAGCCTGGCCATCGCCCAGCGCCTGGTGCGCCGTCCCTGCTCGCGGTGCAGCGAGCCCTACGTCCCCGCGGTGGACCTGCTGGCGCTGCTCGGGCTGCGGGTCGAGGACATCCTGGAGGCCACCCCGCGCCGCGGCCTGGGCTGCGACGACTGCGGCGGCACCGGCTACAAGGGCCGGACGGCCGTCTACGAGGTCCTGGTCGTCGACGCGGAGATGCGCCGCATCCTGGTCCGGGACCCCTCCGAGGACGCCGTCCTGGCCCAGGCCAAGGTCGCCGGCATGCAGACGCTGCGGGCGTCGGCGCTGGCCAAGGCCATGGACGGCCGGACGACCTTCGAGGAGGTGCTGCGCGTCACCACCAGCGACCACACCGGCGCAAGCGCCTGCTCGGTGTGCGAGCGTCCCGTCGAGCGCGGCATGGTCGCCTGCCCGTGGTGCTCCGCCGACCTCGAGGCCGCCCGCTGCCGGTCCTGCGCCAAGGAGCTCGACCCCGCCTGGGCGCTGTGCCCGTGGTGCCGCACCCCCCACCCGCACGGGGCCGGGTCGGGCCACGCGGTTCCGGCTCCTACCCTGGAGGGGTGACCACCTCCCTCACGGCCCCCCCGAGCGCCGACGCGGTCCGCACCGCTCTGGCCTCGGTCGACGACCCCGAGATCCGCCGCCCGATCACCGAGCTGGGCATGGTCAAGGACGTGGTCGTGGGCCCGGACGGTCAGGTGCACGTCGCGCTGTACCTGACGGTGGCCGGTTGTCCGATGAAGGACACCCTGACCAGCTCCGTCACCGCGGCGGTGAGCGCCCTGGACGGCGTCGGCGAGGTCACGGTCGAGCTCGACGTGATGAGCCCGGAGCAGCGGGAGGAGCTGCGCACCCTGCTGCGCGGCGGCACCCCCGAGAAGGAGGTGCCGTTCTCGCGGCCCGGTTCGCGCACCCGGGTCTTCGCGGTGGCCTCCGGCAAGGGCGGCGTCGGCAAGAGCAGCGTCACGGTCAACCTGGCCCTGGCGATGCAGCAGCAGGGGCTGTCGGTGGGGGTCCTCGACGCCGACGTCCACGGCTTCTCGGTGCCGCGGATGCTGGGCGTGGACCGCCCGCCCACCCGCGTCGACGAGATGATCCTGCCGCCCATCGCCCACGACGTGAAGGTCATCTCGATCGGCATGTTCGTCCCCGGCAACCAGGCCGTGGTGTGGCGCGGGCCGATGCTGCACCGGGCGCTCCAGCAGTTCCTGGTCGACGTGTTCTGGGGCGAGCTGGACGTCCTGCTGCTCGACCTCCCGCCCGGCACCGGTGACATCGCGATCAGCGTCGCCCAGCTGCTGCCCGGCTCGGAGCTGCTGGTCGTCACGACCCCGCAGCAGGCCGCGGCGGAGGTCGCCGAGCGGGCCGGGTCGATCGCCGCGCAGACCCGTCAGCACGTGGCCGGCGTGATCGAGAACATGTCCTGGCTGGAGCTGCCAGACGGCTCCCGGATGGAGGTGTTCGGCCACGGCGGCGGTCAGCAGGTCGCGGACTCGCTCAGCCGCTCCCTCGGCACCGACGTGCCGCTGCTGGGCCAGGTGCCGCTGGACGTCAGGGTCCGTGAGGGCGGCGACGCGGGTCGTCCCGTGGTCGTCGGCGCCCCCGACTCCCCCGCCGCGACGGCCCTGCGCGGCATCGCCCGCGGGCTGTCACGACGTCGTCAGAGCCTGGTGGGCAAGCCGCTGGGTCTGAACCCGGCCGGCTGAGCGGAGCGCTCACGCCTGGGTGCGACGGGACGCCGAGGTTCAGGTCGCGTCGTCGTCGACGCCCACACGGCGGGCGGCCTCGGCCCAGCTGGTCGGCGCCGGGCTGGGACCCACCGACGCACCGCCGTTGCTGCCGCGGGCGCTGTCCCGCGCCGCCGAACCGGGCCCGGCGCCTGCGGCCCTCGTGGTGCCGCCCGGGCGGACCGTGCCACCGGGGCGAGTGGTCGGGGTGCCGGCCGGAGCCGTCCGGGCCGCCTCGGCGCGCTTGGCGGCCGACGCGGCCGCTCCCGCCTTGCTCCCCGCCGCGCTCGAGCCCGTGCGGGGCGGGCCGTCGTCCTCCTCGAAGGCGTCGCTGAGCGCGTTCTGGACGATCCTCCGCGGGTGGTACTGCCGCGGGTCGTAGCGGCGCCAGTCGACCCCGTCGAGGTCTACACCCATCTCGTCCTTCATCTGCGCCGACGCCCCGGTGGCGAAGTCGCGGCCCCGTCGGATCAGCCGCGCCGCCCCCCGGGCCAGCTCCGGCAGCCGGTCCGGCCCCAGCAGGAGGGCGGCGAGCAGCGCGAGGACCACGAACTCGCCACCGTTGATGTCCAGCACAGCGCACCTCCTGCAGGGGTCGACCTGAGCCTAGCCGTGCCGACTCAGTCCTGGTCGCCGGCTTCGAGCACCAGGCTCACGTCGAACACGTCGTCGTCCCGACGGACCGTCAGGGTGACCTCGTCCCCGGGCTCCCGCGCCCGGATGGCCACCACGAGCTCGTCGGACTCCGTCATGGGTCGGCCGTCGAAGGCCAGGATGACGTCGCCCGCGCGCAGCCCGGCGGTGTCGGCCGGCCCGCCCGGGGTCACAGGCGCAGCGTCGGTGGCGTCCTCCTCCGTCACGATGCGGACGCCCTCGCCGGTGTACGAGCGGTCCAGCAGGACACCGACGACCGGGAACGTGGCCACCCCGTCCTCGACCAGCTGTCCCGCGGTGCGGGCGGCCTGGTTGCTGGGGATCGAGAACCCGAGCCCGATGCTGCCGCCGGTCTGCCCGCCCGGCGCCTGCGCGATGGCCGAGTTGACGCCCACGACCTCGCCGCGCATGTTGACCAGCGGTCCGCCCGAGTTGCCGGGGTTGATGGCGGCGTCGGTCTGGATCGCGTTGATGAAGGCCGTCTGCTGCGCTCCCCCTCCGGCCGACACGGGCCGGTTGAGCGCGCTGACGATGCCGGTGGTGACGGTCGCGTCCAGCCCGAGGGGGGCGCCCACGGCCACCACCTGCTCGCCGACGACGACGCGGTCGGAGTCGCCGAACGGCAGCTCGGTCAGGCCACCGGTGTCGTCCGGGTCGACCCGGAGGACGGCGATGTCGTAGGAGGCGTCCGCCCCGACCACCTCGGCCGCGGCCTGCGAGCCGTCCGACAGCTCGACGACGATGTCCCCCGCGGGCTCCGTCCCACCTGCGGCGATGACGTGGTTGTTGGTGACGATCAGGCCCTCGTCGTCGATGACGAACCCGGAGCCCGTGCCGTTGCCCTGCCCCGTGCTGACGCTGATCGACACGACGCTGGGCAGGACCCGCGCGGCGATTTCCGCGACGGACCCGGTGTCGGCGGCGGGGGCCGCGGCGGGGTCGGCACCGTCGGGCTCGTCGGCCGAGGAGGCACTGCCGTCACCGCTGCCGCCGGTGCTCCGGCCCTCGCCGACCAGTGCGGACAGGCCGTCGCGGTCGACCACGAGGGAGCCCATGACCCCACCGACGAGACCCGCCACCAGCGCCAGGGCGACGACGAGGGCGACGAAACCGCCCCGTCCTCCCCGGCCGCGACGGGTTCGTCCCAGCGTGTCCACGGCCGGTGCGGGCCCGTTCGAGGGCGGCGCCCACCCGGCTCCGCCGTCCCAGCCCACCCGCTGCGGCCCGGGGGGCTGGGCATAGGGCTGCGCGTAGGGCTGGGCGGGCTGCTGGCCGGGCTGCTGGGCCCAGGCCGACGGCTCCGACGCCCACGGCTGGGCCGCGACCGGTGGGAGCGGCTGGGTGCCGTCGTGGTCGTCATGGGCACCCCAGCCCTCGGAGCCGTCGCGGCCGTCGCGGCCGCCGTCGCGGCCGCCGTCGCGGCCGTCGCCAGTACCGCGGCCCTCGGAGCCGTGGCCGGGCTGCGGCCGCGACCACGGGTCGGCCGGTTGCGCGTACCGGGGCTGCTCGGCCGCCCACGGGGACGGCTCGGGCGTGGGGTCGTCGAGCGAGCCTCCCGGACGGGCCGGGGGCGTGGGCTCGGTGTCAGTCATGAGGACCTCTCGTCAGGGACGGTCGCCATTGTCGACCGGTCGCACGGTCGCCGCAGCGCCAGGGTCCACGGGCCAGGACAGCAGGCGCGGGAGCACGGTGGTCAGCGAGGCCCGCGGGGGCGTACCGGGCGCGGGGGTCGTCACCCCGGTGACCAGCGCCCCGGCCCCGGCGGCCCCCAGGACCACCAGGCAGGCCGCCATCACGCCCACGGCGCCCACGAGCGGTCGTGGGGACGCTCGGTCGGTGCCCGGGGCGTCGGCCGGGTCCTGCGCGGAACGCTGCGCCGCATCGTGCTCCGGACCCTGCTCGGAACCCTGCTCCGGTCCTTGCGTCAGCCCCCTCACAGACCCCGGTCCCGACGCAGGTCCCGACGCAGGGTCGGGCCGCTCGTCGGCACGGGCGATCCCCAGCAGCCGGTCCTGCAGGCCCGGCGGCACCTCGGGAGCGGCTGGCGAGGCCAGGAACACCCGCAGCGCCCGGATCTGCGCGACCTCCAGGGCGCAGCGCGTGCAGCCCACCAGGTGCCGTTCCACCACCGCCCGGCGCCAGGACGGCAGCCGACCGTCGACGTACGCGCTCAGCGAGAGACAGGGATGCGGCGGCCCGGGCACCAGGACGCCTCAGGCGACGCCGCCGGAGAGCAGCGACGTCATGGCCGCGCCTCGCCGGGGACGGCGGTGCTCGAGCGCGCGACGGAGCTGGGCGCGTCCCCGGTGGATCCGGGACCGCACCGTGCCGAGCTTGATCCCCAGCGTGGTGGCGATCTCCTCGTACGACAGCCCCTCGATGTCGCTGAGCACCACCGCGGCCCGGAAGTCCGGCGACAGCGCGTCCAGGGCCGCCTGCACGTCGTCGGTGAGGTGGCGGAACTCGTACTCGCGCTCCGGACCGGGCTCACGGCCGGGCAGCCGCTCGGCCGCGTCCTCGGCCAGGGCGTCGGTGCGCTGGCGCTGCTTGCGCCGCACGGTGTCCAGGAAGAGGTTCGTGGTGATCCGGTGCAGCCAGCCCTCGAAGGTGCCGGGACGGTAGGAGTCCAGGGACCGGAAGACGCGGACGAAGACCTCCTGGGTGATGTCCTCGGCGTCGTACGGGTTGCCCGTGAGCCGGTAGGCCAGGCGGTACACACGACCGGAGTGGTCGCGGACGACCTCCTCCCACGTCGGCTTCACCCAGACGTTGCCCTCGGCGTCGAGCAAGGGGGTCTCGACCACGGCCGTCGTGCCGGACCGTTCGGGCGTAGAAGCCACCGTGCCTGTCGTCGCGCTGCCACCACTGGTGTCCATCACGCCACCTCCTCGCCCCATGGTCCCCGTAGAACCTGGGGACAACCTGTGAGCGCCCGGTGCGGTCGGTCCATTCCCCCGGTTGCCGCGGTGGCCTGTCCGGGTGGCGCTCCGGCGACCTCGCGGGCGGTCGGTTGCTCGTGGCGGCGCGGCGAGGGGCCGTGTCGTCACTAGGGTGAGGCGCATGAGCGCGTCGAAGGCAGGCAGCTGGACGTGGACCGAGGGCTGGGTCGAGGAGTCCACCGCCGTGCTCGACGCCCGCACCCGGGCCGCCGAGCTGGGCGTGGCAGCCGTGTCCCCGGGGACCGGGGCCCTGCTGGCGGTGCTGGCGGCGTCGCTGCCCGGACGGGCCGTGGTCGACGTCGGCACCGGTGCGGGCGTGGCGGCGCTGCGGATGCTGGAGGCCATGCCCGACGACGGGGTCCTGACCAGCATCGACACCGAGGTCGAGCACCAGAACGCGGCCCGCGCGGCGCTGACCGCCGCCGGGGTCCGGGGCAACCGGGCCCGGATCATCCACGGCGACGCCGTCGACGTGCTGCCCCGCCTCGCCGACGGCGGGTACGACCTGGTGCACGTCGACGTGGACGACCCCCGCGTCAGCGCCCTCGTGCTCGCGGAGGCGCTGCGGCTGCTGCGGCGCGGCGGAATGCTGGTGGTGTCCGACGCGCTGGCCCGGGACCGGGTGCCGGACCCCGCCCAGCGGGACCAGCGGACGACGGCCTCGCGGGAGCTGCTCAAGGCGGTCGCCGAGGACGAGAGCCTGGTCAGGACGGTCGTCCCGGTGGGCGACGGGGTCCTGCTGGCCGTCCGGCGCTGACCCCGGACGCCGGACGACCGGCCCCCGGGCTCTCGCCCGGTGGACCGGTCGCGGTGCGGGGACGGTCGGTCTCCTGCGGCTACGTCAGCTGACGACGGCCTTGAGGGCGTCGCCGAGCTCGCCGGCCTCGGCCGGCGTCATCTCGACGACGAGTCGTCCACCGCCCTCCAGCGGCACCCGCATGACGATCCCGCGGCCCTCCTTCGTGACCTCCAGAGGCCCATCCCCCGTGCGGGGCTTCATCGCGGCCATTTCCACTCCTTCGGTGTCGTGACCGTTCGGCCACCTCGCAGCCGACCACGAGGTGCGGACGGCGGTGATGGACCATTATCCCCCTCCGACGGCCCACGGTGCGGCCATCCCGCCCACGTCCACCACCTCGGCTAGCGTCGCGGGCACCACGAGGCCCTTCCGAGGGCACCACCACGAGCACCGGGAGCACGGCGTGAGCGAGCAGGACAGCACTTCCCAGGACGCCCCCGTGCGGGTCGAGACCACCGGCGCGGTCGCCACCGTCGTCCTGGACCGGCCCGCGGCCATGAACTCGATGACCACCCCGGTCAAGGTCGCGCTGCTGGCGGCGCTCGAGCAGGTCGCGGCCGACGACGCCGTCCGCTGCGTCGTGCTCACGGGCACCGGACGGGCGTTCTCGGTCGGGCAGGACCTGCGCGAGCACGCCGAGGTGCTGGACTCCGGCGACCTGACGTCGCTGTGGTCGACGGTGCCCACCCACTACAACCCGATCAGCACGCTGCTCGCGAGCATGCCCAAGCCCGTCGTGGCCGCGGTGAACGGGGTCGCCGCCGGCGCCGGGGCGTCGTTCGCGATGGCCGCCGACCTCCGGCTGGTGGGCAGCTCGGCCGGGTTCAACCTGGCCTTCACCGGGATCGGGCTGTCGGCGGACTCCGGGTCG
The DNA here is from genome assembly GCF_051216895.1 of Aquipuribacter aurantiacus. Lineage (NCBI taxonomy): Bacteria > Bacillati > Actinomycetota > Actinomycetes > Micrococcales > Intrasporangiaceae > Aquipuribacter > Aquipuribacter aurantiacus. Next base: position 11,688 of record NZ_JBPKAO010000012.1, read on the forward strand.
ACCTGGTACCTGCCCCGCCTCGTCGGCAGCGGCCGGGCGATGGACCTGCTGCTGCGCCCGCGGACCGTCCGGGCGGAGGAGGCGCTGGCCATCGGCCTGGCGTCGGAGGTCGTGCCCGACGCCGACCTGCCGGCCCGGACCGCCGAGGTGGCCGCGACCCTGGCGGCCGGTCCGACGCTGGCCTACGCCGCCGTGCGGCAGGCCGTCGCCTTCTCGGCCAGCCACGACCTGGCCGCGTCGCTGGCGAACGAGTCGGACCGGATGACCGCGACCGGTTCCACCCAGGACCACGCCGACGCCGTCCGGTCGTTCCTGGCCAAGGAGCGGCCCACCTTCCACGCCCGCTGAGGGCGGGCCCGCGTCAGGCGCGCGTGCCGGGGGCGGGCGGGACGTGGCAGCCCGCCAGGTGGTCGTCGACCAGCCCGCAGGCCTGCATGGCCGCGTAGGCCGTGGTCGGCCCGACGAACGTCATCCCCGCCCGCTTCAGCGCCTTGGCCAGGGCGACCGACTCCGGTGTCGTGGCGGGCACGTGCTCCAGGTAGACCGGACGCCCGACCCGGGGGGCGGGTCGGTGGGCCAGCACCAGGTCCTCCAGCCCGCCGGTCTCGCGCAACGCCACCATGGCGCGCGCGTTGGCCAGCGTGGCGCGCACCTTGGCCCCGTTGCGGACGATCCCCGCGTCGGCCATCAGGCGGGCCTCGTCGGCGGCGTCGAACCGGGCGACCGCGTCCGGGTCGAACCCCGCGAACGCAGCCCGGAAGGCCTCACGCTTGCGCAGGATGGTCAGCCAGGACAGCCCCGACTGGAAGGCCTCGAGGCTGAACCGCTCGAACAGGGCCTGCTCGCCGCGGACCGGGCGACCCCACTCGTCGTCGTGGTAGGCCGCGTACTCCGGCGGCGCGACGCCCCAGGGGCAGCGGGCCAGGCCGTCCGGCCCGGCCACGACACCGGTCACCGGCGGGCCGTCAGCTCGCGACCCATGGTCCGCAGCGTGGCGGTGAAGGCCAGCCGCCCGGCCAGGGCCACCAGCGGGGCCAGGAACCGGGTGAGCGCACGGGGGGCGATCTGGATGTCCTCCTCCCACACCACCCGGGTGAGCGGGCGGCCGTCGTCCTGGGGCACCGGCACCACGTCGAACGCCGCCGTGCCCGTCACCACCCGCCCGAGCTTGCGGACCTCGCACCGGCCGGGGCCCGTGCCCGACGGCGGCCGCCAGAGCGTCACCTCCATGGGGTCGTCGAAGCCCAGCACGTCCAGACCGACCACGGCCAGGGAGCTCCGCCCGACGAACCTGGCCCCCACCCCGCCCGCGAGCGGTGTCAGCACCCGCACGGTGGTCATCGGCACCCACCGGCCGTGGGCGGGCCAGTCCGTCATCCGCGCCCACACGTCCTCCACAGGGGCACGGACGTCCGTGCTGGCGACGAACCGGGTCATGATCGGGTGTCGCGGCGCTGGAAGGGGTCGGCCTCGACGGGCTGCTCGCGCCCGCCGGGCTGCTCACGCCCGACGGGCTGCTCACGCCGGACGGGCTGCTCAGGCTCGAGCGCCTCGCGGCTGTCGGCCGGCTGGTGGGCCGCCGCGGGCTGCGGCTCGGCCGGCAGGAGCTGGTGCAGCCGGGCGATCTCGTCGTCCCGGGCCACGAGCAGGTCGCGCGCCTCGTCGAGCACGGCGTCGACCTGGTCCATCCGGTACCCGCGCACCGCGAGGGTGAAGCGGGCCCGGTCCAGGTCGCCCGGCCGGCTGAGCGGCTCGTCGAGGGCCGGGGCGGCGTCCGGCTGGACCGGGGCCAGACCGCCGCCGACCTTGCCGAGCGCGACGACGACGACCGCACCCACGGCGGCCAGGAGGAGGGCGATCAGGAGCAGGTCCACCCGCGGATCGTCCCATGCACCGTCCGCGTGCGCCTCACGCCCTCAGGCCGACCGTGCCCCCACCCCGGCCGGCCAGCTGCCGGAGCGCAGCGCCGCCAGCACGTCCAGCATCGGTGGCCGGTCGTGCACCATGACGTGCGTCGTCTCCGGGCGCCACCGACCGTCCGGCGCCTGGTCGAACTGGACCAGGTCCACCCCGCCGTCGGCGCCGGGACCGCCCCGTGCGATGGCCCGGGCCAGCTCCAGCCCGGCGGTGCGCCGCGCGATCGTCAGCATGATCTCCTGCGCGGCGACGCCCAGGCTGAGCAGGTCGCGGTGGCGGTGCTTGCGGACCCCCACGTCGACCTGCGCGATCGCGTCGAGGCCCATGCAGGTCAGGGTGTCCAGCAGCAGCCCCACCTCGACGCCGTAGCCACCGGCGAACGGCACCTGCTCGAGCAGCTCGCGGGTGCCGGCGTACTCGCCGCCGAGCGGCTGGACGACGCCGCCCAGCTCGGGCGCGAACGTGGCGAGCGCCGGGCGGGCCAACAGCTCGGTGACGCGGCCTCCCCCGGCGCGCTGGGTGGCGGTCTCCAGCCGGAGCGGGCGGGCGTAGAACGCCTTGACCAGGTGCACGCCCTCCGCGCGCAGGATCGGGCCGAGCAACCCGGTGACCAGGCTGGCGTGGACGTCGACCAGGTCGGAGTCCGCGTAGACGATGACGTCGGCGTCGGTGGCGGTCAGCGCCCGCCACAGCACCTCGCCCTTGCCGGCCCGCACGGGCACGTCGGGGAGCGCCTCCTCGCGGGTGACGACGCGGGCGCCGGCGGCGCGGGCCACCTCGATGGTGCGGTCGGTCGAGCCGGAGTCGACGACGACGATCTCGTCCACCAGCGGCCCCAGACCGGGCCCCTGGCGCAGGGTCAGCGGCTGGAAGGCCCGCACCACCCCGGCCACGGTCGTCTCCTCGTCCAGGGCCGGCAGGACGACGGCGACCGTGCGGCCGCCCTTGGCCCGGACCAGGTCCTGCGCGGACCAGGTGACGTCGTGCCAGGTGCGGTTGCGGTACCAGTCGGCCAGACCGGGGACCCCGAGCGCATCGGGGTCGTCGGGGACCGCGGTGACGGCTGCGGGCGGGGCGAAGTGGTGCTCGTAGGGGTTCATGCGAGTCCTCTCAGGGCTCGGGGCGGGACCAGGTCGCCCCGGACGGCCTCGACGACGTCGAGGGCCCTCCGGGTGGCGCGGGCGTCGTGGCAGCGGAAGACGGTGGCCCCCAGCCAGGCCGCCACCGACGTGGCGGCGAGGGTGCCCTCGAGGCGCTCGTCGGGCGGTAGGTCGAGCGTCTCGCCGATGAAGTCCTTGCGGGACAGCGCCATCAGGACCGGGTGCCCGATGGCGACCACCGCGTCGGTCCGGCGCACCAGGGTCAGGCTGTGCCAGGTGTTCTTGCCGAAGTCGTGGGTCGGGTCCACCAGCACCGAGGCGGGGTCGACGCCGGCCGCCACGGCGCGCGCGGCCCCGGCGGTGAGCGTGCGCACCACGTCGTCGACCACGCCGTCGGGGTGGCTGCCGTAGGTGACCCGGAAGGGCCGGGTGCGCGGCGTCGCCCCGCCGGTGTGCGACACCACGTAGCCGGCGCCGTGACGGGCGGCGACGTGCACCAGGTCGGGGTCGTGACCGGCCCAGGTGTCGTTGACCAGGCCGGCGCCGGCCGCGCAGGCGTGCTGGGCGACCTCGGCCCGCCAGGTGTCCACCGACAGCACGACGCCCGGGTGGCGCTCCCGCACCGCGGCGACGAAGCCGACCACCCGGTCGACCTCCTGCTGGGGGGACACGTCGTCGCCGGGGCCCGCCTTGACGCCGCCGACGTCCAGGACGTCCGCGCCCGCGGCCACGGCCTCGTCGACCGCGGCGAACGCCACGTCGTCGTCGAGCTGCCGCGCCCCGGCGAAGAACGAGTCCGGGGTGCGGTTGACCACGGCCATCACCACCGTGCGACCGGGCGCGAACGCCCGACCCCCCAGCCGTAGCCCCGTCACGGGCGAGGCCTCACCGTCGCGTGCCATGGCGTGAGGGTGACACGAGGGAGGCCCCCCGGCACCGGCAGGAGGGCCGATGGGGCCGATCGTCATCGTGGCGCCCGGATCGTCACCTGGGTGAAACACCGGCGACCCGGCGGCGTCACGCACGGGCCCCGACAGCACGGCGCCGCCGCCCGACGACATGGCGCCGCCCCCGCCGCGGTTGCGACGGGGGCGGCACCGAGCCGGGAGCCGGACCTCAGGGGAGGGTGTCGGCGAGCTCCTGGAGGTCGGCGATCAGCAGCTGCTGACCGTCGACGTTGCGCAGCTGCCGCGCAGCCGCGTCGAGCTGGGCGGAGGCGGCCCGCCGCTGGGGGCCGGCCGCGAACTGCTCGGCCCGGTCGATGAACTTCTGGACCCGCTCGCCGTCGCGCTCGCTCAGCGTGCCCGCCCGGACGTTCTGGTCCAGCCGGGAGCCGACGACCGCGTAGCTGATGTCGGCGGTGAGCTCCGACTGCAGCTGGGCGTTGAACTGGTCCTGCCCGACCTCACGCGCCGCGTCGATCTCGTTCTGCGACATGTGGTCGCTGGTGGTGAGACCGAAGGAGTCGATGCCGCGCGCGATCTCGGTGCCGAGCACCTCGCCGTCGTACCAGTAGGTCGACCAGAACCCGCCGAGCACGATGTTGGTCGGGCTGATCGGGCCGCGGTCGAAGTACGCGATCTCCTGCGGGTCGGTCGGGTCGGTGAAGTCGAACATCGACATGCCGCCCTGGTACCAGGCCTGGACCATGATGTCGCGGTTCGGGACCGGGACGATCGACCCGTTGTGGGCCACGCAGTTCTCGGAGCTCGTCTGCGGCACGGGCAGCTTGTAGTAGCTGGCGAACTCCATCTCACCGTCGACGATGTCGAAGATGGCGTTGGCGCCCCACTCGGGCCGGTCGGTCACCCGGCAGCGAGCACCGGTGCCGCCGCCCCACTCGTCGGTGAAGACGACCTTGGTGCCGTCGTTGCTGAAGGTGGCCGAGTGCCAGTACGAGAAGTTGGGGTCGGACACCGCGTCGATGCGCTCCGGGTTCACCGGGTCGCTGATGTCGACGAGGATGCCGTTGCCCTGGCAGGCGCCGGCCAGCAGGCCGACCTCGGGGAACGCCGTCACGTCGTGACAGGTGTTGGTGTTGGGCAGCGGGCTGTAGTTGGTCGGGCCGTAGACCTCGCTGGCCGGGTGCCGCGTGCCGGGCAGGGTGTTCTGCAGCCCGTTGTAGGCACCGGTCGCCTCGTCGGTGAAGATCCGGGGCTGGCTGACGACCGCGGCCGAGGCCGGGTCGTCCAGGGGCACCTCGATGACGTCGATCCGCCACTGGGTCGGGTTGCCGGTGGTCACGGGGGCCTGGGTGAGGCCGGCGTTCTCGCAGCCCGCGAGCTCGGCAGCAGGACGGACGCCCGCGGTGCCGGAGTTGTAGACGTAGACCTTGCTGTCGTCGTCCGGGTCCGTCACGAGGGTGTGCGTGTGCGAGCCGCGGCAGGTCTGGACCGCCGCCACCTGCACGGGGGCGTCGAGGTCGCTGATGTCGAAGATCCGGACGCCGCGGAAGCGGTCGGGGTTCACCGACCCGGGCGCACCCTGGGTGCCGCAGTCGATGCGTCCGCGGGTCTCCTCGACGGAGATGAAGAGCAGGTCGCCGTAGACCGACGGGTCACCCTGCCCGCCGGGGCAGAGCACCTCGGTGCGGAGCTCGATGTCGGAGGGGTCGGACACGTCGAAGATCTGAAACCCGCCGAAGTTGCCGGCGATCATGTGGTCCCCGGTGAACGCCGCGTCGGACATGGCGAACGCGAAGCTGCCGACGTTGGCGGGGTCGAACAGGCCGCCCTCGCTCTTCTTCCACTGGTCGAGCTTCTCGACGCCGCTGATCGCCTCCCCCGCGTCGTCGAAGCCGGGCGAGAGGCCCACCCGGGGGTCGTTCTCCTGCGCCTGGGCGCCCACGGGCACCAGGGCCACGGCGACGAGCGCCGTCGCGGTCGCGAGCTGGACGGACCTGCGCGCCAGGTGGCGCGAGGCGGGGCCGGAGCTCGTCCGGCCTCTTCTGATCGACATAGCTGCTCTCCTTTGAGTAGCTGCCCTTCACCCAGGGCCACGGGCCGACGTCGGGAGCCGTCGTGGGGTCACCCGACCGAACGTTAGTACGGTGAGTCGACGTGAGACCAGGGTCTCGGCATCTGCTCGTCTCAGGTCCGGGGGTCGGCGTCCCGCGCGGCCACCATCAACGCCACGGCTTCCTCGGGGTCGTCCGTGAGCTGCAGCAGGTCCAGGTCCTTCTGCGCGATCGTCCCGGTCGCGAGCTGGGTCGAGCGCACCCAGTCCAGCAGCCCGCCCCAGTACTCGCTGCCCACCAGGCACAGCGGGAACGCGCTCACCTTGCCGGTCTGGACCAGCGTCAGGGCCTCGAACAGCTCGTCGAGGGTGCCGAAGCCGCCCGGCAGCACGACGAAGCCCTGCGAGTACTTGAGGAACATCGTCTTGCGCGCGAAGAAGTACCGGAAGTTCACGGCCAGGTCGACCCAGTCGTTCATGCCCTGCTCGTGGGGCAGCTCGATGCCCAGGCCCACGCTGGTGCCACCCGCCTCGCAGGCGCCCTTGTTGGCGGCCTCCATCAGACCGGGGCCTCCCCCGGTGACGACCGCGAACCCGGCCTCGACCAGCAGCCGGCCGACCGTCACGCCCGTGGCGTAGATCTCGCTGTCGACCGGGGTGCGGGCGGAGCCGAACACCGACACGGCCGGCCCGAGCTCGGCCAGCGCGCCGAAGCCCTCGACGAACTCGCTCTGGATCCGCAGCACGCGCCACGGGTCCTGGTGCAGCCAGCTGGAGTCCCGGGGGGTCTCCAGGAGCCGCTCGTCGGTGGTCTGCGCCGGGACCTGGCTGCGGCGGAACCCGATGGGTCCGCGGCGGTACCAGGGGTCGTCGTCCCCGGGGCGGCGGGTGGCTCCGGCGTCGGCGTCCATGGGGCGAGCCTAGGCGCACCCCGGCGTCCGGCCGGTGGCCGCCGACGCCTCGTCAGGCCCTCACCCTCGGAGCCAGCGCACCAGGGCGTCGCTGCAGGCCTGCAGCTGCGCGATCGGCACCCGCTCGTCGTCGGCGTGGGCCAGCTGCGGGTCCCCGGGGCCGAAGTTGACCGCCGGGACGCCGAGCGCGGCGAAGCGGGCGACGTCGGTCCAGCCCAGCTTGGCCCGCGGCGGCTGCCCGGCCACGGGCGCGACCGCGTCGACGAAGGCCTGCGCGGCCGGACGGTCCAGACCGGGTCGAGCGCCCGCGGCGGAGTCGCGCAGCTCGAGGGTGACGTCCAGGCCCGCGAGGACCTCCTGCACGTGGGCGAACGCCTCCGCGACGCTGCGGTCGGGCGCGAAGCGGTGGTTGACCTGCACGGTGCTCACGTCGGGCACGACGTTGCCCGCGATGCCACCGGTGATGCCGACCGCCTGCAGGCCCTCGTGGTACTCCAGGCCGTCGACCACGGGGCGACGCGGCTCGTAGGCGGCCAGGCGGAGGAGCACCTCGCCCAGGCCGTGGATGGCGTTGACGCCGCGCCAGGCCCGCGCGGAGTGCGCGGCCCGGCCCCGCGCGGTCACGTCGACCCGCAGCGTGCCCTGGCAGCCGCCCTCGACCAGTCCTTCGGTGGGCTCGCCGAGCACGGCGAGGTCGGCCACCAGCCAGTCGGGCACGGTGCGCGCCAGCCGGCCGAGGCCGTTGCGGTCCGCCTCGACCTCCTCGCAGTCGTAGAACACGTAGGTCACGTCGCGGACGGGCTCGGGCACGGTGCAGGCCGAGACCAGCGCCATCGCCACACCGCCCTTCATGTCGGTGGTGCCCCGGCCCCACATCAGCTCACCGCCCTCGGGGTCGTCCCCCTCGCCCGGGACCGCCCGCCACGAGGGGACGTTGTCCTTGACCGGCACCGTGTCCAGGTGCCCGGCCACCACGACCCGCTCGGCCCGGCCCAGGTCGGTCCGGGCCAGCACCGCGTCGCCGTCGCGCCGCACCTGCAGGTGCGGCTGGGCGCGCAGCAGCGCCTCGACCGCGTCGGCGACGGCGGCCTCGTCCCCGGACACGCTCGGCAGGTCGACCAGGGCCGCGGTCAGCGCCACCGGGTCGTCGACGGGCAGGGCGGCAGGCTGGGTGCTCACCACCGGACCGTACCGACCGGACCGCACCGGCTGGACCGAGGTGGCCCCGGGGCCTGTCTAGGCTGTCGACCATGAGCCGACCTGCCTCCGGAACTGCACTGGTCACCGTCGTCGACGGGTCCGTCCACGGCGCCGAGCACGACGGCCGGGTGCTCGACGCCTGGTTCCCCGCGCCCGCCCTCGGCGAGGCCGGCGTCGACGCCGCCTGGGAGGAGCGGCTCGCCGCGCTCGCCGGCGCGGACGAGGCGCGCGGCGTCCGACGTGAGGTGCGCACCACGACGATCGACCTGGACGTCGCCCCCGCCGACGCCGTCGACTCCTACCTGCGCCTGCACCTGCTCAGCCACCGGCTCGTGCACCCGCACGAGGTCGCCCTGGACGGGCTGTTCGGCACGCTGTCCAACGTCGTCTGGACCTCGCTCGGGCCCTGCCCGGTCGAGGGCTTCTCCGAGACCCGCGCCCGCCTGCTGGCCGCGCACCCCGGCGAGCGCGTGGTCGTCACCAGCGTCGACAAGTTCCCCCGGATGACCGACTACGTCGTGCCCAGCGGGGTCCGCATCGCCGACGCCGACCGGGTCCGCCTCGGCGCGCACCTGGCCGAGGGCACCGTCGTCATGCACGAGGGCTTCGTCAACTTCAACGCCGGCACGCTGGGCACGTCGATGGTCGAGGGCCGCATCAGCGCGGGCGTCGTCGTCGGCGAGGGCTCGGACGTGGGCGGCGGCGCGTCGATCATGGGCACCCTGTCCGGCGGCGGCAGCGAGGTCATCCACGTCGGGGAGCGCTGCCTGGTCGGCGCCAACGCCGGGCTGGGGATCAGCCTGGGCGACGACTGCGTGGTCGAGGCGGGCCTGTACCTGACCGCCGCCACCAAGGTCGCGCTGCTGCCCGGGGCGCAGGACGGTGTGGCCTCCCAGACGGTGGTCAAGGCCAGCGAGCTGAGCGGGGCCAGCGGGCTGCTGTTCCGCCGCAACTCGGTCACGGGTCAGGTCGAGGCCCTGCCGCGCAGCGGCGTCGGGGTGCAGCTCAACCCGGCGCTGCACAGCTGAGCCGGGACGACGGCATCGCCACCACCGACCCCGGACCCCGCCGCGGCGGCCACGGGCGGCGCGCCCCTTCGCGGCTCGTCCGGGCACTGGTGGTGCTGCTGGTCCTGCTGCTGCTGGTGGTGGGGCTGGTCGTCGGGCTCGTCGCCGCCGCGGCCCGGTTGTTCGCGCCCGACCCCGCCGCCCGGGCCCAGTCCTGCGTCGCGACGGTCGCGCCGCCCGAGGCCGACGAGGAGGAGCTCCGCGCCGAGCTCGCGCCGGACCAGGCCGTCTACGCGGCGCTGGTCGTCGGCGTGGCCAACCAGCGGGGTCTGCCCGCCCGGGCCGCGACGATCGGCATCGCCACCGCCATCCAGGAGTCGGGGCTGCGCAACATCGACTACGGCGACCGAGACTCCCTCGGCCTGTTCCAGCAGCGGCCCTCGCAGGGGTGGGGCAGCGAGGAGCAGGTGCAGGACCCGCTGTACTCCACGAACACGTTCTACGACGCCCTCGTCGAGGTCGACGGGTACACCGAGCTCGACGTCACCGTCGCCGCCCAGGAGGTCCAGCGCAGCGGGTTCCCCGACGCCTACGCCGACCACGAGGGCGAGGGCCGCGCCCTGGCCAGCGCCCTGTACGGGTTGTCCCCCGCGACGCTGACCTGCGACCTGCGACCGGTCGAGGACGACCCGGACCGGGCGACCCCGGACGAGCAGGCGGCCGAGCTGCTCGCCAACCTGGGCGACTTCGGCCCGCTGGGCTGGGAGGCCGGGGACGTCGCCCCGGTCGGCACCGGGGACGACGCGGCGGGACCGACGGCGTCGGGCACCGGCCGCGCGGCGGTGGTCGTCGACCTGTCCGTCGCCGGCGCGGCCGACCCGGACCGGGTGGCCTGGGCGCTCGCGCACGCCTCGGTGGCGATGGCCTCCGCCCGGGACGTCGTGCTGGTCGAGGTGGACGGCCAGGTGTGGGACCGCACCCGCCCCGGGGACGGCTGGACGTCCGTGGCCGACGGGACCACGAACGGGTCCGAGACCGGGTCCGAGGCGGGGTCCGACGAGCGGCCCGCGCCCGCCGCGGGGACGGTCCGCGTCACCGTCGGCTGAGCAGGACCGCGGCACTCCGGACCAACCGGGCACGCTCGGGCGATTTCACCCGAACGGCCTACCCGGACGGTCGGTGAGCACCTACTGTCGCAGCGAGTCGGACCCCGTCGTGTCCGGTCCCGCCACGGAAGGTCACCCCCATGCGTCCTCGCTCCACGTTCCTGCCCGGACTACGACGGCAGGTGGGCGGGGTCGCGACCGCCGCCCTGGTCGCCGCCGCCCTCGTCATGGTCGACCTGCCCGCGGGCGCGTCCGCCGACGACGCCCTGGACCCCTCGGCCACCGCGGAGGTGTGGTCGTCGGTGCGCGGCACCCCCGCCCCCGAGGTCGAGGGCGCCGAGCCCGTGCTGGAGCCGGAGCAGTTCCGCGCCGTGCGCCTGGACCGCGACGCCCTGGTCGAGGCCCTGGCGACCGCCCCCGTCGAGGAGGGCGCCCCGGCGGCCACCGCGCTGGGCGGGCTGTCCGCGCGCCGCGCCGCCCCCACGGCCGAGCCGCTGGAGCTGTCGCTGCCGCGCCCCGAGGGCGGTTTCGAGCGGTTCGCCGTCGAGGCCGTACCGATCATGGAGCCCGGCCTGGCCGCGCAGCACCCTGACATCGCGACCTTCGCCGGCCGCGGCATCGACGACCCCACGACGACCGTGCGCGCCGACATCACCGGGCTGGGCTTCCACGCGTCGGTCCGCGGCTCCGACGGCGCCTGGTACGTCGACCCGTACTACCACCTGGACGACAGCCTCTACTCCAGCTACTACGCCGCCGACGTGCCCGAGAACCCGCACGGCGTGTTCGTCGAGCACGGCGACGAGGGCCTGGCCAGCGTCGAGACGCACGTGGGCGACCTGCTGGACGGCGCCGTCGCGTCGGAGCAGTCCGTGCAGGCCGTCGACGGGCCCGTCGTGCAGCTGCGCGAGTACCGCCTGGCCCTGCTGTCCGACCCGACCTACGCGGGCTTCTTCGGCGTCGAGAACGTCATCGACGCCAAGGTCACGCTGATGAACCGCGTCAACCAGATCTACGAGGACGAGTCCGCCATCCGGATGCTGCTCATCGACGGCACCGAGCGGATCAACCTCGACACCGCCGCGCAGATGACCGGCGCCGACGGCCCCTGCGGCAGCTCGCCCTGCTTCACCCCGCAGCAGGCCCGCGGCTGCAGCGGCGCCACCCTGCAGCGCAACCGGATCGTCATCGGCCAGCTCGTCGGCGCCAGCGCCTACGACGTCGGGCACATCATCTTCGGCCTCGCCGGCGGCGGCATCGCCAGCCTCGGCGCCGTCGGTGGCAACGCCAAGGCCCAGGGCTGCACCGGTCTGCCCCAGCCGGTGGGCGACTTCTTCGCCGTGGACTACGTGGCGCACGAGATCGGTCACCAGTTCGCCGCGAACCACACCTTCAACGGCAACCAGGCCAACTGCGCCGGCGGCAACCGCAGCGCCGCCAACTCCGTCGAGCCCGGCAGCGGGTCCTCGATCATGGCCTACGCCGGCATCTGCCGGCAGGACGACCTGCAGCCCCACACCGACCCCTACTGGAGCCAGCGGAGCTACCAGGAGGTCAACACCTTCGTGAACGCGGACCGCCCGGCCATCAACGAGGTCCAGACGGTGTCGCTGCGCAACTTCGACACCGACGGCGACGCGTTCCTGCTGCGGTGGGACCGCACCCTCACCCGCCCGGTCGTCCGGGGCCCCGGGTACACGCCGGCCGCGATCAAGGCCGCCATCGAGGGCCTGCGGGACTTCCCCGTCGGGGGCACCGTCACCGTCGCCCCGTGGGGCGGCGGCGGCGCCACCGCACCCCTGAACGACTTCGGCTTCCAGGTCACCTTCGGCGGCACCCTCGCCCAGACCGACGTGCCGATCGAGCTCGAGGTCGTCGGCCGCAGCGGGGTGCAGGCCTTCACCGGCGAGACCGCCAAGGGCGGCCCCGTCGACAACCAGGGCCACACCGTCACCGAGACGTCCAACCGCGCCCCGGTCGTCGAGACGGTGGGTTCCTGGACCATCCCCTACCGCACCCCGTTCGCCCTGACCGGCAGCGCCACCGACGCCGACGGCGACGAGCTCACGTACCTGTGGGAGCAGAACGACCGCGGGCTCACCGCGGTCGGCCTGGTCGACCAGGCGAAGACCTCCGGCCCGCTGTTCCGCCAGTTCGGCACCGCGCTCGACATGAGCCGGTACGCGCCGTCGGAGTACTTCAACGCCGGCACCAACGCGGTGAACGGCAACCCCGAGCGCGTCTTCCCCGACCTGGCCCAGGTCCTCGCGGGCAACACCAACGCGGCGACCGGGTCCTGCCCGCAGGCCGTGCCGCCGTCGCCGACCCCGCTGCCGGCCGACCTCAAGGACTGCCTGTCGGAGTTCCTGCCGACGTCGGTCTACGCGGGCCCGATGAACTTCCGTCTCACCGCCCGTGACGGCAACCCCGGCGCCGGCGGCGTCGGCAGCGCCGACACCCAGGTGTCCCTGGCCCCGGGCTCGGGCCCGTTCCTGGTCACCTCGCAGACCGAGGGCACCGCGCTGGCGGCCGGCTCCACGCAGACCGTCACGTGGGACGTCGCCGGGACCGACCAGGCCCCCATCAGCACCAGCCAGGTGCGGATCAGCCTCACCACCGACGGTGGCGAGACCTGGGAGGTCCTGACCGAGACCGCCAACGACGGCACGGCGGACGTGCAGCTGCCCGACGTGAGCGTGGCCGCGGCCCGCATCAAGGTGGAGGCCGTCGGCAACGTCTACTTCGCCGTCAACGGCGCCGACTTCGCGGTCCGCGCGGCCCCGGTCGTCACGACCGACGCCGCCGGTGACGTCACCGTGCAGTACAGCGACGCCCTGGTCCCCGCGGTCACCGTCAGCGCCACCGACACCGACAGCGACGGGTCCGACCTGGCCGCCGTCGCCGAGGGCCTGCCCGCCGGGCTGAGCCTGCTGGCGAGCGCAACGAGCGCCGACGACACCCGCCCGGGCACCCGGACGTGGACCGTCGCCGGCACCGTCGACGCGGAGCCCGGGACCTACCCGGTGACCGTCACCGTGACCGACGACGCCGGGATCACCGGCACCGTCGCGCTCACGGTGGTCGTGACCGCCGAGGACGCGGCCCTCACCCCGGTCGGCGACACCCTCGTCACCGCCGGCACCGGGACCGCGACCGGCACCGCCCAGGTGTCGCTGCGGGCCACGGTGCGCGACGGCGGGGTGGTGGCCGGGTCCACCGACACCACCCCCGGCGACATCACCCGGGCGACGGTGACCTACTCCACCTCGGCGGGGCCGCTGTGCGGCCCGGTCGCGGTCGACGAGGTCGTCGCGGGCACCGCCACGACCGGCTCGGCGACCTGCGACGTCGACCTGGCCCCGGGCACGTACACCGTGCTCGCCCAGGCCGGCGGCAGCTGGACCGGCAGCACCAGCTGGCAGCTGCGGGTGCTCCCCGCCCGCACCGGCCTGGTGTCCGGCACCGGTCAGGCGACCACGACCACATCGGCCGGCACGGTCGCGGCCGACCCCGGCACCGCGGTCGCCACCACCGTCAACGTCCGCAGCACCGCCGGGCGGGACCTGACGGGCTCCGTCACCGTCCGCACCACCGCCGGCGGCACCGTCTACGAGGCGCGCAGCACGTCGCTGGACGCCCTGGGCACGTCGCTGCAGACCGCCTCCGGGGCGACCTGCGGCAGCACCAGCCAGACCTGCACCGGCACCTCGGAGGTCCGCGCGACGGTCTCCGTGCTCGACGTGGCCACCGGCACCACCGTCGCGACGGGTCTGGAGCTGCGGCTGGTCGTGTCCGACCGGGGCACCCCGGGCGGCAACGACGCGGTGTCGGTGACGCTGTGGGACGGGAGCACCCTGGTGCACTCCTCGGCGTGGGACGGCGCGGGCACGACGCCGCGCACCCTGTCCTCGGGCAACCTCACGGTGCGATGACCGCACGCTGAGCACGACGAAGGCCCCCACCTCGGTGGGGGCCTTCGTCGTGGTGGTGCTGGTGGTGCTCCGGCTCAGCGCTGGCCGAGCGCCACGTAGTCGCGCTCGGTGGCGCCGGTGTACACCTGGCGCGGTCGGCCGATCTTGGTCGCCGGGTCCTGGATCATCTCGCGCCACTGCGCGATCCAGCCGGGCAGGCGCCCGATGGCGAACAGCACCGTGAACATCTCGGTCGGGAACCCGAGCGACTGGTAGATCAGGCCGGTGTAGAAGTCGACGTTCGGGTACAGCTTGCGCTCGACGAAGTAGTCGTCGGCGAGCGCGATGCCCTCGAGCTCCTTGGCGATGTCGAGCAGCTCGTTGCCCTGGGTTCGCTCGAACATCTCGTCGGCGGTCTTCTTGATGATCGCCGCGCGCGGGTCGTAGTTCTTGTAGACCCGGTGCCCGAAGCCCATGAGCCGGACGCCCGGCTCCTTCTTCTTGACCTTGGCCATGAACGACTCGACGGTCTCGTCGGAGTCCCGGATGGTGGTGAGCATCTCGAGCACGGCGGAGTTGGCGCCGCCGTGCAGCGGTCCGGACAGGGCGTGGATGCCCGAGGACACGCTGGCGAAGAGGTTGGCCTGGGCGGAGCCGACCAGGCGCACGGTCGAGGTCGAGCAGTTCTGCTCGTGGTCGGCGTGCAGGATGAGGAGCTGCTCCATCGCCTTGACCGTCAGCGGGTCGGCCTCGTAGGGCTCCGCCGGCAGGCCGAACGTCATCCGCAGGAAGTTCTGGACCAGCGACAACGAGTTGTCCGGGTACAGGAACGGCTGCCCGACGCTCTTCTTGTAGGCGTAGGCGGCGATGGTCGGCAGCTTGGCCAGCAGCCGCACGGTGGTGATCTCGACCTGCTCGGCGTCGAACGGGTCGAGGGAGTCCTGGTAGAAGGTCGACAGCGCCGACACGGCGCTGGACAGCACGGGCATCGGGTGGGCGTCGCGCGGGAACCCGTCGAAGAACCGCTTGAGGTCCTCGTGGAGCAGGGTGTGACGCTGGATCCGCTCGGTGAACGCGGACAGCTCGGTCTCGCTGGGCAGCTCGCCGTAGATCAGCAGGTAGGACACCTCGAGGAACGAGCTCTTCTCGGCCAGCTGCTCGATCGGGTAGCCGCGGTAGCGCAGGATCCCCGCGTCACCGTCGATGTACGTCACCGCGGACGTGCACGACGCGGTGTTGACGAAGCCGGTGTCGAGGGTCACCTTGCCCGTCGTCTTGAGCAGCTTTCCGATGTCGAGGCCGTCGGAACCCTCGGAGGCCCCGACGACGGGCAGCTCGAGGGGCTCGCCGGGTCCGGTGATCGCGAACGGGCTCTGGGCGTCGGGCATCGCTGCTCCTGGTGTCTGGCGGTTGGTCGGGCGGCGCACCGGTCGGGCAGGGGCCGCGGTCGCGCCCGAGGTTACCGGTTGGTACCGGGGCCAGCAGGCGTTAGCCGCCGGGCGGCGGCCCGGACCCGCTCGTCGGGGGCGGTCAGGGCCATCCGGACGTGACGTGCGCCACGCGGACCGTAGAAGCTGCCGGGGGCCACCAGCACCCCCAGCTCCGCCAACCGGGCGACGAGGTCCCAGCCGTCGGAGCCCGCCGGGGCGGCCGGGTCGGTGACCCACAGGTACAGCCCGGCCTCGGAGCCGTCGACCCGTAGCCCGGCCTGCTCGACGGCGGGCAGCAGGACGTCGCGGCGGGCCCGGTAGCGCGCCTTCTGCTCCGCGACGTGCGAGTCCTCGCGCAACGACGCGACGAGGACCGCCTGGACGGGCGCCGGGACGATCATGCCGGCGTGCTTGCGCACCTGGACGAGCCGCTCGACCAGCACGGGGTCCCCGGCCACGAAGGCCGCCCGGTAGCCGGCCAGGTTGGACCGCTTCGACGCGGAGCAGACCGCCAGCACCCCGCTCAGGTCCCCGCCGGTGACCCGGGGGTCCAGGACGCTGGGGACGCGCTCACCGCCGACGGACGGGTCCCAGCGCTCGTGCCAGCCCAGGTCGCAGTAGCACTCGTCGGAGGCGACCACGGCGCCACGGGACCGCGCCCACGCCACCACCTTGGCCAGGTGCTCCACACCCAGCACCTGACCGGTCGGGTTGCCGGGGCTGTTGAGCCAGACCAGCCGCACCGTGCTGTCCGGGCCCAGCGCCGTCGTCGCGTCGGCGGCCACGGGGGTGGCGCCGGCGAGGCGGGCGCCCACGTCGTACGTCGGGTACGCGATCTCCGGGTGGACGACGGTGTCCCCGGCCCCCAGGCCGAGCAGCGTCGGCAACCACGCCACCAGCTCCTTGGAGCCGATCACCGGCATCACGCCGAGGCCCGGCAGCGGACCGGTGCCCCGCACCCGCTCGAACCAGGCCGCGACGGCGTCATGCACGTCCTCGGTGCCGGCCACCGTGGGGTAGCCGGGCGCGTCCGCGGCGTCGGCCAGCACCTGCTGCAGCAGGGCGGGGGTGGCGTCGACCGGGGTGCCGACGGACAGGTCGACGACGCCGTCCGGGTGCTGCCGGGCCCGCTGCGCGTAGGGGCGCAGCGAGTCCCAGGGGAAGTCGGGCAGTCCGGTGACGGGCACGGTCGCGGGCCTGAGGCGGGGCCTCAGGCGTTCTCGCCCTGCGGCTGCGGGGGCAGGGCCGCGACGACCGGGTGGTCGTAGTCCAGCGCGCCGGTCTTGGCCGCACCGCCGGGGCTGCCCAGCTCGGAGAAGAACTCGACGTTGGCGTCGTAGAACGGCTTCCACTGCTCGGGGACGTCGTCCTCGTAGTAGATCGCCTCGACGGGGCAGACCGGCTCGCAGGCGCCGCAGTCCACGCACTCGTCGGGGTGGATGTAGAGCGACCGCTTGCCCTCGTAGATGCAGTCGACGGGGCACTCCTCGATGCAGGCCTTGTCCTTGAGGTCGACGCACGGCTGGGCGATCACGTAGGTCACGGTGGGGTCTCCTCGGGGCTGCGGGCGGGGTGGGTCCCGACCTGGTCCTGGCGGCTGCGGTCGGGTCGCTGTCCATAGGATGCCGGACGTGGAGCGCTCTGTCGTCGCCGGGCTGCCCGGCTGGGTGGGTCGGCGTGTCGTGGTGCGGCACCTGCTGCCGGACGGGCGAGCCACCGACGCGCTCGGGACCCTGCTGCGGGTGGACGACGAGCACCTGACGGTGCGGCGGGACCGGGTCCCCGCGGGCGACGAGGACGGGACGGCTGACGTCGAGGTGGCCCTGGCCGACGTGGTGCTGGCCAAGCCCGTCCCGCCGCCCCCGGCACGACGGGCCAGCCGTCGGGCCTGAGCGGCCCTGCGTCGGGCCGCGGGCCGGGGCTCAGGCGTCGGGGTCGGTCCCGCAGATGATCCGGTCGCCCTCGGAGTAGCGCCAGGTGTTGGTCTCGCGCTTGACCTCCTCGCCGCTGTCCAGGTCGCGCCAGATCCGCGTCGTGTCGACGGTGAACCCGGTGTTGGCGGCCTGGCCGGTGCACTCGTCGGAGTCGTCGTAGCGGACCCCGCCCTCGCGGACGTCGCGGCGCGAGGACGTCACCGACTCCACGTCCCAGGTCTTCGTGCCCCAGAACGTCACGGTGATCTCGCCGCCGCCGATGCCGGCCTGCACGAGGATGCCGGTGTCGGTGTCGTTGCGGAAGCGCATGTCCACCGGCGGGCTGTAGTTCAGGGTGGCCTCGCGGCCCACCGGGTAGCGGTCGATGTAGTAGCTGTGCGGCTTGAAGTCGAGCACCTCGAGCCCGGCGAAGAACGCCGCGTTGTACGTCGTGGTCGAGACCTGCGACACCCCGCCGCCGACACCCTCGGTGAAGACGCCGTCGCTGATGACCCCGGCGGCCTGGTAGCCCTTCGCGGTGGTGCGCTCGCCCAGCACCTCGTTGAGGTCGAAGACGTCGTCGGGCGCCAGGAGCGTGCCGTCGATCGTCTCCGACGCGACCCGCAGGTTGTTGGTCCGGGGCGCGTTGTCGGCCGGGTACTCGGTCGTGAAGGTCGACACCACCTCGACGATGCCCAGCGCCTCCGCGTCGGCGGTGCTGAACTCCGGCTCGACCGTCGCGCCCTCGACCAGGGCCCGGCGGTCCCCGTCCGGCGCGAGCGCCACCACGGCGGCCGCACCGAGCGCGTCCTCCGGCAGGCTCCGCCCGACGGTGCCGGGGACGACCGTCGGGGCACCGTCGGCCAGCACCACCTGGGCGTCGACGGCCTCGGTCTCCAGCTCCGGGTCGGCGGCGAGCGTGACGGCCCGCAGGGCGCTGACGTCGACCGCGAGGCCCAGCCCGCCGGCGTCCACCGGGTCCATCACCAGCGTGGGCCCGTACTGCGCCGGCGTCAGGGCGACCTCGCGGTCGCCGACCACGACCACCAGGTCCCCGGCCACGGCGGCCTCGGCGGTGAGCAGGGCCGCGTCGACGTCGTCCTGCCCGATCTGCACGGCCACGGTGTCGGCGGGCAGCGGGATCGGTCCGTCGGTGGCCAGCCACATGGACCGCACGGCGGCCGACGCGCCGGCCACGTCGACGGCCCGGCCCTCGACCGGGTCCACCCGCGTGGGCACGCCCTCGGGGAACGTCACGTCGCCGTCCGCGGCGGGCACGTCGAGCCGCGCGGCCACCTCGGCCAGCTCGGCGTCCAGCCGGGTGGCCTCGACGTCGGTGAGCAGGTCGAGCCGCCCCGCCCCGACCACGTGGCGCCACATCCGCTGCGGGGCGAGCGAGAAGCCGGTGACGGAGCCGACGGTGGACTCCAGGTCGACCGCGAGCCCGGCCTCGGCCGGGTCGATCTCGTCGACGTCGGCGCCCACGGACACCTGGACGGGCCGGGTGGCGCGGTCGCCGACCTCGGACTCCAGCAGCGCGACGGCCTCCTCGGCCGACCGGCCACCGATGGCCACCCCGGCCGCCGTCGTGTTGAACGGCACCCGGTCGGCCAGGGCGTAGGCCGCACCGACGTAGATGCCCCCCAGGGCGACGACCACGGCGAGGACGGCCAGGACGGGACCGACCCAGCCGCGGCGGCCCCCGGCCGTACCGGTGACGTCGGACGGGGTGGTGGTCCGGGTGCTCATCGACGCTCCGCTGGTCACGCTGCTGGGGCGGGCACTCCCCGCCGCGGCCCAGGATAGGTCGCCCGCACCGCGATCAGGCGCCTCTGCCCCCGCCGGGGTCGACGTCGGGGGGCAACGATCTGGTCACGGCCGGGGCTGCCACCCCTCACCGGGACCGGTGCCGCCGCCCCTCACCGGGACCGGTGGTGCGGCCCCTCGGACAGGCCTCGGTAGGCGCTCGCGAACCACAGCAACGGGTCGGCCGGGTGCTCGGGGACCGTGAGGCCCCTCACGGTCCCGATGACCACGCTGTGGTCCCCCGCCGGGTGCACGTCGGTGACCTCGCACTCCAGCTGCGCCAGGGCGCCCTGCACCAGCGGCAGGCCCAGGACGGCCCCGGTCCGCGTCGGCACCTGGTCCAGCTGACCGATCAGGGGGCGACCGCGCGAGGCCAGCCAGTCGCTGATCCTCGCCTGGTCGTGGGCCAGGACCGACACCCCGAACCGACCGTCGTCCACCACGGCGTCGTGGACCCGGGCGTCCTGCTCGATGCAGACCAGGAGCATGGGCGGCTCCAGGCTCACCGACGCCACGGCGTTGGCCGTCATGGCGTGGGGATGACGGCCGCGGGCGGTGACGATGGTGACCCCGGTGGCGAACCGGCTCATCGCGGTCCGGTAGCGGTCGCGCTCGACCGGGGGCGGGCCCGGGTCGGGGTTCACGGGACGGCCAGCGCGCCGGCGCGGGCGGGGGCGAGCCGGCTGCGGGTGCCCAGTGCCACGGTCATCGGGGCCGCGAACGACGGCACCAGCACGGACAGCAGGATCCACGCCGTCGACGCGGGCAGCCCGGTCAGCACGAGGTCGCCCGCGGGGCGGGGCAGCAGGAGCAGCCCCAGCAGCAGTCCCCGCCCGAGGCCCACCGCGAGCAGCGAGGCGCCCGGGCCGGGCCGGTGCCGCCCCACGGTCGCCGCGGCGACCGCGACGTCCGTGGCCAGGACGAGCGCCACGGCCAGCACGACGCCGTACGGGACCAGGAGCCCCAGCACGGGCTCGCGGGTCAGGTGGACGGCGCTGCCCAGCACGCCGGTCAGCACCCCGACCAGGCCGAGGGCCAGCAACCGTGCCACCAGGGGTCCGCGGCGGGGCGGAGGACGCAGACCGGCAGGCACCAGACCAGCCTACGCAACGCCCCGGACGCCCCCCGTCACCACGGGGACGACCGCCCGTCGCCGCGGGGGTGGCGGGCGGCCCGGTTCAGCCCTGCGTCGGGGCGACGGTGCTCCTCTCACGCAGGTCGACCACGACCGGTCCGGGACCGCCGGTGGGGACCGGCCCCGCGGGGACCACCTCTGCCGCGACGACACCCACCGGGGTGGGGGCCCCGGCCGCGTCGGCGGCCTGCTGCAGGACGTCGGTGATCTCGTGGCCGATCAGCTCGTGACGGGCCAGCAGCGCGTCGCGGAGCGCCTCGACCAGGTGCCGGTTCTGCGCCAGCAGCCCCCGGACGACCGCCTTCTGCTCATTGAGCAGCGCGTCCATCTGCTCGCGACCCTGCCGGTCCCCCAGCACCCGGGACACCAGGCCGCCGCCGAACGGCCCGCCGCCGGCCGCGACCATCGACACCAGGCTGTCGCACATGCCGGCCGCCCCGACCATCTGGGCGGCGACGTTCGTCGCGTAGGCCAGGTCTCCGCCCGGACCGGTCGACACGTCCCCGACGAACAGCTCCTCGGCGACCTGCCCGCCGAACGCGATCTGGACCAGGCCCTCCAGCTCGTGCTTGGACCGGGTGTACACGTCCTCGCGGTCGCCGTGGGCGAGCAGGCCCAGCGCCGAGGCCCGCTTGACGATGGTGAGGATCTCCAGGCGGCGATGCGGGGCGACCAGCCAGGCCACCGTCGCGTGGCCGGCCTCGTGGGTGGCGATCAACCGCTTCTCGTGCTCGGTGTATCCCACGGGCTGCCCGAGCCCGACCTCGACCAGCATCCGGGCCTGCTCGACGTCGGCCCACGCCATCGCGCCCTCGCCGCGGGTCATGGCCCCGATCAGGCCCTCGTCGAGGAGGTTCTCGATCATGACCGGGGTGTAGCCCTGCGTGACCCCGGCGAGCGCGTCGCGTCGCTCGGGGTCGTCCAGCTCCACGTCGTGCTTCTTGCGGCCGAGGTAGAAGTCGATGATCTCGCGGCGACCGGCCTTGTCCGGCGGGTCGAAGCTGAGCCGACGGTCGAAGCGGCCCGGGCGCAGCAGCGCCGGGTCCAGGTTGTCGGCCCGGTTGGTGGCGGCGATGAGCAGGATGTCGGCCGAGGCGGGCTTCGGCCGGCGCAGCCGCCGCGACTCCGGGAGCAGCAGGTTGACGGCGTCCACCAGGGCGACCTGCAGCCGCTGCGCCGGGGACGGGGTGTCGAAGGACTGCATCTGCACCAGCAGCTCGTTGACCACGCCACCGACGCCCTCGCTGGTCATCGAGCCCAGGCGGACCGGGCCGGGGTCCACGGTGGGGGCGGCCGCGACGTACGCCGCGGGCAGCCCCTCCAGCCCGCCGCAGCCGAGCTGGGTCGTCCCGGCCGGGGACAGGCCCGTCGGGGCCTGCGTGGCCGACATGCCGCCGCGCGTCATGGCGATGGCGTCGATCTCCTCGATGAAGCCGATCGCCCCGCCCTCGGTGCGGGCGGCCTTGCGCAACGCCGCGAAGTAGGAGCGGATCTTGCCGGCGGTGGCCCCGTAGTACATGGACTGGAACGACGTGGCCGACACGAACAGGAACGGCACCCCGGCCTCCCGGGCCATCGCCTTGGCCGTGTACGTCTTCCCGGTCCCGGGCGGGCCCTCGAAGAGCACGCCGCGGCGGGGCGTCCCGCCCAGCTCCTCGCGGAAGGACCGACCCGCCAGGAACAGGTCGAGGGTGCGGTCGACCTCGTCGCGCACCGGCCCCAGGCCCTTGACGTCGTCGAGCCGCACGTCGATCTCGTCCGGGCGGTACGTGACGTGCGGGCTGCGGCGGGCCACGACCTGCATGCCCACCATCACGAAGATGAGGACGAGGAAGAAGAACCCGACGATGAGGAGGAACGGGTCGACGGCGGGCAGCTGCGGGAAGAACGGTGCGCCGATGATGATCCGGAACCACATCCAGGCCAGCAGGGGCAGCAGGAGCAGGGCCACCTTGCCGAGCCGCCGCTGCCGCAGCCTCTCCCGGGCGATGCCGACGTCGGCGCTGGAACGCCGCCGGGTCGTGGGGGCTGGTGCGCTCACGGGACCTCCTCCTGACGCGGCCGGGGGGACCCGACCGCTCGGGGACAGGTTTCCCCCGGGGCACGCCCGACGACACCCTGCCCGGTCCGTGACCTGCGGTGATGCCGCGGGGTTCACCCGGCTGGGGCAGCGGCCCGGGAGTGCTGGTCACGGGCCGTGACCGGGTGCGCACACCACGGTCACGGCCTGGGCGTGGTCCCCGGCGGCAGCAGCAGGGCCCGGACGGGGTCGTCGACCGGGCCGTCGGGCAGGTCGTCGACCGGGCCGTCGGGCAGGTCGGCGTCGCCGGGCACGGCGCGCAGCAGCCGCCCGGGCTCGACCCCCGACAGCGGCTGGGGCACCTCGTTGGACAGCACGAACGCCGGCTCCTGCGCGGGGTCCGGTGGCAGGACCCGCACCTGCGTCGGCAGCGCCCGCAGCGCCTCGGCCTTGACCTCGAGCCACCGCGAGGCGTCGACGGTCGCGTCGATCGAGGTCGGTGCCACGAACATCTGCGGCAGCGGGCCGTCGGGGTCCCACGCGGCCGGGTCGACGCGGCGGCGCAGCCAGCGGCGCAGCGCCGTGACGTCGCCGGCCGCGCCGTAGGCCCACGGGACCCGCCACGACGCGTCCGCGAGCGCGAGCGCCCGCAGCGCGACCCGGTGGGCCATCACGTGGTCCGGGTGCCCGTACCCGCCGTGCGCGCCGTAGGTGAGCAGCACGTGCGGCCGACGACGCACCACCAGCCCCGCCAGCCGGGACGCCGCCTCGTCCAGGTCCGCCACGGCGAAGCCCTCGGGACGCACGTCCGGCGGCACCCCGGCGCGGCCGCCCGGCAGCACGACCATCCCGCTGTCGCGGTAGCGGTCCCCCGGCCGGGCCGGCGAGCCGGGCGCGGACGGCAGCCCGTCCAACCAGTGGTGGGCGACCGCGGCCCCGTCGGGCGAGGCCGTCCCCAGCACCCGCAGCGCGGCGGCGAGCTCGGCCTCGCGCGCGTCCGCCAGGGTGTCGTCGCCGTGGCTGACGCGGTGCGCGTGCTCGGCCCCGATCACCTCGCCCTCCTCGCCCCGGGTGCACGTGACGAGGTCGACCTCGTGACCGGCCGCGAGCGCCGCGGCCACGGTCGCCCCGTGGTTGAGCGTCTCGTCGTCGGGGTGGGCGTGGACCAGCAGCAGCCGGAGCGTCACGTGCCCCTCCCCCGCCGCCGCACCCGAACCGCCGAGACCGCGACGGTGCGCGGTCCCGGGGCGGGACGAGCGGGCATCACCGCGGTCTCGGCGGGGGCTGGGGCCGTGGGTCAGCCCTTCTTGTTCTTGCCCTTGGCGCGGCCGCGCTCGGTGGCGTCGAGGATGACCTTGCGCAGCCGGACCGCCTCGGGGGTGATCTCGACGCACTCGTCGTCCCGCAGGAACTCCAGGGCCTGCTCCAGGCTCATCAGGCGCGGCGGCACGAGGCGCTCGAACTCCTCGGAGCTGGCCGCTCGCATGTTGGTGAGCTTCTTCTCCTTGGTGATGTTGACGTCCATGTCGTCGGTGCGGGCGTTCTCACCGATGATCATGCCCTCGTACACCTCGGTGGCGGGCTCGACGAACATCGAGCCCCGCTCCTGCAGGTTGACCATCGCGAAGCTGGTGGCCACGCCCGTGCGGTCGGCGACGAGCGAGCCGTTCTGCCGGGTCATGATCTCTCCGGCCCACGGGCCGTAGGAGTCGAAGACGTGGTGGGCGATGCCCGTGCCGCGGGTGTCGGTGAGGAACTGGGTCCGGAACCCGATCAGGCCGCGGGCGGGGACCTTGAACTCCATCCGCACCCAGCCCGTGCCGTGGTTGCTCATCTGCTCCATCCGGCCCTTGCGGGCGGCCAGCAGCTGCGTCACGGCGCCCAGGTACTCCTCGGGCACGTCGATGGTCATCTGCTCGAACGGCTCGTGGACCTTGCCGTCGACCTCGCGGGTGACGACCTGGGGCTTGCCGACGGTCAGCTCGTAGCCCTCGCGGCGCATCTGCTCCACCAGCACGGCCAGCGCGAGCTCACCACGGCCCTGGACCTCCCACGCGTCGGGCCGCTCGGTGGGGAGGATGCGGAGCGACACGTTGCCGATGAGCTCCTTGTCGAGGCGGTCCTTGACGAGGCGGGCGGTGACCTTGGTACCGCGGGCCCGGCCGGTCAGCGGCGAGGTGTTGGTGCCGATGGTCATCGAGATCGCCGGCTCGTCGACCGTGATGAGCGGCAGCGGCTCCGGGTTCTCGGGGTCGGCCAGGGTCTCGCCGATCATGATGTCGGCGATCCCGGCGATGGCGATCAGGTCGCCGGCCCCGGCGCTGGCGACCGGCACGCGCTCGAGCGCCTCGGTCATCAGCAGCTCGGACACCTTGACCTTCTGGAACGAGCCGTCGGTGCGGCACCAGGTGACGGTGTCGTTCTTGTTGATGGTGCCCGAACGAACCCGGCACATGGCGATCCGGCCCAGGAAGGGGGAGGCGTCCAGGTTGGTGACGTGCGCCTGCAGCGGCTGGTCACGGGTGTCCAGCGGGGCGGGGATGTGGGTCATCAGGGTCTCGAACAGCGGCTCGAGGCTGTCGCCGTCGATCGGGGTCCGGTCCTCGGGCCGCGTCATGGACGCCTTGCCGTCGCGGGCCACGGCGTAGACGATCGGGATCTCCAGCAGGGACTCCTCGTCCACGCCGGTGCCGTCGGCCACGTCCAGGATCAGGTCGAAGGTCTCGTTCACGACCTCCTCGATGCGGGAGTCGGGCCGGTCGACCTTGTTGACGACCACGACGATCGGCAGGTGCGCCTGCAGGGCCTTGCGCAGCACGAAGCGCGTCTGGGGCAGCGGACCCTCGGACGCGTCGACGAGCAGGACGACGCCGTCGACCATGGACAGACCGCGCTCGACCTCGCCGCCGAAGTCCGCGTGGCCGGGGGTGTCGATGATGTTGATCGTCACGCCGTCGGGGGCGCCGTGGCGTGCCGCGGCCGGCCCGGTGTACCGGACGGCCGTGTTCTTGGCGAGGATCGTGATGCCCTTCTCACGCTCCAGGTCGCCGGAGTCCATGACGCGCTCGCGCACGCTGTCGTTCTCGGCCTGGTGCGCGGTGAACGACCCGGACTGCCACAGCATGGCGTCGACGAGGGTCGTCTTGCCGTGGTCGACGTGGGCGACGATCGCGACGTTCCGCAGGTCGTGGCGCAGTGCGGAGCCGGGCGTTGCGTGTGCGGGAGCAGTTTCAGAGGTGGTCACGGGGTACCAGTGTGCCGCAGAGACGGCACGATCAGGTCCGCGAGCGTCCTGACGGCCTCGGCGTCGGCCGGCAACCAGGCCACGTCCAGCAGGGTGGAGGCGTCCAGCCAGCGCAGCCGGTCGTGGTCCTGCAGGGGCTCGGGGAGGTCGGGCGGGCTGATCCCGACGAGCTCGGCGAACCACAGCCGGAGCACCAGCGAGGACCCCAGGGGCCAGACCTCGCCGTGCACGGGGTCGGTCTCGCCGGCCCCGCCCGGGGCGACCTCGTGGCCCAGGACCACGCGGACCCCGAGCTCCTCGGCCAGCTCGCGGTGCAGCGCCTGCTGCGGTGTCTCCCCACGGTCGACCTTGCCCCCCGGGAACTCCCAGAACCCCGCCAGCTCGGCCGGTGCGGTCCGGCGCGCCGCCAGCAGGCGCGTGGGCGAGGCGAGGCTGTCGACCACGGCGGCGCCCACCACGAGGCGGCGGGCGCCGGGCTGCGGGCTCACGCGCCGGCGGGCCGCTGGTCGTCGGGGACGACGGCGCCGCTGGGCACCGGGTCCTCCGAGGCCACGTCCGCCGTCGGCACGGGGCGGTCGTCGTCGGTGTGGAAGCTGGTCAGCTGCAGGTCGGAGGCGATCTGGTTGGTCAACCGCCGCTGCCGCAGGCGACGACGGTCGCGGTCGACCTCGGCCCACTCCCCCCGGAAGGCCTTGAACGTCGCGACCATCATCATGATCATGACGAACGAGAACGGCAGGGCGATGATGACCGCCATGGTCTGCAGCGCCAGCAGCGCCCCGTCCTCGGCCCCGGACAGCGTCCCGACCGTGAGCAGGGCGGCCGCGACGAGCCCGGTCAGCGAGGCCCACATCGCCCGGCTCCAGGCCGGCGGGTTGGTGTTGCCGCCGGAGGCGAGCATGTCGATGACCAGCGACCCCGAGTCCGCCGACGTCACGAAGAACGACACGATGAGCAGGAGCGCCACGACGGCGACGACCCCGCCGAGCGGCAGCCCGTCGAGCACGAGGAAGAGCGACAGGTTGGTGTCCACGCCACCCTCGTCGTCGATCAGGCCGCCGGAGCCGAACAGCTCGCGGTGCAGCGCCGTGCCGCCCAGGACCGAGAACCACAGGAACGTGATCAGGGTCGGGACCGCGAGCACGCCCAGGACGAACTGCCGGACGGTCCGCCCGCGCGAGATCCGGGCGATGAAGACCCCGACGAACGGCGCCCAGGACATCCACCAGCCCCAGTAGAACGTCGTCCACGACGCCTGCCACGCCTGCCCCTCGGCCCCCTGCAGCGAGGAGGTGTCGAAGGTGAGGCGCAGCACGTCGGTGGCGTAGGCGCCCAGGCTGGCCACGAACTCGCGCAGCAGGAACAGGGTGGGTCCGGCGACGAGCACGAAGAGCAGCACGACCGCGGCCAGCACCATGTTGACGTTGGACAGGACCCGGATGCCCCTCGCGACGCCGGTCACCACGGAGATGACCGCGAGCCCGGTGATCGCCGCGATCAGCACGTTCTGCCAGAGCAGGCCCTCGGCGGGCAGGCCGACGAAGCCGAGCCCGGCCGACAGCTGCAGGACACCGAGCCCGAGCGAGGTGGCGACGCCGAACAGCGTCCCGACGACCGCGATGACGTCGACGACGTCACCGAAGGCACCGCGGGCGACCTTCTCGCCCACCAGCGGCTCGAGCGCCCAGCGGATCGAGATGGGGCGGCCCTTGCGGTGCACGGAGTACGCGACCGCCAGGCCGA
This sequence comes from Aquipuribacter aurantiacus, assembly GCF_051216895.1. Lineage (NCBI taxonomy): Bacteria > Bacillati > Actinomycetota > Actinomycetes > Micrococcales > Intrasporangiaceae > Aquipuribacter > Aquipuribacter aurantiacus. The sequence goes on from NZ_JBPKAO010000012.1 coordinate 39,086, forward strand.
CGACGACGTAGATCGCCCAGGCGTGCACGCCCCAGTGCAGGTAGGTGGTGGTGAGCGCCTGCATGGCGGCGTCGTTGTCGTTGCCCTCGAAGCCGGGGCGCGGGGAGGCGAAGTGGTTCAGCGGCTCGGCCACCCCCCAGAACACCAGGCCGATCCCCATGCCTGCGCTGAACAGCATCGCGAACCAGGACCGCAGCCCGAACTCCGGCACCTCGTCGTCCCGTCCGAGGCGGAGGTCCCCGTAGCGGCTGAACGCCACGAAGGCCGAGAACGCGACGAAGGCGGCGATCAGCAGCACGTAGTACCAGCCGAACACCCCGATGACGGCTCCCTGGACGGCACCGATGACCTCGCCCGTGGTCCCGGGCAGGACGACGGCGAACAGCACGAACACCGCGATGATGGCGGCGCTGGGCCAGAACACCCGTGCGGCCACGGCCGACCCCTTGGTCGCCTCGGCGGTGGCGGGGACCTCGTGGTCGTGGCCTCGGTCGGACGGTGCGGGCGGTGCAGACATGACTACTCCTCCGTCGCCGGGGAGACGACGCGTGGCGGGCTGGGGGCCCTCCACCATCGCGCGCATCGGCCTCGTTCTCAACTTCGGTCAGGCCCGTGACGTCTGCCCCGCGCCTGTGTCACCCCTGCCCCGTAGCGTGGCCGTCATGCCTTCGACCGAGCCCTCGCCGCCTCCCGGTCCTCGCCGGCTCACCCACTCCGACGTCGCCGCACAGCTGGTCGACCTGCCCGGCTGGCGGCACGTCGACGGTGCCCTGCAGGCCCGTTTCGACGCCCCGGACGTCCCCGCGGCGGTCCGCCTGGTCACCGAGGCGTTCGACGTCGCGGAGGAGATGGACCACCACCCCGACACCGACCTGCGGTGGAAGCGGGTCCGGTTCGCGCTGTCCACCCACACCGCGCGCGGCGTCACGCAGCTGGACGTCGAGCTGGCCCACCGCCTCTCCCGGGCCGCGGACGCGCTGGGCGCGGCCACCCTCCCCGCCGCGGCCCAGGCCGTCGAGATCGGCGTCGACACCGCCGACCCGTCGCGGATCAGCCCGTTCTGGCAGGCCGCCCTCGGCTACCACCCGCACCCCGAGGACAGCGAGGTGCTCGTCGACCCGCACGGCCGCGGGCCCGACCTGTGGTTCCAGGTCACGGCGACCCCGGGCGCACCCGCCGGGCAGCGCAACCGCCTGCACCTCGACGTCTCGGTCGGCAGCCTGGAGGAGGCCGCCGAGCGCCGTACCGCGGTGGAGGCCGCCGGGGGTCGGCTCGTGTCGGACGAGCGGGCGCCGGCCTGGTGGGTCTACGCCGACGCCGACGGCAACGAGGTGTGCGTCTGCACCGGGTTCGGGCGGGAGTCATGAGCTCCGAGGTGCACCGCGAGGAGACGACGCTGGCCGAGGTCAGCGCCAAGATGAACTGGCTGCGCGCGGGTGTGCTGGGCGCCAACGACGGCATCGTGTCGACCGCCGGGCTGGTCGTCGGCGTCGCGGGCGCCACCTCCGACACCACCGCGCTGCTGGTCGCCGGCGTCGCGGGGCTCGTGGCCGGGGCGCTGTCGATGGCCGGCGGGGAGTACGTGTCGGTCAGCACCCAGCGCGACAGCGAGCGCGCGCTGCTGGCCAAGGAGGCCCGCGAGCTGGAGGAGACCCCCGACGAGGAGCTGGCCGAGCTGGCCGGGTTCTACCGGGACAAGGGGCTGTCGGAGCAGACGGCCCAGCAGGTGGCCGAGGAGCTGACGGCCCACGACGCCCTGCGCGCCCACGCCGAGATCGAGCTCGGCATCGACGGCGACTCGTTCATCAACCCGTGGCACGCCGCGTGGGCGTCGCTCATCGCGTTCACCCTCGGCGCCCTGCTCCCCCTGCTGGCCATCGTCCTGCCGCCGACCGGGATGCGGCTGCCCGTCACCGTCATCGCCGTCGTCGCGGCGCTGTCGGTGACGGGCTTCGTCAGCGCCCGCCTCGGCGGGGCCCGGCCGTGGCCTGCCGTCGCCCGCAACGTGGGCGTCGGGGCGCTCGCGATGGGCCTGACCTTCGCCGTCGGGACGCTGGTCGGCGGCGCGGTCTAGAACCCGGTCGGGCCCTCCTCGGGGAAGTGGCAGGCCACCAGGTGGCCCGCGGCCGTGCCGCGCTCCACCAGCGGCGGCGTCTCGGACGCGCAGATGTCCTGCGCCTTCCAGCACCGGGTCCGGAACCGGCAACCGCTGGGCGGGTTGAGCGGGCTGGGCACGTCCCCGGTCAGGGTGATGCGCTCGCGGTGCCGCTCCTTGACCGGGTCGGCCACCGGGGCCGCCGACAGCAGGGCGCGGGTGTACGGGTGACGCCCGGCGGCGTACAGGTCGTCGCGGGTGGCGACCTCGACGATCCGCCCCAGGTACATCACGGCCACGCGGTCGCTGATGTGTCGCACGATCGACAGGTCGTGGGCGATGAACAGGTAGCCCAGGTTCATCCGCTGCTGCAGGTCCTCCAGCAGGTTGATGACGCCGGCCTGCACCGACACGTCCAGCGCCGACACCGGCTCGTCGAGCACCAGCATCTTGGGCTCCAGCGCCAGGGCCCGGGCGATGCCGATGCGCTGCCGCTGCCCGCCGGAGAACTCGTGCGGGAACCGGTTGCCGTGCTCGGGGTTGAGCCCGACCAGCTTGAGCAGGTCGGCGACCCGCTCCTTGCCCTCCTTGTTGCGCCACTCCTTGTGGATCTTGAGCGGCTCGGCCACCAGGTCGTTGACCGGCAGCTTGGGGTTGAGCGAGGCGTAGGGGTCCTGGAACACGATCTGCAGGTCGCGGCGGAACGGGCGCAGCTTGCGGGCCGACATCTCGGTCAGCTCGTGGCCCTGGAACCGGACCGAGCCGGACGTCGGCTTGTGCAGCTGCAGCACCGCTCGTCCGGTCGTCGACTTGCCGCAGCCGGACTCCCCCACCACGCCGAGGGTCTCGCCGGCGTCGACGCTGAACGACACGCCGCTCACGGCCTGGACCTGACCGACGGTCCGCCGGATGAGGCCGCCGCCGCGGACCGGGAAGTTCATGACGAGGTCCTCGACCTCGAGCAGGTGCCCGGTGCCGGGGCCGGGGCCGGAGGCGGCGCGGGCGCCGCCCGTCGTGGTCTCGGTGCTCATGCGCTCGTCCTTCCGACGGTGGCGCCCGGGTCGACGCGGAACATGGCCGTCGCGTCCTCGTAGCCGGCGACCTCCTGCCAGCGGTGGCACGCGGCCTCGTGGTCGCGGCGGTCGGTCTCGGTCAGCGGCGGCTCCTCGCTCGCGCACTGCGCCACCGCGATGGGGCAGCGGGGGCGGAACGGGCAGCCGCTGGGCAGCCTGATCAGCGACGGCGGGGTGCCCTCGATGGGCCGCAGCCGCTCCCCGATCAGGTCCGTGGTGGGCATGGAGCCCAGCAGGCCCGCGGTGTACGGCATCCGCGGGTCGGTGAAGATCTCGTCCACGCCGGCGGTCTCCACGGGCTTGCCCGCGTACATCACGAGGACCCGGTCGGCGACGCTGGCGATGACCCCCAGGTCGTGGGTGATGAAGACGATGGCCGCGTCCACGGCGTCCTTGACGTCGAGCAGGGTGTCGAGGATCTGCGCCTGCACCGTGACGTCCAGGGCGGTGGTCGGCTCGTCGGCGAAGATGACGTCGGGGCGGTTGATGACCGCCATCGCGATCATCGCCCGCTGCCGCATCCCGCCGGAGAACTCGTGCGGGTAGGACCGCAGCCGGGTCTTGGCCTGGGGGATGCCGACCAGGTCGAGCATCTCGGTGGCCCGCGCCAGGGCCGCGGCCTGCGAGATGTGCTCGTGGCTGCGGACGGCCTCGGCGAGCTGGTTGCCGATGGTGAGCACCGGGTTCATCGCCGTCATCGGGTCCTGGAAGATCATCCCGATCTTGCGACCGCGCAGGCCACGCTGCTGCTCCGGACGCATCTTCAGGACGTCGTCGCCGCGGAACAGGATCCGGCCCGACACCTTGGCGCTGCGGGGCAGCAGCCCCATCACGGCCATGCTGGACACGGACTTGCCCGAGCCGGACTCGCCGACGATCCCGAGCACCTCGCGCGGGTGCAGCGTGTAGCTGACGCCGCGGACGGCGTTGACGACGCCGTCGTCGGTGGGGAACCGGACCGTCAGGTCCTCCACCTTGAGGATCTCCGTCGAGGGGTCCGCCCGCTCGGCGTCGGAGTGGTCGGTGATGCTGCCGGCCGGACCCGTGTGGCTGATCCGTCCGGTCTGGTGGGTGGGGCCCGTGGGTCCGGGCGTCGTGGGGCTCATGCCGTCGGCCTCCTGCTCGCTCATGCGCGGACCTTGTTCTGGCGCGGGTCGAACGCGTCGCGCAGGCCGTCGCCGATGAAGTTGATGCTGAGCGCGATGCCGATGATGAACAGGCCCGGGAACCAGAACAGCCAGGGCCGGGTGGCGAAGGCCGTCTCGTAGTCGCTGATCAGCAGCCCCAGGCTGGTGTCGGGACGCTGGACGCCGAAGCCCAGGTAGCTCAGCGCGGTCTCCAGCAGGATGGCCGCGGCGATGGTCAGCGTGGCGCTGACGATGATGGTCGAGATGGTGTTCGGCAGGATGTGCCGGACGATGATCCGGCCGGGGCTGGCCCCCATGGCCCTGGCCGCCTCGACGAACTCCCGTTCCTTGATGGACAGCACCTCCCCCCGGATCAACCGGGCCAGGCTCGTCCACACCACCACCCCGAGGAACAGACCCAGGGCGAGGGCGGTGCCGTCGGTCCCCCGGGCCACCACGGCGGCCAGGACGAGCAGGGGGATGGCGATGATGACGTCGACCAGGCGCATGAGGACGGTCTCGACCACTCCCCCGAAGTAGCCCGCGACCGCCCCGACGATCGTCCCGGACAGCGTGGAGACCAGCCCCACGAGCAGGGCGATCTGCAGCGACTGCTGGGCCCCGCGCATGGTCTGGGCGAAGTAGTCGCGCCCGATGGTGTCCTGGCCGAACGGGTTCTCGCCGATCGCGAACCCGTCACCGTCGACGAAGGCGGGCAGCACGTCCAACGTGGGGCGACCACCGTCGATGACGGGACCGGTGGTGGTGAACGTCTTGTCCCACCAGCCGGGGATGGGGCCCGCCCCGATGCTGGTCACGGCCATCAGGACGATGAAGAGGAAGACGAAGAGGCCGGCCATGGCGCCGCGGTGGCGCAGGAACCGCCGCATCACCAGCTGCCCCTGCGTACGGGCCTTGACGGTGAACTCCTCGTCGACGGCCGGGTCGTGGCCGGGGCCGCCCGCGGTGACCGTGGCGTCGTCCGGCCGCGGCTCGCCGGGGGGCTGGGGAGTGGGTGTCGTCATGAGGACTCCTGGAGGTCTCGGCGCAGGCGGGACGGTCGCAGCACCGTCATGACAACCGGATCCTCGGGTCGAGGTAGGCGTACGCGATGTCCGCCACCAGGTTGAAGATCACGATGAGGACCGCCGTCACGATGAAGAACCCCATCACCGGGTTGGGGTCGACGTTGGTCAGCCCGTTGCGGAACAGCGCTCCCATGCCGGACCACCCGAACACCGTCTCGGTGATGATGGCGCCGCCGATGACGGCACCGAAGTCGAACGCCGCCAGCGTGGTGACCGGGATCAGCGCGTTGCGGAACGCGTGACGGACGGTGACGGTGCGCTCCGTCAGCCCCTTGGCCCGGGCCGTGCGGACGTAGTCCATGTTGAGGACCTCGAGCATCGACGCCCGGGTGTAGCGGACGTAGGTGGCGAACGAGATGAGGATCAGGGCCGTGGTGGGCAGGATGAGCGCCGTCGCCTGGTCGAGGAACACCTCCCAGAACGTGCCCGTGAAGTTGGGCGTGCCGGAGCCGACCGTGCTGATGACCCGGCCGGAGACCCGGTCGGAGTAGGCCGAGAACGCGGCCAGCACGTAGTCCGCGAAGACCGTCGACCCGCTGAGCAGCGCGGTCAGCACACCGGCGCGCATGGCCTGGGGCCGGTCGAGGCCACCCAGCAGGAAGCCCGCCGCCAGGCCGGCCACCACGAGCCCGGCCGTGCACAGGATGATGATCAGCCAGGTGGGGTCCCGCAGCACGCCGGCCAGGGCCATGCTGCCCAGCAGGGCCGCCGCGGCGGAGGCCACCGAGGCGTACAGCACCCGGCGGTTGCGCAGCCCCGACGTCAGGAACGTCACGCCGACCGCCCAGGCCAGGCTGATGACGACCACGAGGACGGGACCCAGGGCGGGCCGGGCGAACCACTCGACCAGGTCGAGGTAGAAGAGCGTCGCGAAGGTGGCGCCCGCCGCCACCCCGGCGCTGATCAGCCGTCGCCGTGGTGGCCCTCCCAGGAGCGCCTGCCAGACCAGCGCTGCCACCACGGCCAGGCCCAGCATCACCGCCAGCGGGATCCCGGGGTCGGCGAGCCAGTCGTTGAAGCGGATGGCGCCGAACTCCTTGAGCAGCACCGCCACCCAGAAGATCGGCAGGGAGAAGAAGAGGAACGCCAGGAACGTCACGGCGTAGTCGAACCCGGTGTACTGCCGCAGCGCCGAGATGATGCCGATGGTGACGCCGAGGATGATCGCCAGGACCGTGGAGACGGTCACGAGACGCAGCGTGGAGGCCATGGCCTGGGCCAGGAGCGTGGTGACGTCCTGCTGGGCGATGGTCTGCCCCAGGTCGCAGGCCCCCACCAGGCAGCCCGCCGCACCGGCGAGCCAGCCGAGGTAGCGCTGCAGGACCGGCTGGTCCAGGCCCAGCAGGGCGATGCGCGCCTCGACGGCGGCGTCCTGCTGCGCCTGGTCGGGGATGGCGTACAGCTCCACCAACGGGTCGCCCGTGTTCGCGACCAGCACGTAGACGATGAGCGTCGCCGCCAGCAGGGTGAAGATCGAGATGATGACGCGACGTGCGATGAAGGCGCCCACCGCAGACCTCCTGACGAGTGTGGGCCTCCCGGCCCCGCTGCCCCCGGCCCGCTCGTGGCGGGCTCCTGTGCGGCGGGTCCGGTCGACGTGGTGCGACACGGTAGCCACTTCTGCGTGACCGTCTTGTTTCGTGGTGCCAGTGCCGCACGTGCGACGGGGCCTCACCCCTCGGGCGAGACCCCGTCACGCGTGCTGTGGTGCTGTGGTGCTGTGGTCCTACCTGCTCAGCAGGAGACCGGTCACTCGGCGGTGCGGGCCCACTCGTAGGCGTTCCAGGTCAGACCGGCCTGCGTGGGGTTGTACTGCACGCCCTGCGCGTCAGCGGCCGTCGCGATGACACCCGGGAAGGAGAAGACCGGGATGGTCGCGAGGTCGTTCCAGAGGATCGTCTCGATCTGGATGATCAGGTCGTTCTGGGCGTCGGGGTCGGGCTCCTGGTTGAGGGAGGCGATCAGCTCGTCCACCTCGGGGTTGGAGTAGTACCCGTTGTTGTTGCCCTTCGAGGCACCCTCGGCGACCGTGGTGTAGGTCGAGGAGGAGCCGGAGACCAGCGGGGAGCCGGCCCAGGCGAACATGGCCACGTCGAAGGCACCGGTGGCGAGCTCGCCCTCGGCCTCGAAGAAGTTCTCGTTGCCGATGTCCTGCACGTCGAAGCCGGCGCCGTTGGGGCCGCAGGCCTCGATCACGAGGGCCGCCTGCTGGGCGCGACGCTCGTTGGCGTTGTGACCCAGGCGCAGCGTGGTGCCCTCGAGGCCGTTGTCGGCCAGGAGCGCGGTCGCCGCGGCGATGTCCTGCTCGGCCTGGCCGCCGTAGGCGGCCTCGGACACCTCGGTGTAGCGCTCCTCGAACGGGAAGGCGTACCGGCTGTTGAGCACGGCGGCCTCGGGGTTCAGGGGCGCGATGAGGGAGTCGACGATCTGCTGACGGGGCAGGCAGAGGGCGAACGCCTCACGGAGCACCGGGTTGGCGAACTCACCCTGGAAGTTGAAGTCGAAGTGCTCGTAGGTGTACTGGTCCTGCGGCTCGACGGTGACCGAGTCCCCGATGGCCTCGAGCTGCGCGAGCAGGTCGGGGTTCGGCTGGGGGTCCATGGCCTGGATCTCGCCGTTCTGCAGCGCCTGGGCCTGCGCGTCCTGCGGGATGAACCGGATGACGACGGTGTTCGACGCCGGCGGGGTGCCCCACCAGCTCTCGTTGGCGACCAGCGTGATGGACTGCGCGGCCTCCCACGACTCCACCGTGTACGGCCCGGCGGACAGGGCGACGGTGTCGTCCCACTCGCCCGGGTTGAAGTTGAAGCCCGTGTTCCAGACCTCGGCCGCGCCGGCCAGGGCCTCGGCGTCACCGGCGTCCACGGCGGCGATGATGTCCTCGACGCCGCCGTTCTGCTCGACGATGTGCGCGGGGATGAAGTTGCCGTACTGCGACGTGTAGTCACCGAACGGGGTGTTGTAGACGATCGTGAAGGTCGTGTCGCCGTCGGCGCACTCGGGCCGGTCGGTCGCGTCGTAGCCCGCGGTGCCGGACTGGGAGAAGCCCTCGAAGTTGCCGGACATCGCGGCCCAGTACAGGACGGCGTCGTCGCAGTCGATCGGCTCGCCGTCGGACCACACAGCACCCTCGCCGAAGGTGTACTCCACCGTCAGCGGCTCCTCGGAGGTGACCTCGAAGCTGCCGAAGTCCTCGTCCGGCTCGATGGTCCCCTCGGGGCCGAAGTACCAGAAGCCACGCTTGATCTGGTTCAGCACGATCGCGTTGGCGGAGGCGTTGGTCTCGGCGGTGTCCTGGTTGTAGGAGAACACCTCCTGCTCGTAGCCGTAGGTGAAGACGGCGTCCGAGCCGCCCGCGGGGGCGCTGGCGTCGTTCTCGACTGGCTCTGCGCCGCCGACCGTTGCGTCGCCGTCCGACTCTCCGGACGTCGCGCAAGCGGCGAGCACGAGAGCGGAGCCGGCGAGCAGCGCGACGTACTTCGCGCTCTTCCGGGTGCTGATCACTAGTGATCCTCCATCAGGATTCGTCACTGCGCGGCGGATGGCCACGTCAGCGGTTGACCGACGAAACATGCCGCAGACCGGACACGGACGGCAAGAACCGCGCGCGGTGCGTTACCGAGATGCAACCGTTGTGCGCCTGCGCCCGTTACCGGCGGGTAGCCCGGGCGGGGTCCCGGGCCGCCACGGTCAGACGTTGAAGCGGAACTCCACGACGTCGCCGTCGACCATGACGTAGTCCTTGCCCTCGATCCGGGCCTTGCCGCGCGACTTGGCCTCGGCCATGGAGCCGGCCTCGACCAGGTCCTCGAACGACACCACCTCGGCCTTGATGAAGCCGCGCTGGAAGTCGGTGTGGATGACGCCGGCCGCCTCGGGCGCGGTCGCGCCCTGCGCGATGGTCCAGGCCCTCGACTCCTTGGGCCCGGCCGTCAGGTAGGTCTGCAGCCCGAGGGTCGCGAACCCGACCCGGGCCAGCTGGTGCAGGCCGGGCTCGTCCTGGCCGGACTCGGCTAGCAGCTCGGCGGCGTCGGCCTCGTCCAGGCCCGCCAGCTCCGACTCCAGCTGGGCGTCGAGGAAGATCGCCTCGGCGGGGGCGACCAGGGTGGCGAGGCGCTCACGGGTGGCGACGGCCTCGGGGCTGTCGCCGAGCGCGTCGGCGTCGACGTTGAACACGTAGATGAACGGCTTCGTGGTCAGCAGGCCGAGCTCGCGCAGGTTGGCGGCGTCGAGCTGCTTGCGGGCCACGGCCACCGACAGCGGGGTGCCTTCGGCCAGGACGGCCTCGGCCGCGCGCGCGGACTCCAGGACGGCCGCGTCGACCTTCTTGCCCCGCACCTCCTTCTCCAGGCGCGGGATGGCGTTCTCCACCGTCTGCAGGTCCGCGAGGACCAGCTCGGTGTTGATGGTCTCGATGTCCTCGGCCGGGTCGACCTTGCCGTCGACGTGCACGACGTCGTCGTCGACGAAGGCCCGGATCACCTGGCAGACCGCGTCGGCCTCCCGGATGTTGGCCAGGAACTTGTTGCCCAGCCCCTGCCCCTCGCTGGCCCCCCGGACGATGCCGGCGATGTCGACGAACGACACCACCGCCGGGACGATCTTCTCGCTGCCGAACACCTCGGCGAGCACCTTGAGCCGCGGGTCGGGCAGCGGGACGACGCCGACGTTGGGCTCGATCGTCGCGAACGGGTAGTTCGCGGCGAGCACGTCGTTGCGGGTCAGGGCGTTGAAGAGGGTGGACTTGCCCACGTTCGGCAGGCCGACGATCCCGATAGTGAGTGCCACGGTTGCAGGAGTCTACGGGGCTGCTGCGGGCCGGCCGACGAGCGCGCCTGCCCGGTTGTGTCCCGGGTGGGTCGCATCCTGCTGGTGTGGACCCCGGTACGTCAGACCTCCCCCTCCTCCTCGGCCTGCTCCTGGTCGGCCTGGTCGTCGGCCTGGTGGTCGGCACCGCGCTGTCGGTGGCGGTGCTGCGACCGCGGGCGGCCGCCCGGGGTGCCGCCGTGACGGCCGAGCGAGACCTGCTGGCGGCCCGGGTGGGGTCGCTGGAGACCGCGCTGGAGGACCGGGCGTCGCAGGAGCAGACGCTGGCCCCGCTCAGCTCGACCCTGGCCCGGGTCGAGCGGCAGGTGGCCGTGCTCGAGCGGGACCGCGTCGAGCAGTACGCCGGCCTGCGCGAGCAGCTGTCCGGGCTGGCGCTGACCAACGAGGCGCTGCGCACCCAGACGGCCGCGCTGGCCGGGGCGCTGCGCTCCCCCAACGCCCGGGGCTCCTGGGGAGAGGTGCAGCTGAGGCGGGTGGTCGAGCACGCGGGCATGCTCAACCGGGTCGACTTCACCGAGCAGGCGACCGGCACGTCGCGCTCGGGCGCAGCCGTGCGCCCGGACATGGTGGTCAACCTGCCCGGGGGCAAGCACGTCGTGGTCGACGCCAAGGCACCGCTGGCCGCGTTCCTCGAGCAGCGCTACGACGACCACGCCCGCGCCGTGCGGGCCCACGTCGACGCGCTGGCGGGCAAGCAGTACTGGACGGCCTTCACCGACTCCCCCGAGATCGTCGTGTGCTTCGTCCCCGGCGAGGCGTTCCTGGCCGCCGCCTGCGAGGCCGACCCGGCCCTGCTCGAGGCCGCCATGGCCAAGCGGGTGGTGCTGGCCACACCCACGACCCTGCTGGCGCTGCTGCGGACGGTCGCGCTGACCTGGCAGCAGGACGCCCTGGCCGGGTCGGCGCGGCAGCTGTTCGACGTGGGTCGCGAGCTGCACGCCCGCCTGGGCACGTTGGGCGGTCACGCCGGCAAGCTGGGCCGCGACCTGCAGCGGTCGGTCGAGGGCTACAACGCACTGGTGTCGTCGCTGGAGTCCCGGGTGCTGGTGACGGCGCGGCGGATGCGGGAGCTGGGGGTGGTCGACGACGACCTGCCGGTGGTGGCCCCGCTCGAGGTCGCACCGCGCCCCCTGACGGCCACCGAGCTGATCGACGACGCGCTGAGCGACGGGGCCACGCGCGACCACGACGGCCACGCCTACGACGACGAGGGGCTGCTCGGCCTGCTGGAGGAACCGCGCGGCCCGGGACAGCCGAGCGACCGACGGGACCGCGACGCGGGGTAGGCGGTCGTCCACATCGTCCCAGGTCAGGGGTTGTCTGGCTCGCCTGCCCTACTACGAGGTGGTGTCGCAGCTGACCGCCCTCGCGACCGGGTGGCGCGACCTGTCGCCGGCGGTGGGCGACGACGCCGACCGGATCGACCTGATCCGGGCGCTGGAGGTCGTCAAGGCCGCGGCGTCCGCCGCCCAGGCGTGCCTGGCGGCCGACCTGGACGCCAGCCAGCGGCAGGAGCAGGCGGCCGCGGGCGTGCCGGCGGCGGAACGTGGTCGTGGGGTCGCCGCGCAGGTGGCCCTGGCCCGCCGGGACTCGCCCCACCGCGGGGGCCGGCACCTGGGCCTGGCCAAGGCGCTGGTGCACGAGATGCCGCACACGCTCGCCGCCCTGCAGGCCGGACGCATCAGCGAGTGGCGGGCCGCCATCCTGGTGCGCGAGACCGCGGTCCTGACCGCCGACGACCGGGCGGCCGTGGACCTCGAGCTGGCCGGTTCCGCCGAGCGGGTGGAGGTGCTCGAGCAGCTCGGCGACCGTGCCCTCGGGGCCCGGGCGAAGCAGGCGGCCTACCGCCTGGACCCGCACAGCGTGGTGGAGCGGGCCCGGCGGGCCGTGGGCGAGCGCTGCGTCACGCTCCGCGCCGCGCCCGACACCTGGTGCGACGCACCCGTCCGCCACGTCGACCACGTGGTGCCTCACGCCGCTGGCGGCCCCACCAGCAGCCACAACTCACAAGGCCTGTGCGAGAGCTGCAACCACATCCGGCAGGCCCTCGGCTGGCACGGCGCCGTCCACGACCCACCGGCCGACCTCGCGGCACCCGGGAGCCCACGGCGGCACACCGTGATCACCACCACCCCCACCGGGCACACCTACGTCTCGACGGCCCCGCCCCTGCCCGGAGCACCACCGGGCCCGCCCGGGGCGGACGCAGCCGCCACCGCGGACGCCTCAGCCACCCGAGGCGCCCAGGACGCCGAGGGTCCGGATCCGTCGGGGAGCTGGGTCGAGGTGTGGATGCGCGAGCACCTGGCGACGGCCGCCTGATCCCCGGCCTCCTCATCCGCTAGGTGCGGAAGGTCCGCCGGGCCTCCTCGACCACCCGGGCCGCCGCGAGGCGCAACGGGTCGGTCGCCTCCGGGCCGTCGGGGGCGTCCGGTTCCTGCTGGGCCTGCCAGGCCCGCAGCAGTGCGGCCCGCGCGTCGGCAGGAGAGGTCCCGGGGACCGCCTCGACCACGGCCGGCACCAGCCAGTCCACGTCGAACGTGCCGGAGGGCGGGGCGAACACCCGCTCGCCGCTCACCCAGTCCGACGGGGTGCCCACGGGACCGGTCCTCAGCCTGGCCGGGTCAGCCGCGAGCCGCCGCGGCCTGCTGCTTGGCCGTCTTGATGTCCTTGCGCAGCTCCTTGGGCAGCGAGAACAGCAGGTCCTCCTCGGCCGTGACGACCTCCTCGCAGTCGGCGTAGCCGCGCTCGGCCAACCACTCGACGACCTCGCGGACGAGGATCTCCGGCACCGAGGCGCCGGAGGTGACGCCGACGGTGCTGACGCCGTCCAGCCACGCCTCGTCGATCTCGCGGCAGGTGTCGACCCGGTACGACGTGGCCGCCCCGTTCTCCAGCGCCACCTCGACCAGGCGGACGCTGTTGGACGAGTTCGCCGACCCGACGACGATGACCAGCTCGGCCTCGGTGGCGATCTTCTTCACCGCGACCTGACGGTTCTGGGTGGCGTAGCAGATGTCGTCGCTGGGCGGGTCCGCCAGCTCGGGGAAGCGCTCCCGCAGCTGCCGGACGGTCTCCATCGTCTCGTCCACGCTCAGCGTGGTCTGGGACAGCCACACCACGCGGGAGGGGTCGCGGACGACGACGTTGGCGACGTCCTCGGGCCCGTCGACGAGCTGGATCCGGTCCGGCGCCTCACCGGCCGTGCCCTCGACCTCCTCGTGGCCCTCGTGGCCGATCAGCAGGATGTCGTAGTCGTCGTCGGCGAACCGGACGGCCTCCTTGTGGACCTTGGTCACCAGGGGGCAGGTGGCGTCGATCGTCTGCAGCATCCGCTTGGCGGCCTCGGCGTGGACCTGCGGCGACACGCCGTGGGCGCTGAACACCACCCGGGCCCCCTCGGGAACCTCGTCGGTCTCGTCCACGAAGATCGCCCCGCGCCCGGCCAGGGTCTCCACCACGTGCTTGTTGTGGACGATCTCCTTGCGGACGTAGACCGGCGGGCCGTACAGCTCCAAGGCCTTCTCGACGGCGACCACCGCCCGGTCGACGCCGGCGCAGTAGCCCCGGGGAGCGGCGAGCAGGACACGCTTGCGCAGTTCGGTCACCCCCCCATCGTAGGTTGGCGCCGATGGAACGCGCCCCGGTACCGCCGTCCGGCCCCGAGCCGGTCCCCGAGCGGGCCTCCGACACCACGCCGAGCCGGCCCTGGCCGCTGCGGCTGCTGACCCACAACATCGGCGGCTACGTGGCCCGGATGCCCTCGCTGTGGGTCGAGGCGCAGATCGTGTCGCTCAAGCGACGACCCGGTCAGTCGATGGCGTTCCTCGACCTGCGCGACACCGACGCGGAGGTGTCGATGTCCGCGATGGCACCGGTCAGCACGCTGGACGCGGCCGGACCGGCGGTGCGCGAGGGCGCCCGCGTGGTGCTCCGGGTCGAGCCGCGCTTCTACGCCAAGCGGGGGACGCTGTCGCTGTGGGTCCAGGTGGCCCGCCCGGTCGGCGAGGGCGAGCTGCTGGCCCAGGTCGAGCAGCTCAAGCGCACCCTGGCCGGTGAGGGGCTGTTCGACCCGGCCCGCAAGAAGCCCCTGCCGTTCCTGCCCGCCGCGGTCGGGCTGGTCTGCGGCCGGGGCAGCGCCGCCGAGAAGGACGTCGTCGACAACGCCCGTCTGCGCTGGCCGGCGCTACGCATCGAGCTGCGCGAGGTCGCGGTGCAGGGGCCCGACGCCGTCACCCAGGTGTCGCGGGCCGTGCGGGACCTCGACGCCTCCGGCGCGGTCGACGTCATCGTCGTGGCCCGCGGTGGCGGGTCCATCGAGGACCTGCTCCCGTTCAGCAACGAGGCCCTGCTCCGGCTCGTGGCGGCCTGCCGGACCCCGGTGGTCTCGGCGATCGGGCACGAGGTCGACACCCCCCTGCTGGACCTAGTCGCCGACGTCCGCGCCTCGACCCCCACCGACGCCGCCCGCCGGGTCGTCCCCGACGCCGCCGCCGAGCAGGCCGTCCTCGAGCAGGTCCGCGCCCGGGGCCGCGTGGTGCTCCGCCAACGGGTCGAGCGCGAGCGGCGGCTGCTGCAGGACCTGCGGGCCCGCCCGGCCCTGACGGACCTGCGGGGTCTGTTCGTCGACCGGGTGGCCGCGCTGGACGAGTGGCGGACCCGGCTGCGCACGGCGACCGAGCGCGGGGTGCGTCGCCGGTCCGAGAGCCTCGCCGCCACGCTGGCGCACCTGCGGGCGATCTCACCCGCGGCGACCCTGGAGCGCGGCTACGCCATCGTCCGCACCCGCCCCGCCGGCGCGGACGACGTCTCGCACGTGGTGCGCGACCCCGAGCAGGCGCCGGACGGCGCGGTGCTCGACGTGACCCTGGCCCGGGGCCGGCTGGTGGTCACCGCGACGACGCCCGAGGGGGGCGGCCCCACCGGCACCAGCACCACCACCAGCACCACGACCGGCACCACGACCGGCACCACGACCGAGCCACCCGAGCGCAGGAGCAGCAGATGACCGACACGCCCGCCGAGGCGACGACCATGCCGTACGAGGCCGCACGGGACGAGCTCGTCGACGTCGTCCGGCGGCTCGAGTCCGGGAGCGCGGACCTCGAGGAGTCCCTGGCCCTCTGGGAGCGCGGTGAGCAGCTGGCCGCCCGCTGCCAGGAGGTGCTGGACGGAGCGCTCCGCCGCCTCGACGCCCAGGGGGCGCCCGGCCCCACCGGCCCGTCGGACGCCTAGTCGCCCAGCGAGGTCGCGACCAGTTCGACCACGGCCCGCAGGGCGTCGTGGTCCGACGTCCCCGACACCACCGTCGTCAGCCCCGGCGCGCTGCTGCCGTCGGCGGTCTCGGCGACGTGGGTGTACGCCGTGTCGCCGTCGCCACGCACCTGACGGCTCCACGACAGCCCACCCAGGTCGACCGGTTCGGGCGGGCCCACCGATCCCGCGTCGGCCCGGGTCAGCCACTCGTCGGTGGGCGCGACGGCCTGCTCCAGGTCCACCCGGCGCTCGTCGGGCGACAGCACCCCCAACCGCCAGGTCGCGACGTCGTCGGTGGTCTCGGTCCGGGCGTAGTCGAGCCGCCAGCCCTCGCCGACGTCGACCACGTCGGCCGCCTCGGGCACGTCCGCCGCCCCCAGCTCCTGCGCCGCGGGGCCGGCCACCAGCAGCAGCGGCGGGGCCCCGAGCGCCGACGCGGCCTCGTCGACCGCCGTCACGGCCTGGGTCCCCCCCACCTGCGGCTGCTCCACCGCGCCGGGCTGCGGCGCGAACAGCAGCACGGCCCCGACCACGCCCAGGATGACCGCCATGCTCACGACCATGTCGAACGCGGTCTGACGACCCCGTCGCCGCGCTGGTGCGGGGCCCGGTCCGGCTGCTGGTTCGGAGACGCTCACACCCCCATGGTGACCGATGACTAGCCTGCCCTCATGGTGAGGGCTCTGGTGGTCGGTGAGGCACTGGTCGACGTCGTGGTCGGACCGGACGGCGCGGCGCTCGGTCGCCACCCCGGCGGCAGCCCCGCCAACGTGGCCCTGGGACTGGCCCGGCTCGGTCACCGGGCCGAGCTGCTGACCTGGCTGGGACCGGACGAGGACGGAGACCTGGTCCGGGCGCACCTGGCCGCGTCGGGGGTCGGCCTGGTGGACGGCAGCGGGGCCGCGGCGGCGACCTCGACGGCCACCGCCCGGCTGGACCTGTCCGGCGTCGCGACCTACGACTTCGACCTGGACCCGTCCATGCCCGCGGTGGACCTGGACGCCCTCACCGGCGACGAGGGGTTCGACGTCGTGCACACCGGGTCCATCGCGGCCGTCCTCGCCCCGGGGGCGTCCGTCGTGGAGGGGCTGATCTCACGCACCCGCCACCGCGCCACCGTGTCCTACGACCCCAACGCCCGCCCCGCGCTGATGGGTGACGCCGACGTCGCACTGGCCAAGGTGCTGGCCTACGTCGGCATCTCCGACGTGGTCAAGGTCAGCGACGAGGACCTGGCGTGGCTGCGCCCGGGGGTCGACCCGCTCGACGTCGCCGGGTCGTGGCTGATGCGGGGGGCCGCCGTGGTCGTGGTCACCCGGGGCGAGGGCGGGGCCGACGCGCTCACCGCCGCCGGGCACACCCACGTCGACAGCCCGGCGACCGACGTCGTCGACACCGTCGGGGCCGGGGACTCGTTCATGTCCGGGCTGCTCGACGGGTTCGCCCGGCACGGCCTGCTCGGCGCCGACCGGCGGGACGCCCTGCGGGCGGTGCCGGACGACACCGTCCGCGACGTGCTGACCCACGCGGCCCGGATCGCCTCGATCACCTGCTCCCGTCCCGGCGCCGACCCACCGTGGCAGCGGGAGCTCGAGGCGAGCGACCCCGACGACTGACCCACCCCGATCCGACCGACTCGACCCGTTCGCCCCACCCGACCGAACGACCAGACCGAGGAGCCCGGATGACCCCTGTCCGCCCGTCCACCCCCTCCGACGCCTGGCGGGAGCTGTCGCTCGGCAACGCCAGGTTCGCCGCCGACCAGGCCGAGCACCCCAACGCCGGCGCCGACCAGCGCCGGCTCGTCAGCACCGGCCAGCGGCCCTTCGCGGTCGTGCTCGGCTGCTCGGACTCCCGGGTCGCCGCCGAGCTCGTCTTCGACCGGGGCCTGGGCGACCTGTTCGTCGTCCGGACCGCGGGCCACGCGCTGGACACCGCGGTGCTGGGCTCGGTCGAGTTCGCCATCGAGGTGCTGGACGTCCCGCTGCTGGTGGTGCTCGGGCACGACTCCTGCGGCGCGGTCTCGGCCGCCCTGCGGGCCCGGCACGAGGGCCGGGTGCCCGGGGGGTTCGTGCGGGACATCGTGGAGCGGGTCACCACGAGCGTGCTGGCGGCCGAGCACCGCGGCGCCGCCACGGTGGACGACATCGTCCGCGAGCACGTCCACGCCACCGCCCGCCAGCTGATCGAGCGTTCGGAGTCGGTCCGCGCGGCCCTCGACGCGGGGCGGCTCGGCGTGGTGGGCACGTACTACACGCTGGCCGACGGCGTGGTCGAACCCGTCTGGTGGGAGGGCCCCGACGACCTCATGGGCGACGGCAGCGCCCCGGCCCGCAGCGACTGACGTCAGGGCGACGGCCGGGCCGGGCGGCCCCGGGCCGGCCGCCGGCGGCGCCCCACCAGCCGAGGGACCTCCTCGGACCACTCCTGCCACTGCTCCCCGAACCGCTCCGCCAGCACCCGGTCCTCCGCTCCGGCCTTGACGTGCAGCACACCGGCCAGCACCACGGCCGCGAGCAGCGTGCTCGCCCGCCCCCGCAGCAGGACCGTCCCGGCCGAGGCGCCCAGCAGCCCCGCGTAGAGCGGGTGCCGGCTGAGGGCGTAGACGCCCTCCGTGCGCAGCGGCGCCCCGGGGCGCGGCGCCACGGCCGGTGTCAGGTCGGGCCCCAGGGCCCGGGCGGACGCCCCGGCGACACCGAGACCGGTCACCACCGAGACGGCACCGGCCACCCGCAGCAGGACGGGTACCTGCACCCCCGGGCCGCCGGGCAGCAAGTGGGACCCCAACGCGACCACCTGGACCGCGACCAACCAGCCGTGACCGCCCCCGCCCGCGCCGGCCGCGTCCACCGCGTCCACCGCGTCCGCCGCGTCCGCCGACCCGCTGCCGTCCTGGCCTGTTCCGCCCACCTCCCCCACCCTGGCACCACGGTCGGGCGAGGGCCACGGCAGCGGTCGGCATCGCGGGCAGAATGGCGGGCATGACTGACTCCGCCGCCGAACCGGCCTACCGCATCGAGCACGACACGATGGGCGAGGTGAGGGTCCCGACCCGCGCTCTCTACCGGGCGCAGACCCAGCGCGCCGTCGAGAACTTCCCCATCAGCGGGGTCGGTCTCGAACGGGCCCACGTCGTCGCCCTGGCCCGCGTCAAGAAGGCCGCCGCCCTGGTGAACGCCGACCTCGGGGTCCTCGAGCAGCCCGTGGCCGACGCCATCGCCGCCGCGGCGGACGAGGTCGTCGCCGGCGCCCCGACGGGCGCGTTCGACGCCGAGTTCCCCGTCGACGTGTTCCAGACCGGGTCCGGCACCAGCAGCAACATGAACATGAACGAGGTGCTGGCCACCCTGGCCACCCGGCACCTGGGGGCCGACGTGCACCCCAACGACCACGTCAACGCGTCGCAGTCCAGCAACGACGTCTTCCCGACGTCGGTCCACGTCGCCGCCACGTCCGCCCTGGCCCAGGACCTGGTGCCGGCGCTGGAGCACCTCGCGCAGGCGCTGGAGGCCAAGGCGACCGAGCTGGCCGACGTGGTCACCTCCGGGCGGACCCACCTGATGGACGCCACCCCGGTGACCCTGGGCCAGGAGTTCGCCGGCTGGGCGGCCCAGGTCCGCCGCGGCGTCGAGCGGGTCCAGGCCGCGCTGCCCCGCGTCGCCGAGGTGCCGCTGGGCGGGACCGCCGTCGGCACGGGCATCAACACGCCGGACGGCTTCGCCGCGGCCGTCGTGGCCCGTCTGGCCCAGGAGACGGGACTGCCCGTCACCGAGGCCCGGGACCACTTCGAGGCCCAGGGGGCCCGAGACGGGCTCGTCGAGGCCTCCGGCGCGGTCCGGACGGTCGCGGTGAGCCTCACCAAGGTCTGCAACGACCTGCGGTGGAAGTCCTCCGGACCGACCACCGGCCTGGCGGAGATCCGACTGCCGGACCTGCAGCCCGGCAGCTCGATCATGCCCGGCAAGGTCAACCCGGTCCTGCCCGAGGCCACCCTGATGGTCTGCTCGCAAGTGGTCGGCAACGACGCCGCGGTCGCCTGGGCGGGCGCCTCGGGCACGTTCGAGCTCAACGTCCAGATCCCCGTCATGGCCCGCAACGTGCTGGAGTCCGCGCGCCTGCTCGCCAACGCCTCGCGCCTGCTGGCCGACCGCTGCGTCGCCGGGATCGAGGCCGACGTCGAGCGGTGCCGTGCGTTCGCGGAGTCCTCCCCGTCGATCGTGACCCCGCTCAACCGGGTCATCGGCTACGAGGCGGCCGCCAAGGTCGCCAAGCACGCCCTCGCGGAGCGGATCACCATCAAGCAGGCCGTGATCGCCCTCGGTCACGTCGACGGCGAGCGCCTCACCGAGGAGCAGCTGGACGCCTACCTGGACGTCACCACGATGACCGGGTCCGCCGGTCGCGGCTGAGCCCCGAGCGCAGGAGGAGCCCCGCACCACCCGGTGCGGGGCTCCTCCTGCGTCGTGCGCCGCTCAGTACCAGTTGTTGGCCCGGCTGTGCTCCCAGGCGGAGCAGGGACTGCCGTAGCGGTCCTCGATGTAGCCGAGGCCCCAGCGGATCTGCGTCTCGGGGTTGGTCTCCCAGTCGCTGCCCGCGCTGGCCATCTTGCTGCCGGGAAGGGACTGCGGGATGCCGTAGGCGCTGGAGCTGGGGTTGGCCGCCGTGTGGTTCCAGTTGGACTCCTTCTCCCAGAGGTTGTCCAGGCAGGACCACTGGTCACCGCCCCAGCCGTACGAGCCGAGCAGGGACTGCGCGATCGCCCGGTTGGAGCCGGGGTCGGCGGAGACCACCTGCCGCTCGGCCTCCTCCTCGGCGGCCTCGCGCTCGGCCTCCTCCTCATCGGCGACCCGAGCGGCCTCCTCCTCGGCAGCGACCCGAGCAGCCTCCTCCTCGGCGGCGACCCGAGCGGCCTCCTCCTCGGCAGCGACCCGAGCGGCCTCCTCCTCGGCAGCGACCCGGGCAGCCTCCTCCTCGGCGGCGACGCGGGCGGCCTCCTCGGCGGCGGCGGTCTCGGCGGCGATGACCGCCTCGAGCTCCCCGACCTCGTCGACCCAGGACTGCGCCTGGGCGGAGGTGGCGGGCAGGCCGGGGGCCAGGGCCCCACGGGCGGAGCGGGACGCCTGCTCGTCGTCGCGACGGACGGCGTCGGTGTCGAGCTGGTCGGTGGTGTCGCCGCCGCCGAGCAGGTCGGACACGGCGAAGCGGTCACCGGGGGCCGCGGCGAGCGCGGGGGAGGTCGCGACGGTGTAGCCACCGACCCCCACGACGAGGGCGGCGGCGGTCAGTCCGGCGGTTGCGGCGGCACGCCTGAAGGGGGCCAGGCGGCGGGGCAGGGGGGAGGTGTGTCGGGGCATGGGCTCTCTGACGTCGGGCCGCGTCTCGTACCTGCGCGGCGAGGGAGGACCACCCTCAGGTCTGCCCGCACCACCCCGGGTGTCACCGGGAGGAGGCGCGAGATGTCGTGCACGAGGACCTGAGCCGGGGCCGACGGATGGCGTCGGTCCCCGAGGGGCGCGAGCCGACCAGGGACCCGTCGTGCGGGCACCGCGACGACCCGGGTGGGCGTGCTGTCCAGCCATGACCATGACGTCCTAGGTAACGATTTGGCAAATTCCCTCGAGGACCTCCTCGTCCTCGCACGGTCCACCCTGGAGCCCCGGGGTCTCGTCTCACCCGAACCGCCGACGCCGCGGCCACCCGGGGTGACCGGGCAGGGCCGTCTGCGGGAGGGAAGGGGAGCAGCGTGCGCGCCACCCCTGAGGTGCGCCTATCCTCGGGGTATTACGGAAGGCGGCCCATGCTCAACTCCCGGTTCCTCGTCGCCGACGGCGTCAGCAAGGCGTTCGACGGCACGACCGCTCTCGACGACGCCGCCATCAGCGTCCCCGAGGGGCGGAGCCTGGCGCTGCTGGGGCCCTCCGGCTGCGGCAAGACGACGCTGCTGCGCGTCGTCGCCGGGCTCGAGACCCCCGACGCCGGGACGGTGTCCGTGGGCCGCGAGGTGCTGACCGGCTTCTGCCACCAGGTCCCGGCCGAGCGCCGCCGCGTCGGCATGGTGTTCCAGGACGCCGCCCTCTTCCCGCACCTCAGCGTCGCCCGCAACGTCGCCTACGGCCTGACGCGCGCGGAGGTGGCGGCCGGACGGGTCCAGGAGACGCTGGACCTGGTGGACCTCGGCCACCTCGCCGAACGCCGCCCGCACGAGCTGTCCGGCGGTCAGGCGCAGCGCGTGGCCCTCGCCCGGGCCCTGGCCCCCCGACCTCGGATCCTGCTCTTCGACGAGCCGTTCACCGGTCTGGACACGGGCCTGCGGGTCCGGGTGCGGACCGAGATCCACGCCCTGCTGCGCGAGATGGGGATGACCTCGGTCTTCGTCACCCACGACCAGGAGGAGGCGTTCGTCCTCGGCGACCGGGTCGCGGTGATGCGCGACGGACGGGTCCGCCAGGAAGGCTCCCCCGCCGAGGTGTACGCCAGCCCGGTCGACCCGTGGGTGGCCAGGTTCGTCGGTGAGGCCAACCTGCTGCCGGGGCACAGCGACGACCGGGTCGCCACCACCGTGGTCGGCCGGGTGCCGGTCGCCGAGGGCAGCCCCCGCGGTGACGTGACGGTGCTGGTCCGCCCCGAGCACCTGGACCTGACGGCCGGCCCGGGTGGCACGGTCACCGACGTCGCCTTCTACGGCCACGACTCCAGCTACACCGTCCGGCTGGGCGAGGCCGTCGTCACGGTCCGCGCCGCCGCGGCACCCCGGTTCGGCATCGGCGACGACGTCGCGGTCCGGTTCGGTGGCCCTCGGACCGCGGCCTACGCGTCGACCGAATAGGTCCGCGATCCGCGCGTAATTGGGTAAGGCTTACCTGAGGTAGTGTCCCGGCATCGGGCCGCACGGCCGTCACGTCGAACACCCGGAGCCATCATGACCAGCACCACCCGGAGCGTCCTGAACCGCCGCACCGCCGTCGTCGCCACCGCCCTGCTCGCCGTCGGTGGCGTCGCGGCCTGCGGGTCCGACGACCCCGCCGGCGACGACGGCTCGGCCTCGCCCGAGGCGGCCTCGACCGACGACGTCCTGACCGTCTACTCCGGCCGCACCGAGAACCTGATCCAGCCGCTGCTGGACTCCTTCGCCGAGGAGACCGGCGCCACGGTCGACGTGCGCTACTTCGACTCCGCCGACCTGGCCCTGCTCATCGAGCAGGAGGGCGAGCGCTCCCCCGCCGACGTGTTCATCTCCCAGAGCCCGGGCGCGCTGGGCTACCTCAACGACCTGGGCGTGCTCACCGAGCTCGAGCCGGAGGTGCTCGACCTGGTCAGCGAGGACTTCCAGGCCACCGACGGACGCTGGGTCGGCATGTCCGGCCGGGTCCGCACCCTGGTCTACAACAGCGACCTGGTCGAGGCCTCCGAGCTGCCGACCAGCGTCTTCGGCCTCACCGACCCGGTGTGGTCCGGGCGGATCGGCGTGCCGCCCACCAACGGCTCGTTCCAGGACTTCGTCACCGCGCTGCGCGAGACCGAGGGCGACGACGCCGCCGCCGAGTGGCTCGCGGGCATCGTCGCCAACGAGCCCGTCGCCTACTCCAACAACACCGCCACCCTGCAGGCCGTCGCGGCCGGCGAGGTCGAGGTCGGCCTCATCAACCACTACTACAACTACCGGGCCCTGGCCGAGGACCCGTCGCTGCCGACGGTGAACCACTTCTTCGCCCCCGGTGACATCGGCAACCTGAACATCGTCACCGGCGTGGCCGTGGTCGAGACCACCGACGACGCCGAGCTGGCCAACGACTTCGTCGAGTTCATGCTCGGCGAGGAGGCGCAGACGTTCTTCAGCGAGGAGACCTTCGAGTACCCGCTGGTCGAGGGCGTCGAGCCGGGCACCGACCTGCCTCCCATCGCCGACCTGGGCATCGCGACGTTCGACGTCAACAGCCTCGGCGGCGGGCTCGAGCGCACGCAGGAGCTCATCGCCGAGTCCGGCCTCGAGGGCTGAGGCAGCCATCACCGTCACGCAGGACCCGCTGAGCGCCGCCGCCCCCACCGGGCGGCGGCGCTCAGCCGCGCGACGACCGTGGCTGCTGCAGGTCGCCGTCGTGCTGACCGGCCTGGTGTTCGCCTCACCCGCGTTCTTCCTGCTGTGGGAGTCGGTCCGCCTCGGCGGGGACCTGGTGGCGGTGGTGGCCACCAGCGACGTCCTCGCCCCGCTGGCCCGCTCGCTGCTGCTGGCCTCGGCCTGCGCCGTGGGCTGCATGGCGCTGGGCACGACGCTGGCGGTCCTCGTCTCGCGGACGGACGTGCTCGGCCGCGACGTGCTGCGGGTCGCCCTGGCGATGCCCATCGTGGTGCCCAGCTTCGTCGGGGCGACGGCGCTCATCGCGGCCACCGGCCGGGGCGGGCTGGTGCCGTTCGTGCCCCGCCCGGAGGGGTTCCTGGGCGCGTTCACGGTCCTGACCGTGCTCAGCTACCCCTACGTCTACCTGCTCGTGCTGGCCCGGCTCCGGCACACCCCGCGCAGCCACGAGGAGGCCGCCCGGCTGCTGGGCGCCGGCACGTGGCGGACCATGACCACCGTGCTGCTGCCGCAGCTGCGTCCGGCGGCCTCGGCCGGCGGCCTGCTGGTGTTCCTGTACGTGCTCAGCGACTTCGGCGCCGTCGCGCTGCTGCGCTACGACACCATCACCCGGGTCATCTACTCGACGCGGTTGCTGGACCGGACCACGTCGGTGACGCTGGGGCTGTTCCTGGCCGTGCTGGCGATCGGGGTCACCCTGCTGGCCCGATCGGCCGCGCCGGAGCCCCCCGGGCCCAAGCCGGCCAAGGCCGCGCAACGGGTCCGCCTGGGCCGGTGGCGCCTGCCCGTCAGCCTGCTGCCGTGGGCGGTCCTGCTCGTCGGGCTCGTCGGTCCCGTCGTGGTGTTCGCGACCTGGGCGCTGCGAGGCTCGACCGCCGTCGGGTTCGGCTACAGCGGCCCCGGGGACTCCCTGGCGTTCCTCGTCGAGCCGACCCTGAGCTCCGCAGGAGCGGCCGTGACCGCGGCCGCGGTGGCGATCGTCCTGGTGCTGCCCCTGGCCGTGGCCTCGGTGCGGCGTCCGGACCGGTTGTCGCGCGGCGTCGTCGCGGTCGTCACCAGCGTGTTCGCCCTGCCGGGGCTGCTCGTGGCCCTCACGCTGGTGTTCGTCGCGCTGTCGGCGCCCGGCCCCCTGGGTGCGCTGTACCAGACGTTCCCGCTGCTGATCCTGGGCTACGTGCTGCACTTCGGCGCCCAGGCGCTGCGCTCGTCGCAGACGGCGCTGGCCGGGGTCCCCGTCCGGCTGGACGAGGCGGCGCGGACGCTCGGGGCCTCGCCGGCCCGCCGCTTCCTCACCGTCGACCTGCCCCTGGTGGCGCCGGGCCTGGCCGCCGGCGCCGGCCTCGTCCTGCTGAGCACGCTGAAGGAGCTGCCGGCGACGGCGCTGCTGGCCCCCCCGGGGTTCCAGACGCTGGCGACCCGGATCTTCAACGCCGCCCAGGACGGGTTCTTCGCCGAGGTGGGGGTGACGTCACTGGTCCTGCTGGTGATGTCGACGGCGCTGACGTGGGTCCTGGTGCTGCGCCCGGAGCTGACCGGCGGACGCGGCCGGGGCTCGTCGTGACGTGCTCGTGAGGTCCGGGTGACCTCCTCCTACGAGCAGCCGCGGCTGGCCGCGCTGTACGACGTGGAGAACCCGGGCCGCTGGGACCAGGACTTCTACCTGGCGCTGGCGCTCGAGCTCGGCGCCGTCGACGTGGTGGACCTGGGCTGCGGCACCGGGGTGCTGGCGGTCGCGCTGGCGGCCCGCGGTCTGCGGGTCACCGGCGTGGACCCCGCCGCCGCCATGCTCGAGCTGGCCCGACGCCGCCCCGGGGCGGAGCGGGTCGCCTGGCGGCAGGGGCACGTGGGCGACCTGCCGGACGCCGCCGCCGACCTGGTGGTGATGAGCGGGCACGTCGCCCAGCTGTTCGAGACCGACGCCGACTGGCAGCAGGCGCTGGTCGACGTCCGACGTGCCCTGCGGGTCGGCGGCCACCTGGCCTTCGAGATGCGCGACCCGGCCGCCCGGGCGTGGCGGGGCTGGACCCCGCAGACGACCCGCGAGGTCCTGGCCCACCCCGACGGCGGCCGGTACGAGGCGTGGGTGGAGGTGGTGCAGGAGACGGTCGACGCCACCGGCACGACCGTGGTGCTGCACGGGCACACCGTGCTGCCCACCGGGGAGCACGTCGTCACGCCCGAGACGCTGCGCTTCCGCGGCCAGGAGCGGCTGACGGCGGACCTGGCCGCGGTGGGTCTGCCCGTGCTGCGCACCTGGGGCGACTGGGACCGTTCCGAGGTGGGGGCGGGCACCCTGGAGCTGATCGTGCTGGCCCGCACCGACGGGGTGTGAAGCCGGCTCAGCCGTCCCGCAGCCAGGGCTGCAGCAACCGCACCACGCCGGGCGGGTACAGCGGCACCGGGCCGTGCAGGACCGTCGCCCCAGGCACCCAGTGCACGGTGCTGGTGGTGCCGGGGATCGTGCCCAGGTCGTCCCGGTCCAGGACGTGGGGGTCGTCGACCCGGCCCACGTGCACCGCGAGCAGCTCGTGGCCCGGGGCGCCCTCGAACGTGAACAGGTTCTCCACCCAGCCCAGCAGCCGCACGTCCAGCAGCTGGGCCGACAGCTCCTCCTGCCACTCGCGGACGACGGCCTGCTCCGCGGTCTCGCCGAAGTCGATGCCACCGCCGATCAGCCGGTGGAACGTCAGCGCGCGGCTCTCGTCCCGCCCCCGCTGCACCAGCACCGCGCCGTCGGCGCGCCGGACCGCGGCCAGGGCCACGGGGCGCAGCCGTCGCTTGCGCGGCTTGCTCACGGGCTGCTCCTCCGAACCACCCGCAGACCGTAGGCCTGACGCTCAGCCGGCGGCCAGGTGGCCCAGCAGGTGGGCGGCGACCTGCTCGGCGGCGCCGACGACCCCGCGGTAGCCCGGCAGCACGTTGACGTCGACCACGACCGGTCCTCGCGGTCCCAGCAGCACGTCGACGCCGTACAGGTGCAGCCCCAGTGCCTCGCCGACCGCGCGGGCCAGGTCCACGAGCTCGGCGTCCGGGTCGAAGGGCCGGCCCGGCGGGCGCCCGCCACCGGCCTGCTCGTGCCGCAGCGGGGCGTGCTTGAGCAGACCGGAGACGCGCCCGCCGGCGACGTAGAGCTTGCGGTCCCGGCCGTCGTGGTCGACGGGCTGCTGGGCCTGCCAGGGCCCCTCGAAGGGCGGCTCGTCGACCGGCCGCGGCAGCAGGACCACGCGCGCCGAGCGTCCGGGGCCGTCCCCGGCGGCCTTGACGACCCGAGGGCCTCGGGCCAGGTCGTCGCGGACCTGCGCCCACGTGGTCCAGGTGCGGCCGGCCGGCACGGGCAGACCCGCCCCGGCCAGCCGCCGGGCGACCGCCGTCCGGTCACCGGCGGCCGCGGCCGCGCCGGCCGGGTTGCAGCACCGGACCCCCTGCCGCTCGAGGTCGACCACGCTCGCCAGGGCATCGGGGCGCAGCCCCCGGTGGACGAGCAGGTCGGGGGCGGCGTCCGGTCGCAGCGCGTCCGGCTCGTCGTGCGGGAGCCGCACCTGGACGATGGCACCGGCGGCGCCGAGCCGGTCGGCGACCTCGGCCACCAGGGTCCCGGGTCGGGGCCGCTTGCCGACCGCGAGGACGACCCGGGGCGCGGAGGACGACGACATGCCCGCAGCCTGGGGCGGTCGCCCCACGAGCGCGATGAGACCGGCATGAGAACGGCCTCATCGCCGTCGGTCACCGTCCGGCGAGCACCGCACCCAGCGCGTCCAGCAACCGGTCGGTGACGGCGGGGTCCGGGTGCACGGCGACCCGGACGAACGAGGCGTCCAGGCCGGGGAAGGTGTCGGCCCGCCGGACGGCGACCCGGTGCTGCAGCAGGTCGGCCCGCAGGTCCCGGCCGGGGCAGCGGAGGAGGACGTAGTTGGTCTCCCCCGCCCACACCTGCAGGTCGAGGGCCCGCAGGGCCCGGACCAGCCGGGCGCGGGCGGTGTCGACCGCCGCGGTGCGCCGGCGCCGCTCCCGCTCCACCTCGTCGCGGTGGTCCGGCCCCAGCAGGCGCGTGATGACGGCGAGCGCGACGGAGCCGACCGGCCACGGCTGCAGCACCGACGCGAGCGCCCGGACCGTGGCGGCGTCGGCCAGGACGTACCCCATCCGCAGGCCGGCGGCGCCCCACACCTTGGTCAGCGAGCGCACCTGCACGAGGCCCGGCAGGTCGTCCCGGACGGCGCTCAGGCCCAGCCCGTCGCCCGCGTGCTCGGCGAACGCCTCGTCCACCACGAGCGGGCGCGAGGGCCGGGCCAGCTGCCGCAGCAGGTCGAGGTCCTCGCTGCGCCCCGTGGGGTTGTCCGGGCGGCCCAGCACCACCAGGTCGGCCTGGTCGGGCACCTGGCGGACGTCGAGGGCGAAGTCGTCCTGCGGTCGACGGACGACGCGGACCACGTCGTGCCCGGCCGAGCGGAGCGCGGCCTCGGGGGCGGTGAACGACGGGTGGACCAGCGCGGCCCGGCTGCGCGGGGCCAGCGCGTGGGCCAGCGCCCAGAACGCCTCGGCGGCCCCGTTGACCAGCAGGACCTCGTCCGGGTCGACGCCGTGCCGCTGCGCCACCACGGCCCTGGCCACCCGCTGGTCCGGGTAGGCGGTGACGTCCACCCCGGCGAGCACCTCGCGCAGCCCCGGCGGCGGGTCGGGGTGCACGTTGACCGCGAGGTCCAGATGACCCGGAGGCACCTGGGTGTCGCCGTGCTCGTGCAGCCCGTCCCGACGCCGGGACCTCGGGGGCGACGGGTCAGAAGTCGATGCCACGCTTGGCGCGCACCCCCGAGGCGTAGGCGTGCTTGACCAGTCGCATCTCGGTCACGGTGTCGGCCAGGTCGACCAGCTCGTCGGTGGCGTCGCGCCCGGTGCAGATGACGTTGGTGCGCGAGGCCCGCCCCCGGATGGCGGCGTACACGCGTTCGCCCTCGACCCAGCCGTAGGTGACCGGGTAGGTGACCTCGTCCAGGACGACCATGTCGTACTCGCCGCCGGCCAGGGCCGCCTCGGCAGCCCGCCACGCCTCGCGTGCGATGTCGGCGGAGCGGTCGAGGTCGTCGCTCTCCCACGTGAAGCCGTCGCCGATGGTCCACCACTCGACCCCGAGGCGGCGGCAGACGGCCTCCTCCCCCACGTGCCACTTGCCGGACTTCATGAACTGCACGACCAGGACGCGCCAGTCCCGGGCCACGGCGCGCAGCACGGTGCCGAAGGCGGAGGTGGACTTGCCCTTGCCGTGGCCGGTGTGGACGAGCACGAGCGAGTCGACCCGGCGCGGCTCCGGCTTGTCGCGGGGCCCGCGACGGGGGACCGCGGTCCCGCCGGTCCCGTCGGTCGCGTCGGTCCTCTCGGTCTCGTCGGTCTCGGTGGTGGTCGGTTCCTCGGTCACAGCAGGCCTCTCGTGAGTCGGCGGAGCAGGTCGGTGTCCAGGTGCGTCTCGACCGCGGCGGACAGGGCGTCGAGCGTCTCCTCGAGGCGGTCGACCGGCCGGCGCCCGACGACCGCCTCGACCACGGCGGGGTCCTCGAGCGCGCCGTGGCCGGCCAGGCCGAGCACCGGACCGTGCGCCCAGCCGTGCTCCTCGCCCAGGACCGGGGCGACGGCCGGGGCCCCCTCGACCGCGCGGGTCGTGCCGTGGCGGATGTCGTAGCCCTTGACCTCCAGGCCGGACAACCGGGCCCACGGGGAGCCGACGGGCACCCGGAAGGTGGCCCGGGTGTGCGCGGTGCGCTTGGTCGCGGCGTAGGTGGTCTGCACGGGCAGCAGGGCCAGACCGGTCGTTCCCTGGCTGCCGCCGCCGACCGGCTCCGGGCCCAGCCGCTGACCCAGCATCTGCAGCCCGCCGCAGATGCCGAGCACGCGGCGGCCGGCGCTGACGCGGGCGGCCAGGGCACGGTCCAGGCCGCGGGCCCGCAGCCAGGCCAGGTCGGCGTGCACGTGCTTGGACCCGGGCAGCACCACCAGGTCCGCGTCGGTCACCGCGGCCGGGGAGTCCGCCCACCGCACCCGGGCCACGCCCGCCAGCAGGGTGAGCTCGTCGAGGTTGCTCGCGCTCGGGTAGCGGAGGACGGCGACGTCGGGCACGTCGCCCGCGCCCAGGTCGCCGTCCAGCAGGGGCGTCAGGTCGCGGGCGCCGTCCTCGTCGGGCAGGCGGTGGGCCAGCATGGGCATGACGCCCGCGTGGGCCATGCCCGTGCGGGCGCTCAGCTCGACCGGCGCCTCGCGCAGCAGGGCGGGGTCCCCGCGGAACTTGTTGAGGACGAACCCGGCGAGGCGGCCCCGGTCGGCCTCGTCCACCAGCAGCCAGGTGCCGAGCAGGTGGGCGAACGCGCCGCCGCGGTCGATGTCGGCGACCAGCAGGGCCGGGGCGTCGGCGTGGCGGGCCACCCGCAGGTTGGCCAGGTCGGTGTCGCGCAGGTTGGTCTCGGCCGGGCTGCCCGCGCCCTCGCAGACGACCAGGTCGTGCTCGGCCAGCAGCGCGTCGAGGCCGGCGCTGATCGGGCCCCACAGCCCGGGCGGGCGGGCCGTCCAGCTGCGGCGGGAGAGCTCCTCGTCGACCCGGCCGAGCACGACGACCTGGCTGCCGTCGCGCTCGGGCTTGATCAGCACGGGGTTCATCCGGACGTCGGCCTCGACCCGGGCGGCGCGGGCCTGCAGCCACTGGGCGACCCCGATCTCCCCCGCGCCGGTCTCGCCGGCCCGCACGACGCGGGCGTTGTTGGACATGTTCTGGCCCTTGAAGGGCGCCACCCGCAGCCCCTGGTCGGCGTACCAGCGGCACAGGGCCGTCGCGAGCAGGCTCTTGCCGGCCCAGCTGGTGCAGCCGAGCACCATGACCGCGCTCATGCGCAGGTCCGGGCGGGCAGGGTCCGGGCGGGCAGGGTCCGGTCGAGCCGGGTCCGGTCGAGCCGGGTCCGGGCGAGCTGCACCAGGCCCGCCGAGGCCCCGAGCAGGACCGCGGCCCGCACCGTCGTCAGCCGGAACAGCCGCAGCGCCGCCGCGGTGTCGTCGGGTCCCGCGGCCCTCGCGTGGGGGTTGAGGGCGTAGACCCCGGGCTTGTGCATCCGCACCCCGAGCCGCAGCGCCAGCGCGCCCATGGGCCAGCCCCCGTTGGGCGAGGGGGTCCGGGCCGCCTCGCGGGGCAGCCGGGCCAGCAGGCGGGGGTCGGGCCCGGCCAGCAGCAACCCGGTCAGCCGGGCGGGCAGCAGGTTCGCGGCGTCGTCGGCGCGCGCGGCCACCCACCCGGCGTGCTGCCACCGGGGGGTGCGGTAGCCCCACATCGCGTCGGCGGTGTTGACGAACCGGTACGCCGCCGCGGCACCCAGGCCACCGACGGCGTGGGCCAGGGCGGGCGCGACGACGGAGTCCGACAGGTTCTCCGACAGCGAGCCCAGCGCGGCGCCGCGCACCTGCTCCGCGTCCAGCGTGGCGGTGTCGCGGCTGACCAGACGGGACACCCGGTCGCGCCCGTGCCCGGTGGAGCGGGCCAGGGCCTGCTCCACCGCGGCGACCTCGTCGTGCAGCAGCCGCGCGGACAGCAGGGTCCACAGCACCGCGGCCTGCACCGCGACGGCGCCCGGCCACGGCAGCCGGCGGGAGCAGCGGTCCAGCAGCGCACCGGTCGCGGCGCAGGCCACGACACCCAGGCCGACGGTCGCGCCGCCGATCAGCGACGCCGGCAGCGGTGGCGCGGCCGGGACGCGCGACGCGGCCCGGTCCAGGTAGGTGCCCATGGCCACCACTGGGTGCCAGCGCGTCGGCGGCTCGCCGAGCACCTGGTCGAGCACGAGGGCGACGACGAGCGCGACCGGGCGGACCGACCAGCCGGTGCCGGTGCCGCCCGCCCCGGTCGACCGCACGCCCCCCGCGCTCATGACGGTCCCGTCACAGCCGTTCCCCGCGGCGCGGCACCGGGTGGGGCACGAACCGGTCGCCGGAGCGCACCGGCACCACGACGGGCCCGTCCGGCCCGTCCAGCACCTGCACCCGCGCGCCGTACACCCGGGCCAGCGTCGCGGGGAGGAGGACGTCGGCGGCCGGGCCGTCGGCCACGACCCGGCCGTCCTCCAGCAGCACCAGCCGGTCGCCGTACTGCCCGGCCGAGGTCAGGTCGTGCATGGCCGCCACGACGGTCAGCCCCTCCTCCCGGCGCAGCTGGTCGACCAGCTGCAGGACCGTCTGCTGGTGACCGATGTCCAGGGCGCTCGTGGGCTCGTCCAGCAGCAGCACCTGCGGCTGCTGGGCCAGCGCCCGGGCCAGCACGACGCGCTGCAGCTCCCCGCCCGACAGCTGGGTCGCCGGCCGCGAGGCGACGTGGTCCAGGCACAGCCGCTCGATGCACTGCTCGACGACGCGGCGGTCCTCGTCGGACTCCGAGCCGAAGCGCGGCAGGTGCGGCGTCCGGCCCAGCGCGACGAGCTCGCGCACGCTCGTCGACTCCGGCACCACCGGACGCTGCGGCATCAGGCCGACGACCCGGGCCAGCACCCGCTCACCGGCGCGGGCGGGGTCGACGCCGGCGACCTGGATCCCCCCGCTGAACGGCAGCAGCCCACCCACGGCGTGCAGCAGCGACGTCTTGCCCGCCCCGTTGGGCCCGACCAGGCAGACCCACTCCCCCCGCTCGACCGTCAGGTCCAGGTCGTGCACCACCGCCACCCCACCGCGCCGGACGCCGACGCCGCGACAGCTGACGGCGGTCCCGCTCCGCGTCACCGGGGTCACGACATCCTCGCGCGCCGGAGCACGAGGACGAAGAACGGCGCCCCGACCAGGGCGGTGACCACGCCGATCGGCAGCTCGGCCGGGCTCATGACGGTGCGGGCCAGGATGTCCGCGGCGACCAGGAACGCCGCCCCCAGCAGCATCGACACCGGCAGCAGCACCCGGTGGGAGCCGCCGAACAGCAGCCGGACGGCGTGCGGGACGACGATGCCGACGAATCCGATCAACCCGCTGACGCTGACCACGGCCGCCGTGCCCAGGGTGGCCGCCAGCACCAGGACCAGCCGGGTGCGGGCCGCGTCCACACCCAGGCTGCGCGCCTCGGTGTCGCCGACGGCCATCACGTCCAGCACCCTCCGGTGCAGCAGGATCACCGCGGCGGAGAGCACGACGTACGGCAGGACGGTCAGCACCTCCGACCAGCCCTGCGTGCTCAGGCGGCCCAGCAGCCAGGAGTAGACCGAGCGCAGCGTCTCGTCGTACTGCTGCTGGACGAAGGTCTGCACGGCGTTGAGGAACGCCGCCACCGCCACCCCGGCCAGGACGATGACGACCGAGGAGCGCGTGCCGTGGCCGACGCTGCTGCCCAGGGCGTAGGTGGCCGCGACCCCGAGCAGCCCGCCGAGGAACGCGACGACCGGCAGCCCCAGGCCGGCGACCACGCCGCCGCTGACGATGGCGATCGTGGCGCCCAGCCCCGCCCCGCTGGACACCCCGAGCAGGTAGGGGTCGGCCAGGGGGTTGCGGAACACCCCCTGGTAGGCGGCTCCGGCCACGGCCAGCATGGCCCCGACCAGCGCGCCCAGGACCACCCTTGGCAGCCGGATCTGCCACAGGATGGCCTCCTGCTGCGACGTGAGACCGGAGGCGACGTCCACCCCGGGCAGCGCCGAGACCAGCGAGGCCAGCACGCCCGACGGCGTCAGACCGGCCGGGCCCACCAGGACCCCGAGCAGCGACGTCGCCGCGAGCACGCCGCCCGCCCCGACGACGAGCAGGGCCCGTCGCCCGGGTCGGGGCAGGCCGAGCCGGACCGAGGCGGCCCGGGCGCCCGCGGCGGCGTCGCTGCTCATGCGGGAGGTTCGCTCAGTCCTGGACCGTGGGCAGCGCTTCGGCGACGGACTCGACGAAGTCGACCACGCGCGGTCCCCAACGGCTGGACTCGTCGGCGTCGACGACGACCACGTCGCCGTCGGCCACCGCGTCGACCTCGGCCCAGCCCGGCCGGGCCGCGATGGTCTCCGGGCTGTCGGAGAAGTCCCCGGAGGTCACGAAGATGACGTCCGGGTCGGCCTCGACGATGAACTCCTGCGACAGCTGGGGGTAGGCCTCGCCCGTCGCGTCGGCGATGTTCTCCAGGCCGAACAGGGAGTAGACCTCGCCGATGAAGGTGTCCCCGCTCGCGGAGAAGAACGACGGGTCCAGCTCGTGGTAGTAGCTGAGCGGCTCCCCCGCGGGCACCGAGGCGACGGCGGCCTCGATGTCGGCGGCCATCTGCTCGGTGAGGGCCTCGGCGTCGGCGCTGCGGCCCGTGGCCAGGCCGACCCGCTGGATCTGGTCGTACGCCTCGTCCAGGGTCAGCGCCGACGGCAGGACGAGCGTCGGGACGCCGGCGGCCTCCAGGCCGCTGGCCAGGTCCCCGGGGTCGCCGGAGGAGATGACCAGGTCGGGGCCGTAGCCGAGGATGGCCTCGAGGTTGGGCTCGAAGCCCGACAGGTCGGTGACCGGCGCCTCCTCGGGGTAGTACGAGAACGCGTCGACGGCCACGACCTGCTCGCCCGCGCCCACCGCGAAGAGCATCTCGGTCGCGGTGGGGCTGATGGACACGATCGCGGCCGGCGCGGCCTCGATGGTGACCTCGGTGGTCTCGGGCTCCTGCCCGGAGGTGACCGTGACGGGGAACGCGGCGGCGTCGTCGCCGGGCTCGGCGCCCGCAGCGGCGTCCGTCGGGGCGACGCTCGTGGCGTCGGGGCTGTCGGTCGGTCCGCTGTCGGCGGTCCCGCTGTCGGTGCCCCCGCCGCAGGCGGCGAGGACGAGGGCCGCAGCGGCGCCGAGGGCGACCGCCGTGGTCCGGGCGCGGGTGGTACGTGCAGTCATGGCAATCCCCTGGGAGGTGTCAGGGGACGAGGGTGCTCCGGGTCGTCTCCCCGACAGGGGCTGCGACACGAACCGTCCTTCGTCCGAGGACCGTGCGTGACCACAGACCAGGCGACCTGGCTGACCCCGCGCGCGCACGCTCGGGGATCACAGTTGCGGGACAGCGCCGGTCTCTCACCGGACTTCGCTGGACCTGTGGTGCCCCGCGGTGCGAGGCGGGAGCAACCTATCGGACGCCCGACGCCCGGGCGACACCCCGCTCAGGGTCGAGGTCCCTCCTCGCGGACCCGCTCCACCGCGGTCATCGCCTCCCGCAGCTCGGCCAGCCAGTCCCCGGAGTGCTGCCCGACGAGGCGGACGCACCAGGCCAGGGCGTGGGCCCGCGACCGCGCGACGCCGGCCTCGACGAGGGTCTCCAGCACCACGCGCTCGGGCTGGCGCAGCCGGGTCATCACCGGGACCGACAGGGTGGTGAACAGCTCGGTCCGCTCACCCGCGCTCACCCCCCACGACACCTTGCGGCCGAAGCGCCGCTCGGCCTCGTCGGCGATCGTCATCCGCTCGGCCCGGCTCTCGGAGCGGAACCGGCCGATCCGGCCGTCGAGCTCGTCCGGGTCGGCCGGCTCGGCGCCGCTCCCGTCGGCCGCCGCACCGTGGCCCGGCCCGCCCGGCAGGGGCAGGACCACGGTCACCTCCTCCCGGTCCACCGTCACGTCGGCCTGCTCGGCCGACCACGCCTCGGGGAGGCGGCCCCTGAGCCAGCTCCCCACCTTCACCGCTGTCACGTCTGTCTGCATGTACTCATGATTACTCGATTACGGGTCGGCGGCCAGCGCGTTCGCCGGAGGCCGGCCCGGCGCTCACTCGGGACGCTCGAGCAGGTCCGTGACCAGCGCGGCGATCGGGCTGCGCTCGGAACGGGTCAGGGTGACGTGGGCGAACAGCGGGTGCCCCTTGAGCCGCTCGATGACGCTGGCCACGCCGTCGTGACGACCGACCCGCAGGTTGTCGCGCTGGGCCACGTCGTGGGTGAGGACGACCTTGGAGTTCTGACCGATCCGGCTGAGCATGGTGAGCAGGACGTTGCGCTCCAGGCTCTGCGCCTCGTCCACGATGACGAACGCGTCGTGCAGCGAGCGGCCCCGGATGTGGGTGAGCGGCAGCACCTCGAGCATGCCCCGGTCCAGGATCTCCTCGACGACCTCGCTGGACACCAGGGCACCCAGGGTGTCGAACACGGCCTGGCCCCAGGGGCCCATCTTCTCCGCCTCGGTTCCGGGCAGGTAGCCGAGGTCCTGCCCGCCCACGGCGTACAGCGGTCGGAACACCATGACCTTGCGGTGCTCCCGGCGCTCCATCACGGCCTCGAGCCCGGCGCACAGCGCGAGCGCGGACTTGCCCGTGCCGGCGCGCCCGCCCATCGACATGATGCCGACCGAGTCGTCGAGCAGCAGGTCGATGGCGATCCGCTGCTCGGCGCTGCGACCGTGCAGGCCGAACACGTCCGTGTCACCGCGCACGAGCCTGATCTGCTTGTCGGGCGTCACCCGGCCCAGCGCGCTGCCCCGGTCCGACGTCAGCACCAGACCGGTGTGGCACAGCAGGTCGCGGGCGGCGTCGTGGTCCAGGTGCCGCTCGTCGTACAGCACCGCCATGTCCTCGGCCGAGATGTCCAGCTCGGCCAGGCCGGTCCAGCCGGACTCGACCGCGAGACCGGCGCTGTACTCCTCGGCGACCAGGCCCACCGCCGACGCCTTGACCCGCATCGGGACGTCCTTGCTCACCAGCACGACGCGGTCGCCGTCCGCGGCCAGGTTGGTGGCCACCGCCAGGATCCGGGTGTCGTTGTCGGTGCCGCGCAGACCCGCGGGCAGGCTGGTCACGTCGGTGTGGTTGAGCTCCACGCGCAGCGTGCCGCCCAGCTCGCCCACCGGCAGCGGCACGTCGAGCCGGCCGTGCTCCAGGCGCAGGTCGTCCAGGTAGCGCAGCGCCTGCCGGGCGAAGTAGCCGATCTCCGGGTGGTTCCGCTTGCCCTCGAGCTCGCCGACGACGACCACCGGCAGGACGACCTCGTGCTCGCCGAAGCGGAACATGGCGTCCGGGTCGGACAGCAGGACGGAGGTGTCCAGGACGTAGGTGGTGCGGTCGCTGGTGGTCCGGTCAGGCTGCTTGCTCACGATGGTCTCCCGCCCGGGCGCGCACGACGCCCTGGTCTGGTCGTGTCCGGTGGAGCTCCGGTCCGGCCCCGGCGAGGGGACCGGGACCGGCCTCCCCCGGAGCAGCGATCGCTCCATGGCTGGGCCTCCCGGGTCGACGGTGCCGACGTCTCCGACGGTAGGTCGGGGCCGGGCGGGCGCGGGGTCGACACGCCAGGTCTCTCACCCGGGTGCGCGTGAACGTCTCATGACGTGCGGGTGTCCGCCACGAGGCGTGAGCGGCGGGGGCCGTCCCGTGATCGCCGGGAGCCGGCTCAGCCGCCGAAGCGGCGGTGGCGCATGGAGTAGGCGCGCAGGGCGCGCAGGAAGTCGACCTTGCGGAACTCGGGCCAGTAGGCCTCGCAGAAGTAGTACTCGCTGTGCGCGCTCTGCCACATCAGGAAGCCCGACAGCCGCTGCTCGCCCGAGGTGCGGATGACGAAGTCGGGGTCGGGCTGCCCCTTGGTGTAGAGGTGCTCGGAGATGTGCTCGACGTCGAGGGTGTCGGCCAGCTCGGCCAGCGACGTGCCGCGCTCGGCGTGCTCGGCCAGCAGGGAGCGGACGGCGTCGGTGATCTCCTGCCGACCGCCGTAGCCGATGGCCAGGTTGACGGTGATGCCGTCGATCGCCGCGGTGGCCTCCCCCACCTCCTTGAGCCGGTTGGCCGTCGACGCGGGGAGCAGGTCGAGGCGACCGACCGGGTTGACCCGCCAGCGACCGGTCTCGGCCAGGCGTTCCACCAGGTCGGGGATGATCTCGAGCAGCTGGTCCAGCTCTGCGCTGGCGCGCGTGAGGTTGTCGGTGGACAGCAGCCACACCGTGACGACCTCGACGCCCACCTCGTCGCACCAGCCCAGGAACTCCACCACCTTGTCGGCGCCGGCGCGGTGGCCGTCGTGGGTGGTGGTGCCGTACGCCTTGGCCCAGCGGCGGTTGCCGTCGATGATGACCCCGACGTGCCGGGGCAGCGCGGAGGGGGCGAGCCGGGAGCGCAGCACGCGCTGGTAGGCCCGGTACGCGAGCACCCTGGCTCCCACGGCGCCCTCCTCGTCCCGAACGGTGTGCAGGCCCACCCAACGCTACTGCCCCGCAGTAGCCGGACGATGCCTGCCGGTCACCGCCATCTGTTCACGCGGACTTCACCTTACCCACCAGTAACTTACGCAACCGTAGGTTATGCTCTCTCCTGTGAGCCACGACTCGACGCCCCACGCCGAGCCCGGCGTCCTGCCCCGCGTCCTGCCCGACGTCCTGCCCGACAAGGACGAGGTCGCCGCCGTGGTCAAGCCGCTGCTGCGCGGCTGGCTGCACCTGGGCATGTTCCCGGTCGCCCTGCTGGGCGGCCTCGTCCTGGTGCTGCTGGCCGACTCCCCCACCGAGCGCGTCGTCACGGTGGTGTTCACCATCTGCACGTCGGCGCTGTTCGGGGTGAGCGCGACCTACCACCGCGGCCGGTGGTCCGAGCGCAACCGGATCCTCATGAAGCGGCTGGACCACTCCAGCATCTTCCTGCTCATCGCCGGGTCGTACACCCCCTACGCCGTGCTGCTGCTGCCCACCGGCCAGGCCCGCCTGCTCATGGGTCTGGTCTGGGGCGGGGCCGTGCTGGGGATCCTGTTCCGGGTGTTCTGGGTCGGCGCGCCGCGCTGGCTCTACACGCCCATCTACATCGTGCTCGGCTGGACCGCCGTGTGGTTCCTGCCCGGGCTCCACGCCTCCGGTGGCCTGCTCGTGGTCGTCCTGCTCGCCGCCGGCGGGCTGCTGTACTCCGGCGGCGCCGTCGTCTACGCCCTCAAGCGCCCCGACCCCTGGCCGCACCACTTCGGCTTCCACGAGATCTTCCACGCCTGCACCGTGCTCGCCTTCGCGTGCCACTACGCGGGCGTCGCCCTCGTGGTCGCCCGCACCTGAGCCGCCCCTGAGCCGCCCCCGGGCCGCGTCAGCGGGTCAGGGCGCGGGCCAGGACCTCCCGGTCGGTCGTCGGGGCGTCGCAGACGAAGCCCCGGCAGACGTAGGCGGTCGCCCCGCCCGGCGCGGGGCGGTCCCGCAGCAGGGCGGGCTCGGTGGCGCCGGGCTCCCCGCGGGACACCACCAGGCCCGGCGCGGGCGAGCGCAGCGCGACCTGGTGCAGGTCATCCCGGGCCGGGTCGCCGTCGGTGCCCACCACGGCCACCTCGCGGGGGCCGTCCGCGGCGGCGGTGGCCACCGCGAGCCACCAGCCGGCGAACCGCGGCGCCTGGGCCATCAACGGCGCAGCGCCCACCAGGGCCCGTCCGGCCGCGTCGCGCAGGTCACCGCGGCCGGTGAGCGCGGCCGCGTGCAGGCACGCCCCCGTCGCGGCGGACGGCCCCGACGGGTGGGCGTTGTCGGCCGGGTCGACCAGGCCGCCCGCCCCACCCAGGGCGGCCGCCAGGGCGGTGTCGACCTCGTCGGACGCGGTGTCCTGCCAGCGGCCTGCGGGGTCCACGAAGCGGCCCGTCATGGTGTCGCACAGCTGTTCGGCGGCGGTGGACCAGCGCGGGTCGCCGTCCACGCCGTGCAGCACGAGCAGTCCCGTGGCCACGTCCCCGTGGTCCTCCAGGACGCCGGCGTGGACGCCGACCTCACCGTCGCGCGACACCCGCCGCAGCCGCAGGCCGCCGTCGGCGTCGCGCCAGGCGTGCCGCTGCAGCAGGACGTCGGCGACCCGCTGGGCGGCCGTCACGAGGTCGGGGCGCCCCAGCAGGGCACCGGCCTCGGCCAGGGCCGCGACCGCCAGACCGTTCCAGGCCGCCACCACCTTGTCGTCACGGGCGGGCTGCGGCCGGGCCGAGCGGACCTGGCGGAGCGTGGCCCGGACCCGGGACCAGCGGTCGGCCTCCCCACCGTCGGACCAGACGTCGCGGGTCAGCCGGGCCGTGGACGTCCCGTGCTCGAACGTGCCCCGGTCGGTGACCCCGAGCAGGTCCGCGGCCCAGGCACCGTCGTCCTCGCCGAGCGCGTCCCGCAGGGCCTCGGCGGTCCAGACGTAGGTGAGGCCCTCGACGCCGTGCGTCGTGGTGGGCAGCCCGGTGGTGGGCAGACCCACCGGCCAGTCCTGCTCCGCGGGGGCCGGGGTGTCGGCGTCCAGCGCGCTGGCCAGGCCACCCGCGTCGGTGCCGAGCGCGCCCAGCATCCAGTCGCAGGTCTCCAGGGCGA
Organism: Aquipuribacter aurantiacus; assembly: GCF_051216895.1. NCBI lineage: Bacteria > Bacillati > Actinomycetota > Actinomycetes > Micrococcales > Intrasporangiaceae > Aquipuribacter > Aquipuribacter aurantiacus. The sequence continues at coordinate 78,843 of NZ_JBPKAO010000012.1, forward strand.
CCCGTGCGCCCGTCCCGGCGTCGGCGGGGTCGTCGGTGGTGACGGCCCAACGGGCGTACACCCGGGCCAGCTGGGCGTTGTCGTAGAGCATCTTCTCGAAGTGGGGCACCACCCAGCCGGCGTCCACCGAGTAGCGGGCGAAACCGCCCTCCACCTGGTCGTACATGCCCGAGTGCGCCATGGCGCGCAGCGTCCGGGCGGCCAGGCCGTGGGCGTCCGGGGACCCCTCGCGCAGCAGGAAGGCCAGCACCGCGGACGGCGGGAACTTGGGCGAGCCCCCCAGCCCGCCGTGGACGGTGTCCTCCTCCGACAGCAGTCCGGCGACGGCGTCGCCCAGCAGGGACGGCGGCAGCAGGTCGGTCCCGGCGGTCGGGACGTCGACGAGCGGTGCCGTCGTGCCGCCGCCCCCGACGGCCTCGGACAGCCGCTGCGCGGTGTCCTCGACCTGCGGTCGTCGCTCCCGCCAGGCCTCGTCGACGGCGAGCAGCAGCTGGGTGAACGACGGCATCCCGCCGCGGGGGGTGGGCGGGAAGTAGGTCCCGGCGTGGAACGGACGCCCGTCCGGGGTGGTGAACACCGTCATCGGCCAACCGCCCTGCCGGGTGAGCGCGGTCGTGGCGCGCATGTAGACCGCGTCGACGTCGGGCCGCTCCTCGCGGTCGACCTTGATCGCGACGAAGCGCTCGTTGACCACGACGGCCGTCGCCTCGTCCTCGAAGGACTCCCCCGCCATGACGTGGCACCAGTGGCAGGCGGCGTAGCCGACGCTCAGCAGGACCGGCACGTCGCGGCGGCGGGCCTCGTCGAACGCCTCGGTCCCCCACTCCCACCAGTCCACCGGGTTGTCGGCGTGCTGGAGCAGGTACGGGCTGCGTGAGGACTTCAGACGGTTCATCGGGGGGGCCACCTCTCGAGGTCGCGGACGTGCGGCGGTCGGCCTGGCCGGCCGGTGCTCCCGGGCCGCGACCCAGTCTTGCCGTACCCGCAGAGCCCGCCGGCAGGCACCCGGTGGTCACATCGGGTGGTGCCGGGTCGGGCCGGCTCCAGTCGGCCCCGTACGGGCCGATGACCTCGTCGTGGTCCACCCTCCCGTCGACCTGCTGCAGGTGCAGCCACGGCCCCGCCCCCTGCCGGCCGGGGTCGACCTGGGGGCTGCCGTCGTGGCCGCCACCACGGCCCTGGTCTGCGTGGTCGGCACCGACGGCCGCATCCTCATGGTCAACCCGGCCCTGGAGCAGGTCACCGGCTGGCATCGGGACGAGGTCGTCGGGCGCCACTTCTGGGACGTGCTCGTCGCACCCGAGGACGCCGTGATGGCGCAGGACTGCGTCGCCCGGGCCGTCCTGCAGGGCGAGGCCCCGCCGCAGGAGGGTGACTGGCTGGACCGCCGGGGCGGTCGCCGCCGGATCGCCATGACCAACGGGGTGCTGCTGGACGACGCCGGTCTCGCGTACGCCGTGGTGTTCCTCGGCGTCGACGTCACCGCCCAGCGGCGGGCCGAGGAGCAGCTGCGGACGCGGGCGACCCGCGACGCCCTGACCGGCCTGCCCAACCGCGACACCGTGCTGCGGGCCGTCCAGGACGAGCTGGCCGACCCCCGCAGCCCCGGCTGCGGCGTGCTGTTCGGCGACCTCGACGGGTTCAAGGCGGCCAACGACACCCACGGGCACGAGGTCGGGGACCTGCTGCTGCGTGCGGTCGCCGACCGGCTGCTCGAGGTCACGGCCGCCACCGACGTCGTCGCCCGGTACGGCGGTGACGAGTTCGTCGTCCTGTGCCGCGGCGCGGACGCGCACCGCACCCACGAGGTCCGCTCGGCCGTCGAGGCCTCGGTCGACGTCCCGTTCGTCACCCCGCAGGGTCTGGTGCACCTGGGTATGAGCGTCGGCGTCGCCCTGGGGACCCACGGCGACCCGGCCGACCAGCTGATCGCCTCCGCCGACCGTCACATGTACGGGCTCAAGACCCGCCGCCGGGCCGGGCGGGAGCGCCGCGACACCCCCCGTCGGCCCGACCCGGCGACGGCCTGAGACCCCGGTCTCACCGGCTCACCGTCGGCCCACCCCCGTCGTCGGCTGCACGACCACGGTGACGCTGCCGGTCGAGGTGTTGCCGAGGCCGTCGGTGGCCTCGTGGACGAACGTGTAGCGGGCGCCGGGCACGGCCCGCACGGAGAACGTGCCGTCGCCGCGGCGGACGACGACGGCACGGCTGGGGCCCTCCGCCCTCGCCTCTACGAAGGTGACCGCGGCCACCCCCGAGGGGTCGGTCGCGGTGGCCTCGACGACGACGGTGCTCATCCCCCCGTTGGACGACCACACCTGCTCGGGGCTGGCCGAGACGTCGAGGGAGGGGCCCACCCAGTCCTCCTGCAGACCGGCGGCCCGGAAGGCGTCGGAGTGCGACCCGAAGGACCGGCCCACCTGGGGCAGCCAGCAGGCGTCGTTGTGACGACCCTGCGGGTAGACCTGCGAGGTGTGCTCGACCCCCTTGCCGGTGAGGATCGTCGACAGCTGGCGGACCCCGTTGTCGAAGCCGTACTCGTCGAACTCGCAGGCGTCGAAGTAGAGGCTGAACCGGCCGAGCTCCTCGGCGCTCATCGTGCGGGCCCGCGCGATGGGCGTCGGACCGGACGGCGTGTAGCCGAGGGACCCGATGTGCGAGGCCAGCGAGGAGAACGTGCCGGGGTTGTCCAGCCCGATCGAGAACGCACCGAACCCGCCCATGGAGATCCCGGTCAGCGCCCGGAACTCGCGCTGGGCCAGGGTCCGGTACTCCGCGTCGACCATCGGCACCATCTCCTGCAGGAACATGCTCCGCCACGGGACGGGCTGGTCCAGGTACCAGAGCGACTCGCCGTCGGGCATGACCACGATCGACTCGGCCAGGCCGTCGGCCCACAGCTCGTCCAGGACCGCGTCCATCTCGCGCGGCTCCCACTCACGGCTGCCGCCGTTGATCCCGTGCAGCAGGTACACCACGGGGAACCGGCGATCCGGCTCGGTCAGGTACGACGGCGGCAGGTACGTGACGAGCTCGCGGGGCGCGCCCTCGAGCTCGGAGTCGACGGTCTCGCGGAAGAACCGCGACTCGTTGCCCGTCTCGGTGAACGTGGTGGGCGAGAACCGCAGGAACTCCTGCTCGGTGGGCTGGAACTCGAAGGGGACGCCGTCCTTGGTCCCCGTCACCCGGCGGTTGGTGTCGACGACGAGGGCCCCGTCCTCGGCCACGACGACCTCCACCTCGGAGTCGGTCAGCCGCAGCGTCCCCGAGTCGGCCAGCCACTCGCGGAGCTCGCGCTCGCGACGCTCCGGGGTGCGACCGTCGTGGAAGTACGACGGGTCCAGGGTGGCCAGGTAGGCGTCGACGTCGCCCGCCGCCAGGGCGGCTGCCTGCACGGCAAGGACCTCCGCGACCGCGGCGGACTGCTCCGCCGGGGCGGGGGCGCCGGTGATGCCGTAGACGTTCGCGCGGACGGCGTCCTTGGAGTAGATGCCGACCGGGCCCGAGTACCAGCCGCCGCCCCCGCTCATGTCGTAGACCCGGACGGCGAGCACGTTCTCGCCGCCGAACACCGGGACGTCGCCGGGCACCGAGTACAGGCGTCGCTCGAACCACTGGCTGTTCGCGTTCGGGGGCATCACCCCGGAGCCGCCGATCCTGCGTCCGTTGAGGTAGGCCTCGTCGACGTCGTCGATGAAGCCGAGCGAGGCGACGAGGTTGGCTCCCTCCGCGTCGGCGGGCAGGTCGAACGTCAGCCGGAACCAGCCGAAACCGTCGTAGCTCGCGAACGGGGCCCCGTCGTTGGGCACGCTGGTCGTGGCCCAGCCCGAGTCGTCGAAACCGGGCTCGGCCCAGGCTGCGTCGTCACCCAGGGTGAACCGCCAGTCGTCCCGCTCGAGGTCGACGGCCACCGTCGGGGGCGCGGCGGTCTGCGCCGCGACGCCGGCGGGCGGCGGGGTGGCCCCGGCGGCGCTCGGCAGGGCGGCGGCCGTCGACGCGGCGACCAGGACGGCGGTGACCATCGCGGCGCGGCGCCACGGGCGCGGGGGGTTGGGTCGGGACACGGGCACTCCTACGTCGACGGTGACGGGGCGCGAGGGCGATGTTCACCCCCGGTGGTTTTCGTGTCCGTTCCTGGCGTTCCCTGTTCAATCCTGTTCGGTCCGGACGGGGACAATGTAGACGCCGAACGACCGTTCGGGAAGAGGCCACCGCGGTCCGAGCCCGTCGGGCGCTCAGACGTCGGCGACGGCCAGCTCGTCGAGCCAGCGCCCGAGCGCCGCACCCGACAGCGCGCGGTCCTCGGTGGGCCCCTCGTCGGGGTCGGGGTCGGGGCCTCACCCCCGGGGGGTGCGCTGCGCCCGAGGCCGGCCCGAGGCCACGTGCGGGCTGTCCGAGCGAGGCCCCAGCACGGGCACCGGTCCGCTGACCCGACGGGTCCCCTTGACCGACACCCAGGACGACTCGTGCCCGACGGTGGCGTCGGGGTCCAGCCGGGGGTCCACGCCCAGGCCCTTGTCCCCACCGCTGCGGATGAACCAGAAGTCGGTCTGGACGCGCTCGGGGGTGACGTCGAGGACGGCGAACCCGTGGCCGATGCCCTCCAGGTAGCCGATCCACGGGTTGGCGGCCTGGAACGCGCGCGTGACGAAGGCCGCCGTGGCCGCGTTGCCACCCAGGACCTCCTTGAACCCGTCGCTGGTGACCGACGGGCAGACGAACTCCACCCCGGCCGAGGTGCTGCGGTCGGCGCCGTAGGCGACGGGGTCGACGGGGAGGTCGTTGGCCCACGAGGAGTGGATGTCCCCGGTGAGGACCACGGGGTCGGTGGCACCCGAGTCCGCCATCGCCCGCAGGACCGCCACCTGGTCCGCCTGGTACCCGTCCCACTGGTCGGTGTTGAAGACCGCCCCCGGGACACCGCCGGGCAGGGCGAGGACGCGGGCGAAGACGGTCTGGTTGCCGATCAGGTGCCAGCGGGTCCGTCCGGAGGTGAGGCCGTCGGTCAGCCACGCCAGCTGCTCGGGCTCGACCAGGCGGCGCTGCGGCGAGGCGAGGGCGGGGTTCGGGGCCCCGGCGACCACGGCCGGGACCTGCCGGCTCCGGTTCTGCCGGGTGTCGACCACCGACAGCTCGGCCAGGTCGCCGAAGCGGAACCGGCGGAAGAACTGGGTGCCGACGTGCGGGGCGGGCTGGTAGGTCGCGGGGTCCCGCACCGGCATCCACTCCAGGTAGGCGCGGAACGCGTCGGCCCGCCGGACCAGGAAGTCCCCCTCGGCCCGCACCCCGGCGGGCTCACCGGGACCGGTGTAGTCGGTGTCCGGGTCGTCCTGCTCGTCGTGGTTCTCCGCCCCGGTGTCGTAGGCGTCGTTGGTGATCTCGTGGTCGTCGAAGATCGTCACCCAGGGGTGCCGGGCGTGGGCGGCCTGCAGGTCCGGGTCGCTCTTGTACAGCGCGTGACGCAGCCGGTAGTCCTGCAGGCTGACCGTCTCGGTCACCGGGTCGTGCTCGCGCAGGCCGACCAGGGCGTCGGGGCCGTAGCGGTCCGCGGCGTTGCCGTACTCGTAGACGTAGTCGCCCAGGTGCAGGACCAGGTCCAGGTCGTCGCGGGCGGCCAGGCCCCGGTAGGCGGTGAAGTAGCCACCGGTGAAGTTGCTGCAGGACACGAACGCCAGCCGCAGCGCGTGGGTGAGCCCGGGCTCGTCGGGCGAGGTCTGCGTCCGACCGACGCGCGACGTCTCCTCCAGCGCGCGGAAGCGGTAGAAGTACCGGGTGTAGGGCGTCAGGTCGGTGACGACGACCTTCACGGTGTGGTCGCGCGCGGGGTCGGTGCGGACCCGGCCCCGGTGCAGCACGGTGGTGAACGCCTCGTCGGCCGCGACCTCCCAGGTGACGGCGGTGGGTCGGCCGAGACCGCTGCCGGGGACCGCGGCGGCCTCCGGGGTGACCCTGGTCCAGATCAGCACCTCGGTCGCGGTCGGGTCACCGCTCGCGACACCGAACCCGAACACCCCGCCGGCGGCCACCTCGGCCACGGCGGCCGCCGCGGCGGGGGCGGCCATCGCGGGGGCGAGGGCGGCCGTCGCGGCCAGCGCCCCTCCCCCGCGCAGCAGCGCGCGACGGCTCGGGTTCGTGGGGCTGCTCGGGTGGGTCCGGTCGGGCTTCGACGCCTCGGTGGTCATGGCCGGACGCTAGGGACGCCCGGCGTCGGGCAGACCACCTGCCGGTGAACACCCGGTGGCCGGTCGGCGTCGAGCCGGTGGGCGCCGAGCGGGCGGGCGTGGAGCCGGTGGGCGCCGAGCCGGTGGGCGTCCAGCGCGCGGGTGTCCAGCGGGCGGGCGTCGAGCGGGCGGGCGCCGTCGCCCACCCCGGGTCGTCCCGCTCGCTCAGCCGCTGGGGTCCACGGCGGCCACGACCCGGATGTCGCGCACCGCACCGTCACCCAGGACTGCGAGCGCCTCCTGGTAGCCGTCGCTGGCGTAGGCGGCCACGGCGGCCTCCACGCTGTCGAAGGCGATCAGCGCCGTCCGCTCGGTGACGCCGGCCTCGAACGCGGCCGCAGCGGTCCCGCGGGCCACGAACGTCCCGCCCGCCGCGGCGATGGCCGGCCCGGCGAGGCGGACGTACGCCGCGAGCTTGTCGTGGTCGCGGACCTCGCGGACGGTGTTGACCCAGTAAGCACCCGGCATGAGGCCATCCTGGCCCACGCCGGGAGGACCGCCGGGACCAGACCGGCAACCGACCGCGATCAGACCGCGATCACACCGCCGTCAGGGCAGGGTCAGGGTCGCCCAGGCCTCGTCGAGACTGGCCTCGGCCGCAGCCTCGTCGGGGTCGGTGGCCACGAAGCCCAGGAGCACGTCGTCGACGACGACGAGCCGCCCGGCGAGCCAGGTCTCGGTCGCCGCGTCCAGGCCGGAGATCTGTGTGCCTGCGTAGTCACCCACGGCGAAGGGCTCCTCGGCGGCCGTCCCCTCGGCGAACGTGGCCGCGCCGAGGGCACCCTCGGCGGCCTGCGCGAGCAGCTGCTCGGGCGCCACCGACCCCGCGACGTCCTCCGGGAACGACTGGTACAGCGCGAGCAGGCTGCCGTCGGGCACCGCGTAGAGCGAGATCTCCAGGCCCTCGATCCCGGTGTCCGGGACGTCCTGCTCGGCGGCGTCGGCCGGGAGGGCGAAGGTGGCCGCCCCGCCCGGGTCCAGCACGGTCCACCCCTCGGGGACCGTCCCGGTGGGCACCGCCGGGGGCGGCCCGGCGGGGGCGCTGGGGGCCGCGTCGACGGACGGGCCGGCTTCGTCGCCCGAAGCAGCCGGTTCGGACGGCGCGCCGGACGCGCTCGGGTCGGGGACCGCGGTCGTCTCGTCGTCGGAGGCCCCGTCCCCGCCGCAGGCGCTGAGGGCCAGCACCCCGGCCAGCGCCAGTGGTGCGAGTGCGCGCGCGGACGTCGACGATCCCCCCGTGGTCATGGGCGCGACCCTAACCGAACCGGGGCAAGGCGGGCGGGAACGGGCCGGGCGGGCCGACTCGTCGGCTCGCCGGTCAGACCCGCAGGTCGACGTCCATGGTGGTCACGGCCCGGCCTGACACCCGGACCAGGGGTTCGTCCCCGGTGACGTCCAGGTGCACGTCCAGGACCCCGCCGCGTCGGGACAGCTGGGCGGCCCGGAACCGGTCCGTGCCCAGCCGGTGGCACCAGTAGTGGGCCAGCGTGGAGTGCGCCGACCCGGTCACCGGGTCCTCGTCGATGCCGAGGGCGGGGGCGAAGTACCGGCTGAGGACCTCGACGCCCTTGGCCAGGGCCGGCTCGTCCGCGGCCGCGGTGGCGATCACCCCGCCGAGCGGGAGCGCGGCGAGCTTGCGCAGGTTGAGCTGCATGTCACGCAGGTCCGTCGGGTCGACCAGCACCAGGGCGTTGCGCTGCAGGGCCTCCGACTGACCGGTGAAGCCGAGCAGCTCGTAGCTCATGAAGCCCATGGCCTGGTCGAAGCCGTCCGGCGCGCGGGTGTCCACCACCGGGACCAGGGGCAGGCTGATGGTCACCGACCCGGGGACGCCCTCGGCCCGTAGCCAGCCCGACATGGTGCGGAACGACATCGGACCGGTCTGCAGGCCCTGCTCGAGGAGCCAGTGGGCCGTGGCCAGGGTGGCGTGCCCGCAGAGCTCGACCTCGACCTCGGGGGTGAACCACCGCAGCCGGTACTGCGAGTGACCCAGGGGCGACACGAACGCCGTCTCCGACAGGTTGAACTCCCCCGCCACCGACTGCATCCACTCCGGTGACGGTGCCGGCTCGTCCTGGGGCAGCAGCACGACCGCCGCCGGGTTGCCGGCGAACGCCCGGTCGGTGAACGCGTCGACGACTGCAGCCCGCATGCGCGCATCGTGACAGCAGGAGCACCCCGTTGTCAGGGAGGCCGGACCGGCCCGTCGTGACACCCACGTGGGCCGGCTCAGCCGCTGCGGACGCTGACCGTGCTGCCGTTGCGGCCGTGCTCCACGTGGACCTGCCGCGGCAGCCGCTGCTGCAGCTCGCCCACGTGGCTGACCACGCCGACCATGCGGCCGTGCTCCTGCAGCTGGTCCAGGACGTCCATGGCCCGGTCGAGGCTGTCGGCGTCGAGCGTGCCGAAGCCCTCGTCGACGAACAGCGCGTCGATCCGGGACCCGCCGGCCTCGGCGGTCACGACGTCGGCCAGGCCCAGGGCGAGGGCGAGGCTGGCCAGGAACGTCTCGCCGCCGGACAGCGTCCCGGCCGGGCGCTGACGTCCGGTCCAGGCGTCCAGGACGGCCAGGCCGAGCCCCGCGCGACGACGGCGGTCCTCCCCCTCCTCGACGTGGGCCAGGGCGTAGCGGCCGTCGCTCATGCCGTCCAGGCGCAGGTTGGCGGCCTCGACGACCTGCTGCAGGTGCGCCGCCAGCACGTACGTGGACAGGGCGATGCCCTTGTCGTTGGTGCCGTTGCAGAGCTCGGCCAGCGCACGGGTGGTCTCGGCGCGTGTGCGCAGCGGACCGGCCCGTCGCTCGGCGTCGACCAGCTGAGGGGCGCTGCGGGCGAGGCCGTCACGGACCGACCGGGCCGCAGCCAGGGACGCCTCGGCGTCGCGGCGGGCCAGCTCGGCCGCCGCCAGCTGCCCGGCGAGGTCGGCCTCGTGCCGCTGCGCCTCCGCGAGGTGCTCGGCCGCCCGGGCGAGCAGGTCCTCGGGGTGGGCAGGCTGCTCGCCGGCCGCGGCCGGCTCCTCGGGGAGGGGGAGACCCAGCACCCCGGACAGCTCCCCGGACAGCTCCCCGATCCGCAGGGTGACGGCGTGCAGGTCTCGGCCGTGGGCGGTCACCGCGCCCCGGACCTCCTCGCGCCAGGCCCGTGGGCGGGCCGCGGCCGCGGCGGCCGCCACGTCGTCCCAGCCGGCCTCCGCCGCCGCGGCGCGGGCGGCGTCACGGGTCCGACCGAGCTCCTGCAGCGCCACCGCGCACGCGTCCACGGCGTCACCCGCGGCGCGCAGCAGCGACAACCGGGCGAGGCCGGCCGCCGCCTGCCGGGTCCAGACGCCGGCGGGCGGCTCGTCGGCGGGGTCTGCGCCGAGCGCGTCGCGCAGCCCTGCCCGCAGGTGCTCCGACTGCTCCCGCAGCGCCAGGAGGGCGGCCGCCACGAGGTCGCGCGCGGACTCCGCGGCACCCAGCGCCGCGCCGAGCCGGGACTGCTCCTGCCCCAGGGCGTCGAGCCGTGCGGCGGTGACCTGCGCCGAGGTCGCGGCGTCCTCGGCGGCCCGGTGCCTCGACCGGGCCTGAACGAGGACCTCGGTCACGGCGTCGCGCACGTCGTCCAGGGCGGCGGGACCGATCAGCAGCCGCAGCGGCGGGACCTCGACCTGGGGGGTCGCCTCGGTGCTCAGCTGGGCGTGGCACTCCTCGCGGCGGGCGACGGCGGTGGCCACGTCCGCGGCGGTGCGGGCGGCCGCGGCGGCGGCGCGGGCGGCCGCAGGGCGGGCCCGCTCCTCGGCGAGGACGTCGACGGCGGGGTCACCGTCGCCGGCCGGCGCCGGGTGGACGGTCGACCCGCAGACGCCGCAGGGCTCCCCGTCGACGAGGGCGGCCGCCAGCTCGACCGCCATGCCGTCCAGGCGGGCACGGCGCAGCCGGTCCAGGGTGTGCTCGGCGGCCCGCTGCCCCTCGCGTGCCGAGAGGTCGGCGCGCTCGGCGTCGGCGACGGCGGCGGTGAGCGCCGTGAGCCGCCCCGTCAGGGCCGCGGCGCGCTCCCACCGCTCGACCTCGCGCCGCGCCCCGTCGGTGGTGGAGGCGCGGTGCTGGAGGTCGTCGAGCTCGGCCTGCACGGCCAGCAACCGGTCGGGGAGCTCCCGCGCCCTCGCCCGGACCGCGTCGACGGCCGCGTCGGCGTCGGCGCGTTCGCCCTCGCGGGCGGCGAGGTCCGACTGCAGGCCCTGCCACCGCTCGACGTCGCGGCCGAGGGCCACCAGCGCGGCGTTGGTCGTCACGGCGTCGTCGACGTGGCGCTGCAACCCGACGCCCAGCGCCACCACGGCGTCGACGTCCACCCCGGCCAGGTCGGTCACGTCGGGCGGCCCGGCCTCGCCGGCCAGGTCGGCCAGGTCGGCCAGGTCGGCCAGGTCGGCCAGGTCGGCCAGGTCGGCCAGGTCAGGGTCGTCCACCTCGACGTCGTCGGGCAGGCCGGAGAGCGCGTCGCGGGCGGCCTCCACCGCCTCGTCGGCCCGGACGAGCGCGCTGCGGTGCGCCTCGTGCAGGGCCACCACCTCGGCGGCCCGGTCGGCCTCGTCGAGCTCACGGGCCTGCTCGGCGACCGCCGGTGCGTCCCGCAGCAGCTCCTGCCGGGTTCGGGCGGCGCTCACCAGCTGCGACAGCAGACGGCTCCGGGTGTGCAGGCTCGCGTGCCGGGCCCGGGTCGTGGTGAGCGCGTCGTCGGCCGCGGTCGCGGCGGCGGCGGCGGTGACGACACCCTCCTCGGCCCGTCCCAGCAGCCCCAGGGCCCACGGCGTGAGGTCGGTGCCGGGGCGCTCGTCGACACCGGCGTGCGCGGCCACGGCGGCGGCCGCGGCCCCCACGGCGACGTCGGCGTCCGCCAGCGCGGTCCGGGCCCGGTCACGACGCTCCTTGAGCAGCTGCTCCACCGCCGTGAACCGGCTGGTGTCGAACAGCGCACGCAGGACGTCCGCCCGGTCCTCGTCCTTGGCCCGCAGGAACCTCGCGAAGTCGCCCTGGGGCAGCAGCACGACCTGGACGAACTGCTCGTGCGACATCCCGACCAGGTCGGCGAGCTCGCTGTTGGCCTCCTGGACGCCCGTCCAGCGGACGTCGCAGTCGTCGGCGTCCAGGGCGGCGAGGTCGCGGGCGACCCGCACGCTCACCCCGGCCTTGTCGGTCGTCCACCCGGTCCCGCGCGAGCGGGGCCGGCGCTGGTCGGGCGAGCGGACGACGTGCACGGCCCGGCCCCCGACCGTCGCCCACAGCTCGACGCTGGTGCGGGTGGCGTCGTCGGCGTGGTCGCTGCGCAGCTGCTTGAGCCCCCGCGCCCCCGGGACCCGGCCGAACAGCGCGTAGCCGACCGCGTCCAGCAACGACGTCTTGCCCGCGCCGGTGGCTCCGCGCAGCAGGAACGGCCCCGCCCCGCTGACCTCGTCGAGGTCCAGGTCGACCGTGCCGGGGAACGGGCCGAAGGCCGTCACGCGGAGCCGGTGCGGTCTCATGCCGCGCCCTCGTGACGGGTGCCCGTGGCCCCCTCGCCCGACCCGTCCGCCAGCACGGCCTCCAGCTCGAGGTCCAGCAGCTCCGTCTGCTCCGCGTCGACCCCGGCGAGCTCGTGCACCAGCTGCTCGGTCCGCTCGGCCGACACGGCCCGGAAGGCCGCAGCCAGGGCGTCGCGCTCGGTCGTCGTGGCCGGCGTGCCCCGGACGTGGTGCACGAAACCCACCGCGACGTCGGTGTCGGTCACGGCCCCGACCGGGAGCCGGGCGTGGGGGACCGCGGGCTCGCGCCCCTGGGGGACCCACTCCAGCAAGACGGCGTGCGGGAACCGGGTCTGCAGCCGTCGCATGGCGTCGGCCGGGCGCTCCGCGTCGGTCAGGACCGCCTTGACGTGGTCGGCCTCGGCCGTGGCCCACGCGGGGTCGACCAGCAGGTCCGCGAGGGTGCCGCTGAGCTGCGTCAGCCGACGGTGCACCGGCGCCGGCACCCGCTCGACGCCCACGCCCCCCGCCCCGTCGAGGTCGACCAGCCAGCTGCCCTTGGCGTGGTCGCGCTCGGAGAACGAGAAGGCGACGGGCGAGCCGCTGTAGCGCAACGCCGGGGCGAGCACCTGCGAGCCGTGCAGGTGGCCCAGCGCCCCGTAGCCGAAGGGTGCGAAGGCGTCCGTGGCGACCCGGTCGACCGTGCCGACCCGGGGCCCCGCACCGGTCCCGCCCGCCACCGCCCGGCCCGGCGGGCAGCACCCGATCTCGCGCTCGCTGTCGGAGCGGTGCTCCGGCAGGACCCCGGCCACCCAGGTGTGGGCCATGACGACGGTCCGGGCGCGTCCGGCGTGGCGGGCCTCGGCCGCGGCCAGCGCCGCGGCGCGCGCGACCACGCCCTGCTGGCTGCGCTCGACCTGCTCCACGGCCGGCAGCCCGGGCCGGGAGGCGCGGGCCAGCAGACCGGCGGTGGTCGTGGGCTCGAGGAACGGCAGCGGGTAGAACGCGACCGGGCCGTGCTCGTCGTGCAGGACGACGGGCTCGCCGACACGCGCCGGGTCGCAGCGGACGTGGACCCCCGCCCGCCCGAGCAGACCGCCGTGGGCGCCGAGCCGGGCCGGGGAGTCGTGGTTGCCGCTGGACACGACCACCTGCGCCCCGGCCTCCCGGACCTGCTCCAGCGCCCGGTCCCAGGTGGCGAGCGCCTCGACCGGGGGGATGGCGCGGTCGAAGACGTCACCGGCGACGAGCAGGACGTCGACCTGCTCGTCGCGGACCACCTCGACCACGTGGTCCACCCACGCCTCGTGGGCGTCGGTGAGGTCGGCCCCGTGCAGACGGCGACCCAGGTGCCAGTCGGAGGTGTGGAGCAGGCGCATGCCACGACGCTATGTCGGGGCCCGGACACAACCCGGGAGGCGCGGCGGCCCCGCGCCGGTCGGCTCTCGCCGGGACCGGCCCCGCGCACGGGGGTGCGGTCAGTGGCGCCTGACCGGACCGTCGTCCGGGTCGTGAGGACCACCCAGGCCCGCTCCCCCGACCTCGGGGGACCCCGGGGCGGGCGGGGGGTCCCCGGCGCCCGGACCCCCGGCCTCCTCGGCCAGCTCGTCGCGGAGCCGGGCGTCGGCCAGGTCGGAGCGCACCCGGACCCTGCGGACCCTCCGGTTCATGTCCCGGACCAGCAGGACCAGCGTCACCGCCACGAAGAACGTGACGAGGAAGCCGATCGTCCCCGGCGTGACGAGCTCGTCCGGGGGGGTGTCGGGGACGATCTCGGCGGGCTCGGGGGTGGCCGTCATGGCCAGGGACGTCCCCAGGTGGGCCGCCACTGCCTGCGCGACGTCGAGCGGGGTCACCGGGACGCCCCCGCACCCAGGTGCTCCCGGACGCCGGCGAACAGGTCGTCCTCGACGGTGTCGTCGCCCGAACCGACCACAGGACCCCCGACGTGGCTGCGCGCCAGCTCGAACTCCTCCGTCGGCCAGACCTGGCGGCGGGTCTCCGCCGGCACCGAGAACCACATGCCGTCCGGGTCGACCTGGGTCGCGTGGGCGCGCAGCGCGGCGTCCGCGGCGTCCAGGTAACCCGCGACGGGCACCCTGGTCGTGATGGGGCGCTCCTCGCGGTCGTCCCAGCGCTCCATCCACTCCGCGAACGGCGACTCGGCGCCCGCGTCCAGGAGGGCCTGGTGGTAGGTGAGGATCTTGGGCTTGGAGAAGGTCTGGTTGTAGTAGAGCTTGAGCGGCTGCCACGGCACCTCGCCGTGGCCCGCGTAGCGCCCGGGGTCGCCGGCGGCCTCGAAGGCCTCCATCGACACGTTGTGGCACATGATGTGGTCGGGGTGGGGGTAGCCGCCGTTCTCGTCGTACGTGGTCATCACGTGCGGCTTGAACTCGCGGACCAGCCGGACCAGCGGCGCGGCCGCGATCTCCAGCGGCTCCCGCGCGAAGCAGCCGTCGGGCAGCGGGGGCAGCGGGTCGCCCTCGGGCAGCCCCGAGTCGACGAACCCGAGCCAGCGGTGCTCCACACCGAGGATGCGGACGGCCTCGGCCATCTCCTTGCGGCGGAACCCGACGATGTCGCGCACGACCTCCGGGTCGTCCTGCAACCTGGGGTTGAGCACGTCGCCGCGCTCCCCCCCGGTGCAGCTCACGACCAGGACGCGGGCGCCCTCGGCCACGTAGCGGGCCATGGTGGCGGCCCCCTTGCTCGACTCGTCGTCGGGGTGCGCGTGCACCGCCATCAGGCGCAGCTGCTCGCCCACGTGTGTCCTCCTGCATCATTGGTACGTCGACCTGCGGGCCCACGGACCCGCGGGACAGTGTCCCCGACACCGGCGACACCCGTGGACCCGGACCACCCGGCAGACCGGGACGGGCCCCGGGCCCGGCATGGACCAGCACCACGCAGCACCCAGCGGCACGCACCACGGAGCACCAGCCGGCAGCAGAACAGAGGGAGCCCGATGAGCACGAGCGCAGGAGGGGGCGGCACGACGGCGCGGGCGCAGCAGGCGGGCGACGACGTCTCGGCGCGCTACGCACGTCCGCAGCGGCCCTGGCTCACCCGGACGCTGGCCGTGCTGGGGGTGGTGGCCGCGGTGGGCGCCTTCGCGCTGGTCGTGACCTCGCTGCTGGACGACGGCGTCCGCTTCCGCGACGTCTCGTTCGCGGTGGTCGACGAGGACCTGGTGCAGGTGCGGTTCGAGGTGTACGCCGACGAGGGCGACCTGGTGCGGTGTCAGGTGCGGGCCGCCGACGCCCGCTACGGCGACGTCGGGCAGGTCGACGTCGACCTGGGCCCGCTGCCGCCCGGCGGCGGTGAGGGCGCGACGGTGGACGTCCGGACGGTGGCGCCGGCCGCGAGCGCTTCCGTACGTGCCTGCGTGCGGCTGGAGTAGCGGGTATCCTCGGCCTCTTGCCCCTTGCAGGTGCCGGAGCCTGACGGCCCGCGGGGGCGGGGCAGGACGCCGGCGCAGCACCGTTGCCGCGGCCGCCCACCGCTGCGAGACGAGGAGACACCGCATGTCCGACACCAGCACCAACGTGACCTGGCTGACCCAGGAGGCCTACGACCGGCTCAAGGCCGAGCTCGACCACCTGACCGGCGAGGGCCGCCTGGAGCTGGCGCGCAAGATCGAGGCCGCGCGCGAGGAGGGCGACCTCAAGGAGAACGGCGGCTACCACGCGGCCAAGGACGAGCAGGGCAAGCAGGAGGCCCGGATCCGCCAGCTCGAGCAGATGCTCGAGGAGGCGCAGATCGGGGCCGCCGGTGACGTCGTCGTCGACGGCAAGGTCCACTCCGGGATGGTCGTGACCGCCGAGGTCGGCGGCGCGGAGGAGCGGTTCCTGCTGGGCAGCCGCGAGATGGCGGCCACGACCGACCTGGACGTCTTCAGCGAGAAGTCGCCGCTGGGCGGCGCCGTGCTGGGCAAGAAGGTCGGCACCAAGACCAAGTTCACCGCGCCCAACGGCCGCGAGATCCCCGTCAAGATCCTCAAGGCGGAGCCCTTCACGGGCTGAGCGGACCTGCCCGTCCGACGACGGCCCCCCACCTGCTGGTGGGGGGCCGTCGTCGTCGGCTCAGCGGGCGGCGGCGCGCTGGTACTGCCGGACGGTGAGCGGGACGAACACCACGAGGATGGCGATGCCCCACAGGACCGTGTAGAGCACCGGGTTCTCCAGCGCCCAGCCCTCGGGCGGCGGTGTGCCCTCCGGGATGTTGCCGAACAGCTCGCGGGAGGCCTGCGTCACGGTGGACACCGGGTTCCAGCTGGCGAACACCCGCAGCGGGGCGGGGAAGCTCTCCAGCGGCACGAACGTGTTCGCGATGAACGTCAGCGGGAAGATGACGATGAACGTGACGTTGTTGAACACCTCGGGCGTGCGGACCAGCAGGCCGAAGAACGCCATGATCCAGCTGATGCAGTAGGCGAAGAACAGCAGCAGCACGTAGCCCAGCAGCGCCTCGACCACCGAGGTGTCGATCCGCCAGCCGATGATCAGGCTGGTCAGGGACATGATGATGATCGTCAGGACGTTGTTGACGACGTCGGCGGTGGTGCGCCCGACCAGTACCGCGGACGGCGCCATGGGCAGGGAGCGGAACCGGTCGATGATGCCGGTCTTCACGTCCTGGGCCATCCCGGCGCCAGTGATGGTGGCGCCGAAGATGACCGTCTGGGCGAAGATGCCCGCGATCAGGTACTCGCGGTAGGCGGCCGGGTCGACCCGGCCGTCGCCGACCGTGATCGCACCCCCGAACACGTAGGCGAACAGCAGGATGAACATGATCGGGCTGACGATGGAGCCGACCAGCAGGTCGGGGACCCGCTTGATCTTGATGAGGTTGCGCCGGGCGACGGTCCAGCCGTCGTTCAGCGCCGTGAACGGGCCGGTCGTGACGACGGGCCGCTCGCGGGGGCCGCGCGGGCGGGGCGGGGTGGTGCCTGCGGTGGTGGTCCCGGTGGTGCTCATGCGGCTGCTCCTGCGGTCTGGTCGTCCTCGGCGCCGTGGCCGGTGAGGGTGAGGAAGACGTCGTCGAGGGTGGGGCGCCGGATGCCGGCGTCGAGGACCTGCACCCCGGCCGCGTCCAGGGCCCGGACCGCGTCGACGAGCATGCTGACGCCGCCGCTGACCGGGGCGGTCAGGGTGCGGGTGTGCTCCTCGACGCCCACCTCGTTGCCGGTCAGGCCGGCGAGGGCCTGCCGGGCCGGGGCCAGCTGCGAGGTCTCGGCCACCGTGACCTCGATCCGTTCGCCGCCCACCTGCTCCTTGAGCTCGTCCGCCGTGCCCTGGGCGATGACCCGGCCGTGGTCGATCACCGCGATCCGGTCGGCGAGCCGGTCGGCCTCCTCCAGGTACTGGGTGGTGAGCAGCAGCGTGGTGCCGCCCGCGACCAGCTCGGCGATGACGTCCCACATCCCGAGGCGGCTGCGGGGGTCCAGGCCCGTGGTCGGCTCGTCCAGGAACAGCACCTCGGGCTCGGCCACCAGGGCCCCGGCCAGGTCGAGCCGACGGCGCATGCCGCCGGAGTAGGTCCCGACCGGTCGCTTGGCCGCGTCCGTCAGGTCGAAGCGCTCGAGCAGCTCCCACGCCCGGGTCCGGGAGCGGGCCCGGCCCAGGTGGTAGAGCCGACCGACCATGTCGAGGTTCTCGTACCCGGTCAGGTTCTCGTCCACGGCGGCGTACTGACCGGACACCCCGATCCGGGACCGGAGCTCCTTGGCGTCGCGGACGACGTCGAGCCCGGCGACCGTCGCGTGGCCCTCGGTGGGCTGCAGCAGGGTGGTGAGCACCCGGACGGCGGTGGTCTTGCCGGCCCCGTTGGGTCCCAGCAGGCCCAGGACGGTGCCCTGGGCGACGCGCAGGTCCAGGCCGTCGAGCGCCCGGACCTTCTTCCCGTAGGTCTTGACTAGCCCTTCGGCCACGATGATGTCCGTCACGTGCTCGATGGTGACCGAGGGCACCGACAACGGGCGAACCATTTCGCGTTCGGCCGAGACGCCCCCCGGTGACGGCAGGGCCCTCAGTCCACCCGCACCCCGTAGCCCGCCTCGCGCAGCGCCGCCAGGACCGCGTCGCGGTGCTCCCCGCCGCGGGTCTCCAGCTGCAGCTCGACCTCGACCTCGTCCACGTCCAGGCGGGCCTCGGTGCGGCGGTGCTCCACCTCGACGAGGTTGGCGTCGGTGCGCCCGATGGCCTCCAGCAGGTGCCCGAGCTCGCCGGGGCGGTCGGCGATCTGCACCCGCAGCAGCAGGTAACGCCCGGCGGCGACCAGGCCGTGACGCAGCACGCGGTGCAGGACCAGCGGGTCCACGTTGCCGCCGGACAGCACCACGACCACGGGCGGCTCGAACGCCCCGGGGTCGGCCATCACGGCCGCGACCGCCGCGGCGCCGGCCGGCTCCACGACGAGCTTGGCCCGTTCCAGCATGAGCACGAGCGCCCGGGACAGGTCGGCCTCGGTGACGGTGACGACCCGGTCGACGTGCTCGGCCACGATGCCGAACGGGACCTCGCCCGGGCAGCCGACCGCGATGCCGTCGGCCATGGTCGACATCCGGCTCAGCGCCACGGGGTGCCCGGCGGCCAGCGAGGCGGGGTAGGCGGCGGCCTGGGCGGCCTGCGCCCCCACGACCGTGACCTCCCGGCCGCCGCGGCGGGCCCGGGCCGCGGCCAGCGCCACGCCGGCCAGCAGCCCTCCCCCGCCGGTGCAGACGACGACGGTCCGGGCGTGCGGCACCTGCTCGAGGACCTCCGCACCCAGCGAGGCCGCCCCGGCGACGACGTCGACGTGGTCGAACGGGTGGACCAGCACCGCCCCGGTGCGATCGGCGAGCTCCCGGGCCGCGACCAGCGCCTCGTCGACGCTGCGCCCGACGTGCTGGACCCTCGCGCCGTAGGCCTTGGTCGCCGCAACCTTGGGCAGCGCCGCCCCGACGGGCATGAAGACGGTCGCCTCCGCCCCCAGCAGCGACGCCGCGAGCGCCACGCCCTGCGCGTGGTTGCCCGCGCTGGCCGCCACCACGCCACGGGCCCGTTCGGCGTCGCTGAGCCGGGCGATCCGGGTGTAGGCGCCACGGATCTTGAACGACCCGGCGCGCTGGAGGTTCTCGCACTTGAGCCACACCTCGCCGCCGAGCAGGTTCGACAGCGCCCGGTTGCGCACCACGGGGGTCTGGCGGACGGTGCCGCTGAGCGCCGCCCGCGCCGCGTCGAGGTCGTCGTCGTCCAACGGGGTGCTCACTCGTACTGCTCCACCGGTGCGCTCGGGCGGACGTCCTCGCCCGGCGCCCGACCGGGGACCCGCGGCTCGCCCGGGTCGTCGGGCGGCACGCTGTCGTCCGGGTCGTCGTAGGGCACGTGGTGCGGCGCGGCCAGCGAGCGGACGAACGTGACGACCATGGCCAGCAGCGGCACCGCGAGGATGCCGCCGACGATCCCCGCCAGCACGATGCCCGTGGTGATGGCCGCCACCACCGCCAGCGGGTACAGCTCGACCGCCCGGCCCAGCAGCAGCGGCTGCAGCACGTAGGACTCGAGCTGCTGCACGGCGAACACCACGGCCAGCAGGATCAGCGCGGTCACCAGGCCCTCGCTGACCAGGGCGACCAGCACCGCGAGCGCCCCGGTGACGATGGCCCCGACCAGCGGCACGAACGCCCCGATGAAGGTGATGACCGCGATGGGCAGCGCGAAGGGCACGCCCAGCACCGCCGCCCCGATCCCGATGCCCAGTGCGTCGACCAGCGCCACCACCGGCAGCGCCCGGACGTAGCCGGACAGCGTGCCCCAGGACCGGCGACCGGCGACGTCGGCGCGGGGACGCCCGTCCCGGGGGAGCAGGCCCACCAGGAAGGTCCAGATCCGCTCGCCGTCGGCCAGGTAGAAGAACACCGCGAACACGGTCAGCAGGGCCCCGGTGAGGACCGAGGTGGCCGTCCCGGTGGCCACCACGGCGCCGGTGGCCAGGCTCTCCGACTGCTCCACGAACCCGGCGGCGGCCCCGGTGATGGCGTCGCGGACGTCGTTCAGGCTGACCCCCAGCAGGTCCGCGACGAAGGCGAGGATCTGGTCGAGACCCTCGGAGGCGGACGTGCCGAAGTCGCCGATCTGGCTGGCGATCTGCTGGGACACCACCGTGATGGCCGCCACGACCAGGGTCACGAAGACGACCACCGAGACGCCGGCGGCCGGGTAGCGCGGGACGCGCGCCCGCAGCAGACCGCGGTACAGCGGGGACAGCAGGGCCGCGACCAGGACCGCCAGCAGCAGCGGGACGGCGACCAGCTGCACCCGGCCCAGGACCAGGAACGCGAACAGGTAGACCGCCGCGCTCACCACCAGCAGCCGCCAGGCCCACGCCGTGGCGATCTCCAGCGCGCGCGGGACCTGCACCGGCGGCGGCGGGACCCTCCGGTCGCGCCGCGCGTCCGGGTGCCGGACGGGCGGCCCGGCGGGGCCCACCGGGTGCTCGGCGACGGGCTCGGCGGCGTCGGGCGGCGGCGGCATGGGCACATCCTTCACCCGACGGGCGTCCGGCGCGGACACGTGCCTACCCTGGCCGCATGTCGGCCTCGGTCACGCCGGAAGTCCCCACCCACCTCCCCACCACCCGCGGTGGGCTCCTCGCCTCGGGCTGGACCTCGCGCGACGTCCGGGCCGAGCTGCGGGAGAACCTGCTCCGGCAGCTGCGCGAAGGAGCACCCCGCTTCGACGGCGTGGTCGGCTTCGAGGACACCGTGCTGCCCGAGGTCGAGCGGGCGCTGCTGGCCGGGCACGACATGGTCCTGCTGGGCGAGCGCGGTCAGGGCAAGACCCGGCTGCTGCGCTCGCTGGTGCAGCTGCTGGACGAGTGGAGCCCGCACGCGGCCGGTTCGGAGCTGTTCGAGGACCCGCTGGCCCCGTTCCTGCCCGTCACCCGGGCCCGCGCCGCGGCCCTCGGTGACGACCTGCCGGTCGCCTGGCGGCACCGCAGCGAGCGCTACAACGAGAAGCTCGCCACCCCGGACACGAGCATCGGCGACCTGATCGGCGACGTGGACCCGGTGCGGGTGGCCGAGGGCCGCTCCCTCGGCGACCCCGAGACCATCCACTTCGGCCTGCTGCCGCGCACCAACCGCGGCATCTTCGCCGTGAACGAGCTGCCCGACCTGGCCGAACGGATCCAGGTGGGCCTGCTCAACGTGCTCGAGGAGCGCGACCTGCAGATCCGCGGCTACGCGCTGCGCCTGCCGCTGGACGTGCTGCTGGTGGCCAGCGCCAACCCCGAGGACTACACCAACCGGGGCCGCATCATCACCCCGCTCAAGGACCGGTTCGGCGCCGAGGTCCGCACGCACTACCCGGTCGACCTGGCCGCGGAGGTCGACCTGGTGACCCAGGAGGCCGCCGTCGGCCGCGACGGGGTGGCCCGGGTGCCGTCGCACCTGGTCGAGGTGCTGGCCCGCTGGACCCGCGCGGTCCGGGAGTCCCCGTCGGTGGACGCCCGCTCCGGGGTGTCGGCCCGGTTCGCCGTCGCCGCCACCGAGACCCTGGCCGCCGCGGCCGACCGCCGCGCTGCGCTGCTGGGCGAGGACGGTCCCGCGGTGGCGCGGGTCACCGACCTGGAGTCCGGCGTCGGCACCCTGCGCGGCAAGGTCGAGTTCGAGTCCGGCGAGGAGGGCCGCGAGTACGAGGTGCTGGCCCACCTGCTGCGCGTCGCGACCGCCGAGACCTGGCGCGACCGCCTCGGCGGGGCGGACCTGTCCGGGTTCCTGGACCGGGTGGCCGAGGGCGGGCACGTCGACGTCGGCGACGACGTCACCGTGCAGGACCTGCTGAGCAGCATCGGCACCGTCGAGGGCCTCGGTGCGGTGTGCTCCCGCCTGGGCCTGGAGGACGCCCCGCTGCCCGCGGAGGTGGCCGCCGTCGTCGAGTTCGTCCTGGAGGGCCTGCACCTGACCCGCCGCCTGGCCAAGGACGCCGTCGAGCCGGGCCGGACGCGGTTCAGCGCCCGCGCCCGTCCCCGCGCGGTCGGCGAGGACGGGTAGCCGTGGTCGACCCCAGGCCCGGGCGGGGCTACCGCTACGGCGTCTGGCGCGGGGGCGCGGACCCGCTCGCCCCGCCGTTCGACGTGCGGGCCGCGGTCGACGAGATCGGCGAGCGGGTGCTCGAGGGCGAGAGCCCGGCCGAGGCGGTGCGTCGGCTCCTGCGCGACGGCACGGCCGGACGTCCGGGCCTGGACGAGCTGCGGGCCCGGGCCGCCCGGCGTCGTCGCGAGGTGGCCCGCCGCGGTGACGCCGACGGCGCCCTCACCCGCGCCCGGGCCCGGCTGGACCAGGCCCTGGCGCTGGAGCGCGACGCCCTGGCGCAGCGGCAGGACGACGACGCCCGCTTCGACGAGACGAGGCTGGCGTCGCTCCCGAGCTCCACCAGCCGCGCGGTGGCCGAGCTCGCGGACTACTCGTGGACCTCGGCCGAGGCCGCGCAGGCGTTCCAGCAGGTCCTGGACGGGCTCCGGGACGACGTCCTCGACCACCAGTTCGACGGCATCTCCGACGCGCTGCGCCGGATGGCCCAGGACGGGACCGGCCCGGAGGCCGCCGCCGCGCTGCGGCAGATGATGGCCGACCTGGAGGAGCTGCTCGACGCGCACGCCCGCGGCGAGGACACCACCGAGCAGTTCGAGCGGTTCATGGCCGACCACGGCGACCTGGTGCCCGGTGAGCCCGCCGACACCGACGAGCTCATCGACGCCCTGGCCCGACGGCAGGCCGAGGCGCAACGGCTGATGCAGTCGATGAGCCCCGACCAGCGGGCGGAGCTGCAGGCGCTGATGCAGGCCGCGATGGGACGCGACCCCGGTCTGGGCGAGGCGATGGGGCGGCTCGGGGACCGGCTGCAGCAGCTGCGGCCCGGCGCGATGCGCCCGGGACCCGGTCGCGGCGGGCTCACCGGCAGCGAGCCGCTGGGCTTCGGCGAGGCGGCGGGAGCCCTGGGCGAGCTGGCCGACCTGGACGACCTGCTGGACTCCCTGGGCCAGGAGCACCCGGGCGCCACCCTGGACGACGTGGACGTCGAGCAGGTGGAGCGGGCGCTCGGCCGTTCGGCCGGGGAGGACGTGGCCGCGCTGCGCGAGCTGGAGCGGCAGCTGCGCGAGCAGGGCTGGGTGACCGGCCCGGCCGAGGACGCCCGGCTCAGCCCCAAGGCGATGCGCCGGCTGGGGCAGAGCGCGCTGCGGGCGATCGCGCAGCGGCTGTCCGGGCGGGGCCGCGGTGAGCACGACGACCCGCGCGCCGGCACGTCCGGCGAGCCCACGGGGGCCTGGCGGGAGTGGCGCTTCGGCGACGAGCAGGCCCTGGACGTGGTCCGCACCGTCACCAACGCCGTGCTCCGCACCGCGTCCGAGCCGGCCGCCGACCGGCAGCCCGGCGGCGACGGGTCGGTCCGGCTGGCGGTCGAGGACATGGCGGTCGTCGAGACCGAGAACCGCAGCCGGGCCGCGGTCGCGCTGTGCGTCGACCTGTCGTTCTCCATGGTCAGCGAGGGCCGGTGGGCCCCGATGAAACGGACCGCGCTGGCGCTGGGGCACCTGGTGAGCACCCGGTTCGCGCACGACTCGCTGCAGGTGATCGGCTTCGACCGGCACGCCCGGACGATGACGACGACCGAGCTGGCGCACGTGGAGCCGGCCTACGTGCAGGGCACCAACCTGGCCCACGCGCTGGCCCTGGCCCGGGAGCACGTGGGCCGGCACCCCGACGCGACCCCCGTCGTGCTGGTCGTGACCGACGGCGAGCCGACCGCCCACCTGGAGACCTGGACCCGCCCCGACGGCTCGCAGGAGGTGGAGGCGGTGTTCGACTGGCCGCCCGCGCCGGAGACCATCCGCGCCACGGTCCGCGAGGTCGACGCGCTGACCCGGATGAGGGTGCGGATCGACGTGGTCATGCTCGGCGAGGACCCCGGTCTGGTCCGGTTCGTCGACGCCATCGCCCGCCGCAACGGCGGGCGGGTGCTGTCGGCCGACCCCGACCGCCTGGGCGGCGCGGTCGTGGCGGACTACCTGCGGGCCCGGCGGGGCTGAAGCCCCGGGGGGTGGCACCCTCCGGGCCGAGGGAGGCGCTCCCCGCGCTGGTAGCGTGGCGACGGCGTGACCGGGTACGAACCGTCTGCAACCGCACGCCACGACAGCATCCACGGACAGACGACTTCGTCGCACGGAAGGCGGGCACGAGTGGCACAGGTGGCCGACAGCGCGGACGTCGCGCAGAGCGCGACCCTCGGCGAGGGCACCAAGGTGTGGCACCTCGCGCAGGTCCGTGAGGGGGCGACGCTGGGCCGGGACGTCGTCGTCGGGCGCGGCGCCTACGTGGGGACCGGGGTGCAGGTGGGCGACGGCTGCAAGATCCAGAACTACGCCCTGGTGTACGAGCCCGCGAGCCTGGCCGCCGGGGTCTTCATCGGCCCCGCCGTGGTCCTCACCAACGACACCTACCCCCGGGCGGTGAACCCCGACGGCTCGCCCAAGAGCGCGCACGACTGGGAGCCGGTCGGCGTCACCCTGCTGGAGGGGGCCTCCGTGGGGGCCCGTGCGGTCTGCGTCGCCCCCGTGACGATCGGCCGCTGGGCCACCGTGGGCGCGGGCGCCACCGTCGTGCGCGACGTCCCGGACCACGCACTGGTCGTCGGCTCGCCCGCCAGGCGCATCGCCTGGGTCGGCAAGGCCGGCGTGCCCCTGACGCCGGGGGACTCCCCCGGCACCTGGGTGTGCCCGTCATCGGGCGACACCTACCGAGAGAACGACGAGACCCTCGAGGAGATCTCATGAACGGCACCATGATCCCCGCGGCGCGGCCGATCATCGGCGACGACGAGCGCAACGCGGTCGACCGGGTCCTGCGCAGCGGCATGCTCGCCCAGGGCCCCGAGGTGGCGGCGTTCGAGCAGGAGTTCAGCGAGCAGCTGGTCGACGGCACGACGTGCGTCGCGGTCAGCGCCGGGACCACCGGGCTGCACCTGGGGCTGCTGGCCGCCGGGGTCGGCCCCGGTGACGAGGTCATCGTCCCCTCGTTCACGTTCGCCGCGACCGCCAACTCCGTCGCCCTCACCGGCGCCACCCCCGTCTTCGCGGACATCGAGCTGGACCAGTTCTGCCTGGACCCGGCCGCGGTCGAGGCCGCCATCACCCCGCGCACCAAGGGCGTGCTGGTCGTGCACCTGTACGGGCACCCGGCCGACCTGACCGCGCTGGAGGACATCTGCGCCCGGCACGGCATCGAGCTGTACGAGGACGCCGCCCAGGCGCACGGCGCCATGTGGCAGGGCCGGCACGTCGGCTCGTTCGGCCGCTTCGCCATGTTCAGCCTCTACCCCACCAAGAACATGACCTCCGGCGAGGGCGGCATGGTCTCGTGCGCCACCGACGAGATCGCCCGCCAGATGCGCCTGCTGCGCAACCAGGGCCAGGAGCGTCGCTACGAGAACGAGGTCGTCGGCTTCAACGCCCGCATGACCGACGTCCACGCCGCGATCGGCCGGGTGCAGCTGTCCAAGGTCGGCGGCTGGACCAAGCAGCGCCAGGAGAACGCCGCGTTCCTCGACGAGAACCTGTCCGGGGTCGTGGTGCCCCCGGTCGCCCCCGGCGCCGAGCACGTCTACCACCAGTACACGATCCGGGTCCCCGAGGACCGTGACGGCATGGCCAAGGCCCTCGCCGAGGAGCACGGCGTCGGCACGGGCGTCTACTACCCGATCCCCAACCACCGGCTGCCGTCGTTCCAGCTGACGTTGGACCTGCCCCGCACGGAGCAGGCCGCCCTGGAGGCGCTGTCGCTGCCGGTGCACCCGTCGCTGTCGCAGGACGACCTGCACCGCATCGTCACCGCGGTCAACACCGTCGCGGCGGCGGGGTCCTGATGGCGAACCTCCGCGCCGGCCTCATCGGCCTGGGGATGATGGGCCGCAACCACGCCCGGGTGCTGCGCACGATGGACGGCGTCGACCTGGTCGCCGTCGCCGACCCGGGCGGCGACCCCCACGGCGCCGCCGGCAGCCTGGAGCTGCTGCCGGACGTCCAGGCCCTCATCGCCGCCGGGATCGACATGGCCGTGGTGGCCGTGCCGACCGTGTTCCACGAGGAGGTCACCACGGCGCTGGCCGAGGCGGGCGTCCACGTCATGGTCGAGAAGCCCCTGGCCCCGGACGAGGCGAGCGCCACCCGCATCGCCGAGGCGTTCTCCTCGCGCGGGCTGGTCGGCTGCGTCGGCCACATCGAGCGCTTCAACCCTGCGCTGCAGGAGCTCAAGCGCCGCCTCGCCGCCGGCGACCTGGGCGAGCTGTACCAGGTCGTCACCCGCCGCCAGGGCCCGTTCCCGGCGCGCATCAACGACGTCGGCGTGGTCAAGGACCTGGCGACGCACGACATCGACCTCACCGCCTGGGTGACCGGCCGGTCGTACACCAGCGTGTCCGCGCGCACCGCCCACCGCAGCGGTCGCGACTTCGAGGACATGGTGGCCGCGGTCGGCATGCTCGAGGGCGACGTCGTGACCAACCACCTGGTCAACTGGCTCACCCCGTTCAAGGAGCGCGTCACCGTCGTGACGGGCGAGAAGGGCGCGTTCGTCGCCGACACCCTGGTGTCCGACCTGACGTTCTACGCCAACGGCACCGTCCCCACCGAGTGGGACTCGGTGGCGTCGTTCCGCGGCGTCAGCGAGGGCGACGTGGTGCGTCCGGCCATCGCCAAGCGGGAGCCCCTGCTGCGCGAGAACGAGGCGTTCCGCGACGCCGTGCTGGGCAAGGACTCCGACGTCGTGACCATGGAGCAGGGCCTGCGCACCGTCGTGGTCGCCGAGGCCTGCATCACGGCGGCCCGCGAGGGCCGGGTCGTCGACCTGACCTGAGCCGTCCGGGGGGACGGGTCCACTACCCTCGCGGGCGTGCCGTCCCCCCAGCCGACCGGATGACCGTCGAGCGCCCGACCGTCCTCGTGCTCGTGCAGTCACCCGTGGTCGGTGACGCGCGGGTCGTCCGGGAGGCCCGGAGCCTGGCGGCGGCGGGCTACCGCGTCGTCGTGGTCGGCCGGGGCGTCCCGGACGGCGCCGAGGACGTCCTGCCCGGCGTCGAGGTCCACGACGCCGGCCGGTCGCGGGGGCTGTCGCCGGGCGAGCCGAGCACCCGCCCGGCCCGCCCGGTCCGCCCGGCGGGCCAGGTCCGCCCGGCGAGCCAGGCCGCACGCCGGGGCCTGTTCCCGGCCGCGCGCTGGCTGCTGCTGCCCGAGCACCGGGCCCTCGTCGAGGCGAGGTGGCGCCGGTCGGCGGCCCGGCTGGTGGCCGACCTCTGGCGCGGTGCTCGCACCGGCCCGGTGGCCGTCCACGCCCACGACCGCAACACCCTGGCCCTGGCCACGACGCTGGCGCGACGGTGGCACGCGTCCCTGGTCTACGACGCCCACGAGCTGTGGTCCGACCGCACCCCGGCCGGTCGACCGGCGCCGGTGCGCGAGCGCGTCGCGACCAGGCGGGAGATGCGGCGGGCCCGACGGGCCGACGCCGTCCTGACCGTCAGCGACGGCATCGCCGACGTGCTGCGCGGCCGTGGTGTCCGCGACGTCGTCGTGGTGCGCAACACGTTCCCGCTCGGTGCGGACGGCGCGGCGGCCGCCCCGGCCCCGGCGCCGGACCACCCGCGGCTGGTCTACGCGGGCCGGATCGGGCGGGGACGGGACCTGGAGACCCTGGTCGCGGCCGCCGGGCAGGGCTGCGACGTGCTCCTGGTGGGGCCGGTCGAGCCCGGCCACCCGGACGCCACCGGCCCCGGGGTGCTGCAGCTGCCCGCCCGCCCGGTCGAGGAGCTGGACGCGCTGTACCGGGAGAACGGCATCGCGGCGATCACGCTGGACGCCAGCTGCCGCAACCACGAGCTGGCCCTGCCCAACAAGCTGTTCCACGCCGTCCGGGCCGGGGTCCCGGTGGTGGCCGCCGACCTGCCCGAGATCCGTCGCGTCGTCACCGAGCACGGGCTGGGGGCGCTCTACCGCCCCGGTGACGCCACCTCCCTGGCCACGGCGGCGCGGACCGTCCTGGCCGGGCACGACCGCTTCCGCGCCGCCGTCGCCACGGCCCGCGGGGCGCTGTCCTGGGAGCACGACGAGTCGACCCTGCTGCAGGTCTACCGGTCGTTGCGCCCGCCCGCGTCCCGGCCCGACGCGCCGGCCCCGGCGCCGTGAGGCCCGGTCGGCTGGCCGTCGTCGTCGGCAACGGGGTCGAGGGCGACTCCCGGGTGGTGCGCAGCGCGCTGGCCGGGCTCGACGCCGGCTGGCAGGTGCTGGTCCTCGGCCGCAGCAGCACCGGGCAGGTGGAGCACCTGGAGCTGTCCGGGGTGCCCGTCACCCGGGTACCGGTCACGACGGGTGCCAGCCGCAGCCTCGAGGGACGTCGCCGGCTGCGCGGGCGCGACCGGGCCCTGCCCGGTCGTCGGCCCCGGCTGGCGCACGGGGCCTGGCGGCTGCTGGACCCCTGGGTGCAGGACCTGGAGCTGGCCCTGGCGCCGGAGCTGGAGGGGTTCCGGCCCGACGTCGTCCACGCCCACGACCGTCACACCCTGCCCCTGGTCGGGCGCAGCAGCGCGGTGCTCGCGGCCGCCGGTCACCGCAACGCCTGGGTCCTGGACGCGCACGAGGACGTCTCGGCCACGGCGGCCCGCGGGGCCGGCGGGCTGCGGGGACGGGCCCGGACCGCCATGGTCGTCGGCGAGCAGGCCGAGATGGTCGCCCTCGCCGACGCCGTCGTCACGGTGTCGGAGCCGCTGGCGCAGAAGCTGCAGGAGGACCACCGCCTGCCGCAGCGGCCCACGGTGGTGCTCAACTCCCCGCTGCCGCCCCCGCCGGGCCCGGACCCCCACCCGGGCGGGGTCCGGGCGGCGGCCGGCGTGGCCGCGGACGTCCCGCTGCTGGTCTACGTGGGCGGCTGCGCCCCCCAGCGCGGGGTGGCCACCCTGGTCGACGCCGTCGCCGCCTCCCCGCCGTGGCACCTGGCCCTGGTGGCGTCCGAGGACGACCGCGACGCCACCGCCCTGCTCGCCCGGGCCGCCGCCGCCGGCGCCGGGGCGCGGGTGCACCGCGTGGCCTACGTCGAGCCCGAACGGGTCGCCGCGTTCCTGCGCAGCGCCGACCTGGGCGTCGTGCCCCTGCTGCACCGGCCCAACCACGAGATCTCGCTGGTCACCAAGTACCTGGAGTACCTGCACGCGGGCCTCCCGGTGGTGGTGAGCGACGTCCGCGAGATGGCCCGCTTCACCACCGACCACGGCCTGGGCACGGTGTTCCCGGCCGGTGACGCCGCGGGGCTGGCCGCGGCGGTCACCGACGCGCTGGCGCGGGGCCCGGCGCTGCGGGCGGCGGTCGCGGCCAGCCCCGCGGTCGCGGCCACCGCCTGGCCCGCCCAGGCGCGCACGCTCGCCTCGGTCTACGCCCGGGTCCGTCCCGACGCCTGAGTCAGGCCGCGGCCGACCGGGCGCCCACCGGCCCGGCGGTACAGTCGCGCCCGATGTCCACCACACCCTCCGGGCGCAGGCCACGCGTCCTGTACCTGGCGTTCTACTTCCCGCCCACCCGCGCGAGCGGGGTTTTCCGCGCCCGCGCCACGGCCAACCACCTGGCCGAGCAGGGCTGGGACGTCACCGTCCACACGGCGCCGCGGAAGTTCTTCACCGAGTACATCGACTCCTGCGACGACACCCTCGAGGCGACGGTGCACCCCGACGTCCGCGTCGTCCGCCCGGGGATGAGCTTCTACCGGTGGACCACCGACATCCGCGCCTACGGCCGGTTCCGGGGAACCTTCCCCGCGCTGGCCACGGCCCTGCACCGGTTCCAGACCGAGCGCTTGTTCCCCGAGCACTACGCCTCCTGGATCCCCCGCGTCGTGGCCCGCGCCCTGCTCGAGCACCGTCGTCGTCGCTACGACGTCGTGGTCGCGACGGGCAACCCGTTCGCGTCGTTCGCGGCCGCCTGGGTGCTGCACAAGGTGCTGCGGATCCCCTACGTCGTCGACTACCGGGACGCGTGGACGTTCAACCAGTTCACCGAGGAGCTCAAGTACCCGCCGGGCCACGACGCCTGGACCTGGGAGGAGCGGGTGCTGCGCGAGGCGTCCGAGGTCGTGTTCGTCAACGACGGGATGCGGCAGTGGTACGCCGAGCGCTACCCGTTCGCGGCGGACGCCATGACCGTGGTGCCCAACGGCTGGGAGCCGGAGTTCCTCGACGGGCTCGCCCCCGCGACCGCCCCGCCCGAGCGCCCGCTGCGCTTCGGGTACGTGGGCACCGTGACCGACGCCATGCCGATCGAGGAGCTGTTCGCGGGCTGGCGGATCGCCCGCGAGCACCCCGCCCTGGCCGGGGCGACGCTCCACGTCCACGGCCACCTCGGCTTCTTCCCCGGCCACGTCCCGGTCCTGCTGGACCGGATGCCCACCGAGGAGGGCATCGGCGTCTCCTACGACGGCCCGGCCGACAAGGCCGACGTGGCCGCGGTGTACGACTCGCTGGACGTGCTCCTGTTCTGGGTGCCGGGCGCCCGCTACGTGACCTCGGGGAAGGTGTTCGAGTACATGGCCACCGGCAAGCCGATCGTGTCGGTCCACGACCCGCAGATCGCGGCCGTGGACGTCCTCCAGGGGCACCCGCGCTGGGTCCCCACGCCGTCGCTGTCCGCGCAGGACGTGGCCGCCTCGCTCGTCGCCGGGGCCGAGATGGCCCGCAGCACGACCCAGCCGGACCTCGACCGTGCCCGCGAGCACGCGGCCCGGTACACCCGCTCGGCGGTCTTCACCCCGTTCGAGGAGCGGCTGAGGGAGCTGACCCGTGCCTGACCTCACCGTCACCACCCCCTGGTACCCCTGCGTCAACAACCCGTTCGCCGGGTCGTTCGTGCAGAGCGCCGTCGAGGCCGTCGCCCCGCGGCTCGACCACGTCACGGTCGTCCACTCCGAGGACTACCCCACCCCGGCGGACCGGGTGGGCTCCGGCCTCGTCCGCACGCTGTTCCACCGCCTCGTCGACGGCCCCGGGGCCCGCGTCCCGATCGCCCCCGTCCGGGTGCACGAGGCCGACCTGGTGCGCGTGCCGGCCCCCGTGGTGCCCTCCCGCGACTACGCCCAGCACGCCCGCACCCACGAGGCCTCGGTCCGGGCCGCGCTGCCGGGCGGGCGGATCGACTCCGACCGAGGCCTCGGTCCGGGCCGCGCTGCCGGGCGGGCGGATCGACTCCGACCGAGGCCTCGGTCCGGGCCGCGCTGCCGGGCGGGCGGATCGACTCCGACGTCGTCCACGGCCACGTCGGCACCTACGGCGGCTGGGTCGCCGTGCAGCTGGCCCGCCCCGGCGCGCGCGTCTTCGTCACCGAGCACGCCACGTTCCTGGACCGCATCCTCGCCCAGCCCGCCGCCCGGGCGATGTACGGGCAGGTGATCGACCGCTGCACGACGTTCTTCTGCGTCAGCGAGGTGCTGCGCGGCAAGGTGGTCACGGCGTTCCCCCAGCACGAGGCCAAGGTCGTCGTGGTGCCCAACGCGGTGGCGGTCGAACGCATCCCGATGCGCCCGCGACCGGTGTCCGAGCTGCGCCGGTGGCTGTACCTGGGGCGGCTGCTGGAGCACAAGGGCGTCCGCCGCCTGCTGGAGTCCTTCGCCGTGTGCGCCCTGGACGACCCCGACCTGGAGCTGACCATGGTCGGCGGTGGCCGGCTGCTGCCGGAGCTGCGGGACCGCGCCGCCGCGCTCGGGCTCGCCGACCGGGTCCACCTGCCCGGTCCCGTCCCCCACGAGCAGGTCGTCGACCTGCTCCACGACTCCGACCTGCTGGTGCACCTGAGCACGTACGAGACCTTCGGCATGACGGTCGTGGAGGCCGTGGCGTCGGGGCTGCCCGTCCTCGTCACCCGCAGCGGCGGCCCCGAGGAGACGCTGGCCGGCGTCGAGCACCTGGCCGGCGCCACCGTGGCCGTCGAGGGCGGCACGGTCGAGGTGGTCCGGGCCTACCGCGAGCTGGTCCGACGGCTGCCGGCGCTCGACCTGCCCGCCGCCCGCGAGGTGATGGCCGCCCGGTACGGCCAGCAGGCGGTCGCCACGCAGCTGATGGCCCACTACACCGGCACACCCGGTGCCACCGCGACCCGGGAGGTCCCCCAGCCATGAAGGTCCTGTTCCTGGCCCTGACCCACATCCGCGCCGCGGCCATCAAGCGGCACAGCCACTTCCTGCTCGAGCACGGCGTCGACGTGGTGCTCATCACCGGTGCCCGTGAGCCCTGGGACGCCGAGGGCCTGGACGAGCGGGTCCAGGTGCACACCCTGGAGCAGGGCGAGGCCCGCAACCCCGTGCTCCGCGTGGAGCGGCTCGTCATCCACGCCCCGCGCTTCCTGCTGGGGCTGCTGCAGCGGCTGCTGGGCCGCCGCTCCGGGCCGGTGGACGCGGTGCGGGCCCGCTACGACCGGCTGGCGCAGGCCTTCCACCGACGCGTGTTCATGCGGGGCTACCGGGTGCTGCGGCCCTGGCTGCTGTGGCGCGTGGCCCGCCGGGACGTCCTGCCCCGCCTGGACGTGGCGTCCTTCGACGAGGTCGTCGTGGGCGACTCCCACGCCATCCCCCTGGGGTGGCACCTGGCCCGGCTGCACCCGGACCTCAAGGTGGGGTTCTCCTTGGACCGCGCGGCCTACGGCGACGCCACCGACCCCGGCGACCCCGAGGTGGACACGGCGGCCGACGGCTCGCCGGGCGACGTGCGGGTCAACGCCAGCGACCTGTGAGCCTGACCGTCACGGGTACGCTGCGAGCGGTCGGGCCGTCTGTCTGAGCACTCGGACCCGGAGCAACCACCCCTGAGGCAGACGACGAGAGGCGCCACCGGATGAGCACAGCCGTGAGAGGCCCCGACAACGAGGTGCAGGTCTACAAGCCGCACCGCGCCGGGCTTCCCCCGCTGCGCCCGTACTTCCGGGACCTGTGGGGCCGGCGGCAGTTCGCGAGCGAGCTGAGCCGGGCCACCATGCGGGCCGCCAACAGCACGACGTTCTTCGGGCGGCTGTGGCTGGTCCTCAACCCGCTGCTGCTGGCGGCGGTCTACTACGTCCTCATCGTCATCATCAGCGGCAGCGGCGGGGTCGACCGCCTGCTCAACCTCATCGCGGGGCTGTTCCTCTTCTACTTCGTGTCCAGCGCGATGACGACCGGCGCGTCGTCGGTGACCAGCAGCGGCAAGCTGGTCTCCACCACGGCGTTCCCGCGCCTGCTGATGCCGCTGTCGGCCGTGCGGACCGCGTTCTACCGGTTCCTGCCCGCCCTGGTCGTCTACTTCCCGATCCACATCGCCGCCGGCGGCCCCTGGTCCTTCAGGATGCTCCTGTCGGTCGTGTTCCTGGCCTACGCCGTGGTGTTCGCCGCCGGTCTGGCCTCGCTGTTCGCGGTCCTGCAGGTCTACTTCCGCGACACCAGCAGCTTCCTGCCCTACTTCGCGCGGCTGTGGCTCTACCTGTCACCGGTGCTGTGGCTGGAGAGCGACGTGGCCGAGCGGTTCGGCGAGACCGCTGCCCGCTTCGCCCAGGTCAACCCGCTCTACAGCATCATCGGCGGCTGGACGGACCTGGTCGTGCGCTCCGAGATGCCCCCGCCCGCGTTCTGGCTCTTCGGCCTGCTGTGGGCGCTCGTCGCGGCCCTGCTCGGCTCCACCATGTTCATGTCCCGGGAGCGTGATTTCTCTGTCCGTCTCTGACGCCACCTCGCCCGCCGTCACCGGGGCCACGGAGCCGTTCGCCGTCCGCGTCAAGGACGTGTCCGTCACCTACCGGACCACGTTCGAGGCCCGGCCCACGCTGCGCGACACCCTCGGCAACTTCGGCCGCCGGACCCGTCGGGTCCACGAGATCAACGCTCTGCGCAACATCTCCTTCGACGTGCCCAACGGCACCGCGATGGGGATCGTCGGGTCCAACGGCGCCGGCAAGTCCACCCTGGTGCGGACGCTGGCGGGGGTCCTCACCCCCACGACGGGGCAGATCGAGGTCCGGGGCCGGATCAGCGCCCTGCTCGCGCTGGGCGTGGGGTTCAACGCCAACCTGTCCGGTCGGGAGAACGTCATGCTGGGCGGTCTGGCCGCCGGGCTGTCGCGCAAGCAGGTCAACGAGCGCGCCGAGATGATCACGGAGTTCGCCGAGCTCGACGAGTTCATCGACCTGCCGATGAGGGTCTACTCCTCCGGCATGTACAGCCGCCTCGCGTTCGCGGTCTCGGTGCACATGGACCCGGACATCCTGCTGATCGACGAGGCGCTGTCCACCGGTGACGCGCACTTCAAGGCCAAGGCCGCCGCGAAGATGACGGAGCTGATGGCCTCGGCCCGCGCCATCTTCCTGGTCAGCCACTCCATGGCCAGCGTCCGCGAGCTCTGCAACCGGGCGATCTGGATCAACAAGGGGACCCTGATGATGGAGGGCACCCCCGACGAGGTGATCACCGCCTACACCCGTTTCGTCAAGGTGGGGCCGGACGCGTTCACCATGGACGACCTCTGAGGCTGGGCCGGCGCGCCGGCCGCGGTCGGCCCGGGCCGGATCGCCCGCAGCTGTCCGTGGTGACCAGCGGGCACGACGTGGCCGACGCCCGGCTGCACCGGGTCGTGGCCGCGGCCGTCGAGGTCGGGCTCCGGGTCGAGGTCCTGGGCCTGGGTGACGTCGCCGACGCCCCCGCCGGCACCACGGCCCGGACCTGGCGGCGTCGCGGCCCCGTCGGCCGGGCCCTGCTCGCAGCCTGGCTGCCGTGGACGGCCGACGGTGACGTCCTGCTCTGCCCCGACCCCGACAGCCTGCTGGGCGGCCGGCTCGCCACCCTGCTGCGTCGGCGCCGGCTGGTGGCGGACGTGCACGAGGACTACGCGGCGCTGCTGCGGGACCGGGCCTGGGCCCGGGGCCCGGCGCTGCTGGTGGCCCGGCTGCTCGTGCGGGTGGCCGGGGCCGTGGCCGCGCGCGCCGACCTGACCGTGGTCGCCGACGACCACGTCCCGCCGGCCGCGCCGGCGTGCCGGCGACGTCTGGTGGTCCGCAACATGCCCGACGCGGACCTGATGCGCCGGGCCCGGACCGCCGCGACCGCGGAGGAGGCGGGCCGGACCGCGGAGGAGAGGGTGCTCGCGGTCTACGTGGGCGACGTCCGCCGCTCCCGGGGCCTGCTCACCATGGTCGAGGCCGTCGCGGCCGCCCCGGGCTGGGAGCTCGACCTGGTCGGACCGGTGTCGGCACCGGACCGGGCCTGGGTGCAGGAGCGGCTGCGGTCCCCCGACGTGGCCGGCCGGGTCCGGCTGCACGGCCGGCTCACCCCGGAGCGGGCCTGGCAGGTCGCCGCCCGGGCCCAGGTGGGGGTGGCCCTGCTGGAGCAGACCCCGGCCTTCACCGACGCCGTGCCCACGAAGGTCTACGAGTACGCCGCGGCGGGCCTGGCGGTCCTGGCCTCCCCCCTGCCCCGGGTCGCGGCGCTGCTGGACAGCAGCGGCGGCGGCGAGCTGGCCACCACCGCCGAGGAGGCCGCCGCGGTGCTGCGGGGCTGGTCGACCGAGCCGTCCCGGCTGCTCGCGCGCCGCCGGGCCGCGACGTCCTGGGGCGACACCATCCTGGGCGAGGCGTCCCCGTACCGGGTCCTCGCCGAGGCGCTGGACGCGCTCGCGCGTACCGGGCGCCGCCACCCGAACCGATAGTCTGCGACCAGTCCCCGCACCGCGAGACCAGGAGAGTTCCACGTGAAGATCGTCGTCATCGCGCTCGGCAAGATCGGCCTCCCGCTGGCCGTCCAGTTCGCCAGCCGCGGGCACGAGGTCATCGGCGTCGACGTCAACTCCGCCACCGTCGCGACGGTCAACGGGGGCCAGGAGCCGTTCCCCGGCGAGGCCGAGCTCGACGTCCGGCTGTCCGCCGTCGTGTCCGAGGGCCGGCTCCGCGCGACCACCGACTACGGCGACGCCGTGCCCGGGGCCGACGCGGTCGTCGTCGTGGTGCCCCTGTTCGTGGACTCCGACGGGACGCCGGAGTTCTCGCTGATGGACGGCGCCACGCGCTCCATCGCGCAGCACCTGACCGCCGGGACGCTGGTCTCCTACGAGACGACGCTGCCGGTCGGCACGACCCGCAACCGGCTCAAGCCCATCCTCGAGGAGGGCTCCGGCCTGACCGAGGGCACCGACTTCCACATGGTGTTCTCGCCCGAGCGGGTGCTGACCGGTCGGGTCTTCGCCGACCTGCGCAAGTACCCCAAGCTGATCGGTGGGCTGTCCCCGGCCGGCGCGGAGCGCGCGACCACGCTCTACGAGGCGGTGCTGGAGTTCGACGAGCGCCCCGACCTGGTCCGCCCCAACGGCGTCTGGGACCTGGGCAGCGCCGAGGCGGCCGAGATGGCCAAGCTCGCCGAGACCACCTACCGCGACGTCAACATCGGCCTGGCGAACCAGTTCGCCCGGTTCGCGGCGGACAACGGCATCGACGTGTACCAGGTGATCGAGGCCAGCAACTCCCAGCCGTACTCCCACATCCACAACCCCGGCATCGCCGTCGGCGGGCACTGCATCCCCGTCTACCCGCGGCTGTACCTGTCCAACGACCCCGACGCGACCATCGTCAGCACCGCCCGCGCGGCCAACGCCGCGATGCCGGCCTATGCCGTGCAGCGCCTGCGCGACGCCCACGGCGACCTGACCGGGGCCCGGGTCGCCGTGCTGGGCGCCTCCTACCGCGGTGGGGTCAAGGAGACGGCGTTCTCCGGCGTCTTCGACACCGTCGCCGCGCTGCGCGGGCTCGGCGCCGTCCCGCTCGTGCACGACCCGATGTACACCGACGACGAGCTGGGGCGGCTGGGGTTCGCGCCCTACCACCTGGGCGAGCCAGTGGACGCGGCCGTCGTCCAGGCCGACCACGCCGAGTACCGCACGGTCGGGGCCGAGGACCTGCCCGGCGTCCGCACCCTCCTCGACGGCCGTCGCACCACCGACCCGGCCCGCTTCGACGGCGTGACCCGGCTGGTCATCGGGGCCTGACCCAGCCGAAGGCAGGACCTTTGGCCCTCCCGCGACGGCGGTCCGGCGAGTACGGTCGTCCGCAGTCATGCCTCAAGGCGTGGTCGAGGTCGACCGAATACCGGTGCATCATGCTGAAGCGACGTCCCGTCCTCGTTGTCCTGCTGGCCGCCGTGCTGGCGTTCCTGCCCTCCACCGCGGCCCAGGCCGACCCACCGGTGTCCGCCCCGGCGTCGGGCCAGCTGCTGCTGGACGGCCGGGGCTACGGCCACGGTCGTGGCATGTCGCAGTGGGGCGCCTTCGGCGCCGCGTCCCAGGGGCTCGCCTGGCCGCAGATCCTGGCGTTCTACTACCCGGGCACCACCCGCACGGTGCTGGGCAACTCCGACATCCGGATCTGGGTGAGCCGGGACGACAACAACGACGTCCGGGTCGACCCGCGCTCCGGGCTGTCGCTGCAGTCGGGGGGTCGCACCGTCCTGCTGCCCACGGGCAGCGCCTACGACTCCTGGCGCCTGGTGCGCTCCGCCGGCGTGGTGGTCCTCCAGCGGCTCGACGGGTCGACCTGGTCCACCTTCCCGGTGAGCGGCGGCGTGGGCGCGAACCCGCAGCTGGTGTCCGCGGCGGGCCCCCTGCGCCTGGTCCTGCCCGACGGCACCCGCGCGGAGATCCCCGGGGCGCTGCGCGCCCTCCCGTACGGCTCGTCCGTCCTGCGCACCGTGGCCGTGCTGCCGATGGAGACCTACCTGCGCGGGGTCGTTCCCGCGGAGATGCCGGCGGGCTGGCACACCGACGCACTGCGCGCCCAGGCCGTCGCGGCCCGGACCTACGCCGCCCGGCTGCGGGCGACCGCCCCGGCCAGCCGGGGCTACGACGCCTGCGACACCGTGAGCTGCCAGGTCTGGAACGGCTCGGCGACCTACCGCGCGGACGGCACCCTGCTGCGCCAGCACCAGCACCCGCGGACCGACACGGCGATCGCTGCGACCGCCGGCACGGTCCTCACCTCCGGCGGCTCCCTCATCCTCACCGAGTTCAGCGCCTCCAACGGCGGCTGGACCACGGCCAGCAGCCTGCCGTACCAGGTCGCGAAGGCCGACCCCTACGACGCCCTGCAGGCCCCGGACGACAACGCCTGGCAGAAGAACGTCTCCGTCACGACCGTGCAGAACACCTACCCCGCGATCGGGTCCCTGCGCACCGTCACCATCACGCAGCGGACCGGGGCCGGCCCGTACGGCGGGCGGGTGCTGCAGATGAGGCTGGCGGGGTCCCGGGGCGCCGTGACCATCACCGGCGAGCAGGCCCGCAGCGCCTTCGGCCTGCGCAGCACCCTGTTCACCGTCCTGGGCGACCCCGCGTTCACCCGGGACTTCACCGGGGACGGGTACCCCGACGTGCTGGCCATCACCTCGACCGGGCTGTTGCTGGCCTACCGGGGCGGCCCCGACGGCCGGTTCACCGGCAGCCAGCAGATCGGCAACGGCTGGGGAGCCCGGGACCTGGTCACGCAGGTGGGCGACTGGGACGGCGACGGGGCCGCCGACGTGGTGGCCCGCGACCCCTCGACGGGCGCCCTGTGGCTGTACCGGGGCAACGGCCGCGGCGGGTTCGCCGGCGCGCGCACCCTCGGCGTCGGCTGGGGCGTGGCCGACACCCTGATCGGTCCCGGCGACTGGGACGGCGACGGGGCCGCCGACGTGGTGGCCCGTGACCCCTCGACGGGCGCCCTGTGGCTGTACCGGGGCAACGGCCGCGGCGGGTTCGCCGGCGCGCGCACCATCGGCGTCGGCTGGGGCGTGGCCGACACCCTGATCGGTCCCGGCGACTGGGACGGCGACGGCGCGGTCGACCTGCTCATGCGCCGCCCCGCCGACGGCTCGCTGTGGCTGTACCGCGGCAACGGGACGGGCGGCTTCGCCGGGGGCAAGCAGATCGGCAACGGCTGGCGCGGGATGACGCTGCTGACCGCGGTGGGCGACGTGGACGACGACGGCGACCCCGACCTCGTCGCGGTCAGCCGCGCCGGCGTCCCGCTGCTGTACACCAGCAACGGTGTCGGTGGTTTCGGCCCGACCAGCCCGCTCGGCACGTCGCTGGACGCCTCGACGGCGCTGCTCGGGCCCGGCGACTTCGACGGCGACGGCCGGCCGGACCTGCTGCGTCGGGACACCGTGGGCCGGCTGTTCCTGCTGCCCGGCACCGGCGGTCCGGGGTTCGGCCCCGCGACCCAGGTCGGCCAGGGCTGGTCCTTGCTGCGTCTGGTGGGGTGACGGAGCGTCCGCACCGTTCCCCCGAACGGGCATGTTCGCGGTCGTCCGGCACCCCGGGTCAAGAAGCGCGTGCGACGGGTCGATGACCCTGCAGACGTAGCCGAACACAGACGGGACCCTCTCGACCATGCAGCTGCTCGCGCCCATCATCGTCGCCGCCACCGTCTCCACCGCCCTGGTGGGGATGCCGGCGGACGCGGTCATCACCCCCGCCGCCCCGCCGGTCACGCCGCAGGTGGAGACCATCGACCTCGCGGAGGTCGTCGAGGAGTCGGTGGCCGCGGCCGAGACGTCGTCGGCCGCCACGGACGCCGCGGAGCCGGTCCCCTCGGTCGAGCCCTCCGTCGCCGCGAGCGCCGCGCCGCCGGAGTTCTCCGCGGAGGCCGCGGAGGCCGACGTCCTCACCGAGCGCCTGGACGTCGAGGAGTTCGTCGCGGCCGGGGTGACCTGGGACGCGGGGACGGCTCCGGCCGGGATCCAGGTGCAGGTGCGCGTCCGCGAGGCCGGCGACTGGACCGCGTGGCACCTGCTGGGGCTCAACGACAACGCCCCCGACGCGGGCACCGACGAGGCCCGCGGCAGCACCCGCGAGGGCACGGAGCCCCTGCTGACCGGTGGGGCCGACGGGGTCCAGGTCCGGGTCGACTCGGCCGACGGCAGCATGCCGGAGGGCCTCGAGGTCGACCTCATCGACCCCGGCACGTCCGACCACGACCAGCTGGTCGGCCAGGGCGACGTCGAGCTCGCATCCGCCGCGGCAGGGATCACCCCGCCCACCGTCGTGACCCGCGCCCAGTGGGGCGCCGACGAGCGCCTCGCCCGCAGCAGCGGCACCAACGACGGGGTGTCGGCCCTCGTCCTGCACCACACGGCCGGCACCAACACCTACACCCAGGCCCAGTCGGTGCAGCAGATGCGGGGCATCTACGCCTACCACACCGGCTCCCTGGGCTGGGCGGACATCGGCTACAACCTGCTGGTCGACCGCTACGGCACGGTCTACGAGGGGCGCCGGGGCAGCGCGACGGGCACACCCCAGGGCGCGCACTCCGGTGGGTTCAACAACGACACCTACGGCATCTCGGTGATGGGCAACTACCAGACCGGCGCCGTCCCGTCGGTCGTCGTCACGCGCCTCGCCGAGGTCGCGGCCTGGAAGATGTGGGAGTTCGGCATCGAGGCCAAGACCACCACCCGCCTCACCTCCGCCGGTGGCGGCACCTCCCGCCACCCCGCGGGCACGTCGGTGTCCGTGCCGACCTTCGCCGCGCACCGTGACATCGGTTTCACCAGCTGCCCCGGCGTCAACCTCGTGTCCCGGATGTCGGGCATCGTCAACGACGTGCAGCAGCGGCTCGCGGCCGCCACGCCGCCCCCGCCGCCCGAGCCGGCGCCTGTGGTCGACCGCACCTTCCCCAAGGACTTCGACGGCGACGGCCGCGCCGACGTGGTCGCGCTGGACGGCCTCGGCCGCCTGCTCCTCTACCCCGGCAACGGCAGCGCGGGCTTCCGGGCGCCGCGCCAGATCGGGCAGGGTTGGAAGTCCCGCGACCTCGTCACGATGGTCGGCGACTGGGACAACGACGGCCACCCGGACGTCCTCGCCCGCGCCGTCGTCGGCGGCCAGCTGTGGCTGTACCGCAGCAACGGCCGCGGCGGGTTCCTCAGCGCCAGGCCGATCGGCGGCTCGTGGAGCGGGATCGACGCGATCGTGGGGGTCGGGGACTGGGACGGCGACGGCAACGTCGACGTGCTGGCCCGGGTCCGGTCCACCGGCGCCCTCAACCTGTACCGCGGCGACGGCAAGGACGGCTTCCTCACCACCCGGCAGGTCGGGCAGGGCTGGGGAGGCATGAACGAGCTCGTCCCCGCCGGCGCGTTCGCCACCGCGGACACGCCGGCCCTCATCGCCCGTCAGGGCTCCACCGGCCTGCTGTTCCTCTACGAGGCGGGCCCCGACGGGGCCATCGCGACGCGGACCCAGATCGGTAACGGCTGGGGCGGCATGAAGCAGATCGTCGGCCTCGGTGACTTCGACCGGGCGGGCGGCAACGACGTGATCGCCAAGACCAGCGACAACCGACTCGTCCTGTACCGCGGCACCGGCCGAGGCCCGTTCTCCGGGTCGGTGCAGATCGGCAACGGCTGGGGCGCCCTCACCATCCTCGACTGAGGGCGCGTCAGCCCGGGGCGAGGCGCCCCACCAGGTCCGCCCACCGGCGGGCGAGCACCGCGTCGTCCGCGTGCTCGGCCACCCACCGGCGGGGCGCCTCTCCCACCACCAGCCGGCCGGGGTCCGCCGCCAGCTCCTGCCACAGGCCCGCGAGGGCGGCGGGGTCCTCGGGCGGGACGACGTCACCGGCCCCCGAGGTGACGACGATCTCGGCGGCCTCGCCCGCGAGCGAGGCGCAGACGTGGCGCCCCAGCGCCATCAGCTCGTACAGCTTGGACGGCACCGTCACCTCGAACCCGGGCCAGCTGCGCAGCGGGACCAGCCCGGTGTCGGAGTCGGCGAGCAGGCGCCGCACCCCGGCGGGGTCCGTCGGCGGCAGCACCACCACCGCCGTCGGGTCCGGCAGGGCGGCCCGTTCGGCGAGCAGGTCCGGGAGGGTCGCCCCGTGGCCCACCACGGTCAGCTCGACGGAACCCGGGGGGCACAGCCCGACCGCCCGCACCGCGGAGCCCAGCGCCTGCGACTCCCCGACGGTCCCCGCGTACAGCACCCGCAACGGCCGGCCCTCGACCGCGGGGGGCGGCGGCAGCACCTCGACCAGGCCGACGTCGAAGCCGTTGCGCATGTGCACGACGTCGGGCACGCCGCGCGCGCGCAGCCGCTCCGCGAACCTGGAGCTGGCGGAGGTGACGACGTCGGCCCGGCGCTGCAGCCGGGTGAAGTACCGCTGGGCCAGCGCCACCAGGGGACCCGGCCCGGCGCCGGCGTCCACCAGCAGGTCCGGCCAGGCGTCGCGCATGTCGACGACCTGCCGGGCCCGGGCCAGGACGGCCAGCACCCGCCCGGTCACCATGGTCGGCAGGCCGGGCACGGTGGCGATGACCACCTGCGGACGGGCCCGCAGCGCGGGGACCAGCGACAGCGCGGCCACCAGCAGCTGGTCGGCGAACCGGCGCCCGCGGCGCGCCCGGTCGTAGGGCACGTACGGGACCCGGACCACCGTCTCGCCGTGGCGGCCCCGGCTGCGGCCGGTCCCCGGCGCCCCGGCCCCGGCGCGGCCCACGGGGTAGTGCGGCCGGGTGGTGACGACCGTGACCTGGTGCCCCGCGGCCACGAGCTCGGGCACGATGGCGGACCAGCGACGTTGCGGCGCCCCGACCTCCGGCTCGTAGTAGTGGGTCAGCAGGCAGACCCTCATCGGGCGCGGGCCGCGGTGGGCGCGGACCCCTGGGGCACGGTCACGTCCATGCGGCCCACGGTAGACGAACCGGCACGGCTCCCGGCCCGGCCCGGCCGTGCGTCAGCGCTGCCGCTGCCCGAACCACACCAGCTCGACCCGCCGGACCGCGGCGCGCCCCCGCCCGCCCAGCAGCGAGCTCGCGGCGTACCCGGCGCGCACCAGGAGGCGGGCCAGCGGGACGGGCAGGTGCACCGGCTCCCGACCGCCCAGCTCGCGCAGCAGCCCGGCCGTGGTCCAGCCCTCCCACGGCTGCAGGGACACCGCCGGCGGGGACGGCGCGGTGGCCAGGTCCACCACCCAGCGTCCGAGCCCGGCCAGGCTCGTCACCGGCACCGGGTCCTCCCCGGCACCGGCGACGCTGGCCACCCGGGACCGGGCGAACCGCTCCAGCGACCGCGTGGTGCCGCGTCCCTCGCCCTGCACGCTGGTCGCCCGGGCCACGACGGCGGTGACTCCGGTGCGGCGGGCGGCCTCCCGGACGACGGCCTCACCCGTGGCCTTGGACCGGGCGTAGGGGGTGCGCGGGTCCACGTCGTCGCCGGCGTCCAGGACGGCCCGGTCCCCCTGGACGGCCGCCGAGGACAGGTGGACCACGCGCCGGGCGCCCGCGCGGGCGGCCGCGAGGACCACGACACCGGGCAGCAGCGCGTTGGCGCCCGTCATGGCCGCCGACCCCGGGTCGCCCGGCGTGGCCAGCCCGGCCGCGTTGACGACGACGTCGCAGCCCGCGAGCGCCCCCGCGAGCGCGTCCGCCGGCTCCTGCGCGGCCCGCAGCAGGTCGACGGGGCTGCTCCCGGCCGGCTCCGCGGTCAGCCGCGGGGCGGTGACGGGGACGACCTGCACCCCGGCCTCCCGGGCGGCGGTGACCACCCCTGCCCCGACGAAGCCCCCGGCCCCGAGCACGGCCCAGCGACGAACGGGCCCGGGCCCGAGAGCCTCAGCCACGCCTGGCCCGGGCGACCTGACCCCAGGGCGACGGGTGCCCGAGCCAGGACGGCAGCTTGACCCACAGCCACCCGACGAGCACGAGCGCGACGGCACCGGCCAACCGCCAGACCAGGGCCTGGTCGGCCACCAACCCGGCGACCAGCACCGCGAGGAGGGTGAACCCGGCCGCGGCCAGGGCCACCTGCCGGTGCGACCAGCCGGCGTCGGTCAGCCGCTGGTAGGCGTGGGTGCGGTGCGGCAGGTACCACCGCTCCCCCGCCGAGATCCGCAGCACGAGGGTGTGCGCGGTGTCCGCGAACCAGACCACGAGCGGCGCGAGCGCCATCTCCAGGGGCAGGCCGGTCAGGAACCCGGCCCCGGCCAGGAACGCCAGCGCGCCGCCCAGGCCGTAGGAACCCACGTCACCCAGGAACATCCGCGCCGGTCCGCCGGTCAGCCCGTTGAACGGCAGGAACGCGAGCCCGGCGCCCGCGACCGCGAGCCCGGCCGGCACCAGCCAGCGGGTGGGGTCGCCGTGCAGGCCGGCCTGGTCGGCGCCGAACACCGCGAAGGCCGTCCCGGCGACGACCGCGTGCAGGCCCGTCATGGTGTTGAGGCCGTCCATGAAGTTGACGGCGTTGACGTAGGCGGCGACCGCGACCGCCGCGACCGGGACCCAGACCCAGCTGGCGTCGTCCAGGACCACCACGAGCACCCCGGCCCCGGCCCCCACCACCAGCTGCAGCACGGCCCGGGCGGCGGGCGGGATCCCCCGCAGGTCCTCGACCAGCCCGATCAAGCCGGCCCCCACCGCGACCGCCGTCATGGCCGCCAGCCAGACCGCGACGTCGTCGGTGGTCTGCGTCGCCGCGACGACGACCGTGGCCGCGACCAGCCCCAGCAGGACCGCGATCCCGCCCCCGCGAGGGGTGGGCAGGACGTGGGAGGAACGCTCGCCCGCGGAGTCGACCATGTGGGCGCGGCGCAGCAGCGACGGCAGGAGCGAGGCCACCACGCCGGTCACCAGGAACGCCGCGACGGCGGCGGCAGCCGCCCCGGCCGCGGTGGCCGCGGCGACGTCCAGCGTCACCGCAGCGGCCCGGGGACGCCGGCGGGCGGGACCGGGGTGGGCGGGGCCGGGGTGGGCGGGGCCGTGGTGGGCGGGGCCGGGGTGGGCGGAGCCGCGGTGGGCGGGGCCGTGGTGGGCGGGGCCGGGGTGGGCGGAGCCGCGGTGGGCGGGGCCGTGGTGGGCGGGGCCGGGGTGGGCGGAGCCGCGGTGGGCGGGGCCGTGGTGGGCGACCCCGGGCCGACCGGG
This sequence comes from Aquipuribacter aurantiacus, assembly GCF_051216895.1. Classification (NCBI taxonomy): domain Bacteria; kingdom Bacillati; phylum Actinomycetota; class Actinomycetes; order Micrococcales; family Intrasporangiaceae; genus Aquipuribacter; species Aquipuribacter aurantiacus. The sequence continues at coordinate 123,507 of NZ_JBPKAO010000012.1, forward strand.
ACCTGGGACGGCGGGACCGTCACCCCGTGCTCCGACAACGCCCGCAGGTCCGCGACCACCTGCGCGCGCGGGCGCCAGGGGTCCACGCCCTGCACCAGCTGCGGGGGCAGCGGCGGGACGGGCACGTGGGTGATGAGCGGGTGGGCGCGGCGGGTGCCGACCTCGTCGGCCCCGATCAGGTCCTCGTGCAGCTTCTCACCGGGACGCAGCCCGGTCTCGACCATCTCGACCGTCGCCCCGGCCAGGTCGGCGATCCGCATGGCGAGCTCGGCGATGAGCACCGGCTCCCCCATGTCCAGCACCAGGCTCTCGCCGGCGCTGCCGATGGCCCCGCACTGGATGACGAGCTCCACGGCCTCCGGGACGGTCATGAAGTACCGGGTCACGCGGGAGTCGGTGATGGTGATCGGACCGCCGCGGGCCACCTGGTCGGCGAAGGTGTGCAGCACCGAGCCCCGGCTGCCCAGCACGTTGCCGAACCGGACGGACATGTACAGGGAGCCGTCCTCCGCGTACTGCGCGGTGAGCCGTTCGGCGATCCGCTTGGTCCAGCCCAGCACGCTGGTGGGGTCCGCGGCCTTGTCGGTGGAGATGTTGATGAAGCGCTGCACCCCGTTGCGGTGCGCGGCGTCGAGCACGTTCAGGGTGCCCCAGACGTTGCTCTGCAGGGCCTCGCCCGGGTTGGCCTCCACCAGGGGCAGGTGCTTGAGCGCCGCCGCGTGGAACACGACGTCCGGCTTCTGCTCGGCGAACACCTCGTCGAGGCGGCGACGGTCGCGGATGTCCGCCAGCACGAGGTCCGCAGAGTCCAGCAGCGCGTGGCCCTCGATGCTCAGCTGCACCGCGTGCAGGGCGCTCTCGTCCCGCTCCAGCATGATGAGCGCCGAGGGCTGGAAGGCGTGGATCTGGCGGCAGAGCTCGGAGCCGATGGACCCGCCCGCGCCGGTCACGAGGATGCGGCGCCCGGTCAGGTACGCGGCGATCTCGTGGACGTCGGTGGAGATCTGGTGGCGCCCGAGCAGGTCCTCGACCGTCAGGGCCCGGATGTCGCCGAGGCCGAGCTCGCTGCCCAGCATCTTGGACGTCGACGGCACGGACAGCAGCCGCAGCCCTGCCGCCCGGGCGCTCGCGGCGAGCGTGCGGACGTCGGCGGCGTTGGCGGTCCGCACGGCGAGGATCAGCGTGGTCGCACCGGTCCGGCGGGCCAGCTCCGGCAGCTGGTCGCTGGGGCCCAGGACGCGGACGCCCTCGATGCGCAGGTTCTTCTTGTTGAGGTCGTCCTCGACCAGGCCCACGGGCCGGAACGGGCTCGACGGGTCCTTGAGCATGGCCCGGATGATCTGGTAGCCGCTCTCGCCCGCGCCCAGCACCAGGACCCGCTCGACGTCGTCGGCGGGCGCGGTCTGGGCGTCGATCGCACGGCGCCCGATCCAGCGCAGGCCCGCCATCCCGATCAGCGACAGGGCGGCGGACACCACCGGCACCGACAGCGGCACGACCCGCAGCCCGTCCGCGCCGGGCACCAGCACCGCGAAGGCGAGCCCGGCGACCGCCGACACGCCCACCACGATGGCGAGCACGCTGATCTCCTCGAACGAGCCGTAGCGGTACTGGCCCCGGTAGACCACGGCGGTGCCGACGGCCAGCAGGACCGCGACCACCACGACGAGGTACCAGAGCAGCCCGACGGGGTCGACGTAGCGCGACGCGGTCAGGTCCAGGCGGGCGGTGACGGTGAGCAGGGTCGCCCCGATGAGGACCACCGCGTCCAGGCCGGCCTTGGTGGGCCCGGTCCACCAGCGCACGAACGTGCTGCCCCGCCGGGCGTCCTCGCCGTGGGACTCCCCGGCGGGCAGGCGGATGTCGTCCGTTGCGGGTGGCACGTCCGTCACGATAGTGCGAGCAGGCGGCGCTACCGGTGCTCCCGCGCCCCGTCGGCGAGGGCCAGCAGCCCCAGCGCGCACAGCACGGAGTGGTGGTCCACCGCGAGGGCGGCCCCGTCGGGCACGTGCCACAGGCCCGCGTGGTCGGACAGGACCGCCCCCAGGACCCGCCCGGCCCGGTCCGCGTCGCCGTGGCGCAGCACGCCGCCGGAGCCGACGAGCAGCTCGACGTCGCGCAGCGGCCGGGCCGCCGCCCCGGGCGTGGCGGGCCGGGCGTGGCGACGCGTCGCGGCGACGGCGGCGACCATGGCCAGGTCGGTGTCCCGGTCGTGGGACCGCCGGTCGTCGGCCAGCCGTCCGGGGTCGGTGGCGAGCGCGGCGACGACGTCCGGCTCCAGCGGTCCGAGCAGCCCGGCCTGCAGCCCCTCGACCTCGGCCGCCGCGGCCGCACCGGGGGCGGACCAGCGCATCCCCAGGTCGCCCTCGACGGTGCGTGAGGCCGTCTCGAGCCCGGCGACGTCGGCCTCGACGCTGTCGGCCGCGGGCTGGGACAGCACGGAGTACACGTCCGTGGTCGCGCCGCCGACGTCGACCGCGAGGACCCCACCGGGGTGGGCGGTGGCCAGCTGCTGCACGCCGAGCAGCACGGCGTCCGGGGTCGCGGCGAGCACGAGCCGGTCGAAGCCGCGCCCGCGGCTGAGCCGGTCCCCGCCGATGACGTGGCGCAGGAACGCCGACCGGACGGCCTCACGGGCCGGGCCGGGGTTCAGCCGTCCGATCCGGGGCAGCACGTTGGCGGTGCGGCGGACCTCGACACCGGCCGCCACCAGCAGGGCCTCCGCCTGCTCGGCGACCGCGGCGTTGCCCGCCAGCACCACCGGCAGGCCCGGCACCGACCCCGGGGCCAGCACCGGGGCCAGGGCCGCGGCGTTGGCCAGCAGCACGTCGCCGTCGCCGCCGTCGGTCCCCCCGGTCAGCACGACGACGTCGGGCCGGGCCGCGACCAGCGCCTGCACGGCGTCGTGGTCCAGGACGCCGTGGGCCAGGTGGACGACGCGGCCGCCCGCACTCACCGCCGCCCGTCGGGCCGCCTCGGCCGTGACGACCAGCTCGTAGCCCACGACGGCCAGGCGGAGCCCTCCCCCGGCCGAGCTGCAGACCAGCGGCTCCCCGAACGCGACCGGGTGGGTCCCCGCCTGCTCGCCCAGGCGTGCCAGGACGCCGGCGACGCCGTCCATCACGTCGGTGTCGACCGTGGTGCGGTGCTGGGCCGTGGCCAGCACGCCCTCGCAGGTCAGCGAGGCGGGCCGACCGCCCGTCCCCGCCCCGGCGACCGCGGCCCCGACGCGCACGGCGGTGGGTACGGTCGCGCCGACGTCGACCAGCAGCGCCTTGGTCCACGTCGAGCCGACGTCGACGCACACCCGCACACCGTCCACCTGCGCGCCGGCCCTACGACTCGCCCCGCCTCAGGCGGAGGCGGCGGCCAGCGCCCGGTCGAGGTCGTCGACGAGGTCGGCGACGTCCTCCAGCCCCACCGACAGCCGCACCAGGTCGTCGGGCACCTCCAGCGCGGTCCCTGCGACCGACCCGTGGGTCATGTCACCGGGGTGCTCGATCAGCGACTCGATCCCGCCCAGGCTCTCGGCCAGGGTGAACACCTCGGTGGACGCGCAGGTCTTGAGCGCCGCGTCCTTGCCGTGGCGCAGCCGGAAGCTGACCATGCCGCCCGCCAGCCGCATCTGCCGGGCGGCGACCTCGTGACCGGGGTGGCTGTCCAGGCCCGGGTACAGCACCTGCGCGACGGCCGGGTGCTCGACCAGGTGGGCGGCGACCACCGCGGCGGACGCCGAGTGCCGCTCCATCCGGACCGCGAGGGTCTTGAGCCCGCGCAGCGTGAGGAACGCGTCGAACGGCCCGGACACGGCCCCCATGGCGTTCTGGTGCCAGGCCAGCCGGTCCGCCAGCGGCTCCCCGGTGTGGGGGTCGGTGGCCGCACCGACCGCCTCGGGCGCGCGGACGACCAGGGCGCCCCCGACCACGTCGCTGTGCCCGCCCACGTACTTGGTCGTGGAGTGCACGACGACGTCGGCGCCCAGCTCGAGCGGGTTCTGCAGGTACGGCGTGGCGAAGGTGTTGTCGACGACGAGCAGCGCGCCCGCGGCGTGGGCGACCTCGGCCACGGCGGCGATGTCGCTGACGCCGAGCAGCGGGTTGGTCGGGGTCTCGACCCAGACGAACCGGGTCCGGCCCGGGACGATCGCGCGGGCCACGGCGTCCAGGTCGTCGGTCGGGGCGGTCGCGAACTGGACGCCCCACGGCTCGGCGACCTTGGCGAACAGCCGGTAGGTGCCGCCGTACGCGTCGCCCGGCAGCACGACGTGGTCGCCGGGGCGGGTCAGGGTGCGGACCAGGGCGTCCTCGGCCGCCAGCCCCGACGCGAACGACAGCGCACGGGTGGGTTCACCGGCCGCCGACTCGACCGCGGCCAGCGCGGACTCCAGCGCCGTGCGGGTCGGGTTGCCGGAGCGGCTGTACTCGTAGCCCACGCCCAGCCCGGTCCGCAGCCCGCCGACGCCGTCCTGGGCGTAGGTCGACGTCGCGTAGATCGGCGGGATCACCGCACCGGTCGACGGGTCGGGCTCGGAACCGACGTGGATGGCTCGGGTCGAGAAGCCCTGGGTGCTCGGACGGTCCTGGGAGGCGCTCACCGAGCCAGGCTAACGGCCATCGCGAGGACCACCGCCGCCTGGCTGACCACCTGCACCAGCAGGAACCGCTGCCAGGTCGGGCGGAGCGCGGCCAGCTCCAGCCGCGCCGCCACCGGTACCGCGGCCGACAGCCCCGCCGACACGTGCAGCACGTGGACCGCGAGCACCGTGACGGCGTCGCGCAGGTCGGGCCCGCCCCCGCCGACGACGGCCAGCACCATCAGCCCGAGGACCGCGGGGCCGACCGTCGGCAGGGCGGGCCGCCAGGCGGCCAGGAGCGCGAGGACCACCGGCAGCAGCGGACCCACCGGCACGTCGAGCCCCAGGGTCTGCGCGGCCACACCGGTGGCGGCGGCCGCGACCAGCCCCACCCGGGGCAGCAGACCGCTCACGTGCCGGGTGAGGCCGACCGGCAGGCCCGCCGCGGCCTCCGGCCTCGTCTTGCCCTCCCGCGTCATCGTGCGGACCGCTGCCGGGCCCGGACCAGGCGCCGGGTGGCGGCGGTCAGGTCGGCGCCGGCGGGCAGCACGTCCACGCCCGCCGACGCCAGCCCCGCGATCCTCTGCTGCCGCTCGGCGAGCACCAGCCCGAGGGCCGCCTCCCCCGCCGCCGCCCCGGGGTCCGGCCGCAGCCCCGACGGCAGGCAGTCCACTCCGACGGTGGAACGCCCGCACCGCCGCAGCTCCCCGGCCAGGGCCGCGACCTCGTCGTCCAGGAACGGTGACAGCACGACCACCAGGGCGCGGGCGGGCACCAGCTCGAGCAGGCGCCGGGGCAGCCGGAACGCGCCACCACGCGCGCCGCGAGGGGTGAAGGACGTGCCGGTGGCCGTGGTCTCCGCCAGCACGGTCCGCAGCCGTTGCAGCTGCCGCCGCCCGGCCCCGGGGCCCACGGCGCGGCCGCGGACCGTGAGGTCGACCGAGGCGACCCGGTCCCCGGCCTGCAGGTGCGCGGCGGCGAGCGCGACGGCGGTGGTGACGGTCTGGTCCAGGCTGCTGCCGGGACCGAGCGCGCCGCCGTCCAGCGGTCCGGGCACCGACCAGCCCGCCACGTCGGCCTGCAGGTCGGCGCGGGTGTCCAGCAGCAGGACGACCTGGCCCTCGGCCTCCACCACCGTCCGGCGCACGTGGACCACGAGCCCCGCGGCGCCGTGGCCGCGCCTCGCGGTGGCGCGCCAGTCGATGTGCCGCATCCGGTCGCCGCTGCGGAAGGCGTCGACGGAGTACAGCTCGCTGCCGTCCCCGGTGCGTCGGGTGACGTGGCGGCCGAGGACCGACGTCGGGTGCGGCGGGAGCGGTCCTGCGACCGCGGTGCCGACCGCCGGCACCACGAGCTGCTCCTGCACCGGGCCGAGGACGGGCCCCACCACCAGCAGGCCGTCGTGGGCGACGCACAGCGCGTCGGGGCGGGCGACGGTCCGTCGTCCCCAGGTCCGCGGCACGGTGGTGGCGACGAGGTCACGGCGGCGGGCCCGCGGCCGCACCGCGACGACGCCGCCGGTCGGGTCGAGACCGTCCTCCGGTGCGGGCCCCGGCACCCGGACCACCACGAGCTCGGCGCCGACCGCCCGCGGGGAGCCGGTCACTTCGATCGTCACGGGCAGGGCCACGTCGACCGTGGCCGGGCCCGCGGGGACGACCCGGGTCGGGGCCGCGACGAGCACCGGGCGACGGCCGGCCGCCAGCACCGCGGTCAGGGCCAGCGGCAGCGCGAGCAGGGCGACGTCGACCGAGCCCAGGGCCAGGCCGACGGCGAGCCCACCCACCCCCAGGCCCAGGGCCCGCCGGTAGGCCGCCGTCATCCGCCACGGCTGCCCCTCGGGCGCGGCGGGCCGCCGGTCGGCGCGGGCGCTCGACGTCATCGGCCGCACCGGGTCACCAGCCGCACGGGTCACCAGCCGCACCGGGTCACCAGCCGCACCGGGTCACCAGCCGCACCGGGTCACCAGCCGCACCGGTCGTCTGCCGCACCGGGTCACCAGCCGCACCGGGTCGTCTGCCGTACCGGGTCGTCTGCCACGCGGGTCAGCGGGCCGTGGGGGCGGCGGCCGGCGCGGGGGCGGCGGCCATCACGTCGGTGACCACCGAGTCGGCGGTCACGGTGCCGCTCCAGGTCTGCACGCCCAGGGTGAGGCGGTGGGTGAGCACGGCCGGGGCGGCCTCCTTGACGTCCTCGGGCAGCACCACGTCCCGGCCGTCGAGCACCGCGAGCGCCCTGGCCTGCAGCAGCAGCGCCAGGCTGCCGCGTGGCGACACCCCGACGTCGACGGCCGGGTGGGACCGCGTCGCGGCGGCGAGGGCCACGCAGTACGCGACGACGTCAGGGTCGACGTCCACCTGCTCGACGCCGGCCTGCATCCGCAGCACCGTCGCCGCGTCGACGCAGGCCCGCACGGGGGCGGCCTCCTGCCGGCGTGACACCCGACGGACGAGCACGTCCGCCTCGTGGGCGGGCAGCGGGTAGCCGACCGCGACCCGCACGAGGAACCGGTCGAGCTGGGCCTCGGGCAGCGGGTAGGTGCCCTCGTACTCGACCGGGTTGGCCGTGGCGAGCACGTGGAACGGTCGGGGCAGGGGGTGGGTCCGACCTTCGACGGTCACCTGCCCCTCCTGCATCGCCTCCAGCAGCGCGGCCTGCGTCTTGGGCGGGGTGCGGTTGATCTCGTCGGCGAGCAGCAGGCCCGTGAACACCGGTCCCGGCCGGAACTCGAACACCGCCCGCGTCGGGTCGTAGACGAACGCGCCGGTGACGTCGGCCGGCAGCAGGTCGGGGGTGCACTGCAGCCGGGTGAACTGCAGCCCCAGGGCCCCGGCCAGGCTGCGCGCGGCGAGCGTCTTGCCCAGGCCGGGCACGTCCTCGAACAGCACGTGGCCACCGGCGAGCACCGCCGCGAGGGCCAGCCGCAGCGGGCCCTGCATGCCGACCACGGCGGTGCCTACCTCCGCCAGCACCTCCTGGGCGAGGCGGGCCACCTCCGGGACGGGGAGCGGGACGATCGGGTCGGGGTCGCTGCTCACGGCTGGCTCCTGCCGTTCGGGGTGCGGGCGGTCGGGCTCGGATCGGTCGGGGTCGGATCGGTCGGGGTCGGATCGGTCGGGGTGCGGTCGGTCGGGGTGCGGTCGGTCGGGGTGCGGTCGGTCGGGGTGCGGGGCCGCCGGTTGCGACGCCCGGTGGTCGCGGCGCCCCCGACGACGGCGCGGACGGCGCCGGCCGCCGGGTGCGGCCCGTCGCGCTCGAGGCGGGCCAGCCGCGCCCGCAACGTCGCGCGGTCACCGCCGTCGGTCCGGGCCCCCTCGAGCTGACGCAGCGTCGTGGCGACCCCGTGCCAGCCCGGACGTGTCCTGCGGGCCGGGCGCGGCGGCCAGGTCAGGTCGTCACCGGCGACGCGCACGGCCAGCACCGCCACCGCGGCGGCCGCGGCCAGCAGGGCCGACCGCTCGGGCGAGACACCCCCGACCAGCCCGAGCCCGACGACGGCCGATGCGGCGGCGACGGCCCCCGCCCAGCGTGCGGGCCCGGGCGCGGCGTCACGCAGCGGGCTCCGGCCGGACGGCCCCCGCGGCCCGACGGCGGGCCTTCGGCCGAACCGGCTCGTCACCGCGACCGCCGCGTCGTGGGAGCCTGCGTCACGTGCGGGGCCCGGTCCGGTCGACCGGGTCGAGCGTGGCCACCAGGTCCGCCAGCGCCGCGCGGGCCACGCCGACGTCACCGGCCGTGGCGCCGGCCGGGCCGAACCGCACCCGGGAGTACACCGCCCGCAGCCGCAGCAGCGCGTCGGGGTCCAGCCCCGGAACCGCGGCCGCCAGCCGGTGGGCGAAGTCCGTGGGGGTGTCGCTGGGTCGCCGCCCGGTCCCGGCCGTGCCGCCCGCCTCCTCCAGCCGCACCCAGCAGCCGACCACCACGTCCGCCGCGTCGCGGCCCGGCTCGTCCAGCCCCCTCGCCGCGTGACGGACCGCCTCGCGCACCCCCGCGATGTCGACGGGCGCGCCCGCGGGCGGCTCGACGAGGGGGTCCAGGTCGGGGGCGGCGGACGGCTCGTGCCGGGCCCGCAGCAGCGAGCGGACGAGCAGGGCGGCGGCGACCGTGGTCACCAGCACCGCCAGGACGACCTCGACGGGTACCCCGAGCAGCGGCTCCGGGACGTCGACCGGCTGGGACGTCCCGTCGTCGACCGCCTCGAGCGACTCGGGCGCCGAGCCCGGGTCCCCGACCAGGCGGAACCGGTCGAGCAGGCTGTCCCGGGCGAACCTCGGCGGCCCCAGCACCACCGACAGCACCACCGCCGTCAGACCCAGCACGGCGGCGCCCGCGACCCCCGCGACCCGCACCACCGGCTCATCCCACCACAGCGGGCCCGGGGTCGGCGCGACCCCGGGAACGATCGCGGGGGGCATCTGGTTGCACCCGCAGACACCCTTCGAGGAGGAACGCATGCTGTTCGGCACCCGCAAGACAACCCTGGTCACGCCCGAGGAGGCCCTGCCCGGGCGCGACACCCCCGTGCGCGTCCCGGCCCGGCACACCGTCAAGGGCTCCCCGCTGGTCGGTCCCTGGCCCGAGGGCCACCAGGAGCTCTACGTGGCGATGGGCTGCTTCTGGGGCGCCGAGCGGATCTTCTGGCGCCTGGACGGGGTCCACACCACGGCCGTCGGCTACATGGGCGGCCACACCCCGAACCCCACGTACGAGGAGACCTGCACGGCCCGCACCGGCCACACCGAGACCGCGCTGGTGGTCTTCGACCCGGCCGTCGTGCCGCTCGAGCGGGTCTTCAAGGAGTTCTGGGAGAACCACGACCCGACGACGCCCAACCGGCAGGGCAACGACGTCGGCACCCAGTACCGCTCGGCGATCTTCACCACCACCGACGAGCAGGCCGCCGCCGCCCGCGACTCCCGCGAGCGCTACCAGCGCGCGCTGAGCGCCGACGGCTACGGCCAGATCGCCACCGAGATCCGGCCCGCGTCCGAGGCCGGCCCGTTCTACTACGCCGAGGACTACCACCAGCAGTACCTGGCCAAGAACCCCGGCGGCTACTGCAACCACGGGTTCTGCCAGGTGGGCTACGACCTGGCCGCCCACGGCCAGGACGCCGCCCGCGCCAGCCTCCCCGAGGCCTGAGGCGCTCCGGGGGCTGGGCGGCCGGCCACCCTCGGGGGCAGCGCGCGTCCCGTCGGCCGCCCAGGCTCAGCCGGCGAGCGTGCCGCCGAACACCTGCCACGCCAGCAGCGACTTGGCGACCAGGCTGAGCACGATGTAGACGCGCTCGCCGTAGGCGTAGCGACGCCACTTGCCGACGCGGGCGTACTGCAGCGCCTGGTTGAGCCCGAACACGTTGAAGAACAGGAACAGCGACACGATGATCCCGTAGACGAACGCCGGCGGGGCGGCCTCGCTCTGCGAGCCGGGGGCCAGCACGTACAGCAGGATCGCCAGCCACGGCACGGCGCCGGCCATGCTGCCGAACACGAACGGCAGCCACCGTCCGCTGCCGGGCTGCTCGTAGCGCTCCTGCAGCCAGCCGAACAGGATCATGGTCGCGTTGACCGCGAACAGGCCCATCAGGGCGGCGGCGTCGGCGATGCCGGTGATCTGCGCGATGAGCACGATCATCACCGAGCTCGACAGCGCGTACTCGACCCAGCGGAAGTAGTTGTGGTGCTCGCGCAGCCCACCCAGGTAGCGCGGGTGGCCCCAGGGCGAGGCGACCAGCAGGTGGAAGAACGCCGACAGCGCCAGGAACAGCGCCACCCCGAGCCCGATGGGCGAGTCGAACAGGGTCAGCTGCTCGTACAGGCCCGACCCGGGCGGGCCGTTCAGGTAGGCCGCGGTCACCGGCAGCGCGAAGTCGTTCGCCAGGACCAGCACCGCCACGGCCTGCACCGCGTGCAGGGCGGCCGCGCCCAGGTTGAACCCACGGAGCCCGCGCAGGCTCCCGGTGGTGTCGTCGTCGCGCGAGGACTCGGGCAGCGCGTCGGGCGGGGTGTCGGCGGCGTGCGTCACGGATGACCTCCAGGTCCTGACCGCGGCCCTCGCCGGGTCCCGATGATCATCTCCCGGCTGCCCCGCTCACGCGACCACCGCCACGCGCCCACCGGGCGTGCGCGCCCCTCAGGTCGGGGGCAGCACGGGGGTGTCCGGCTCGTCCTCGGCGGGGATGCCGCGCGCGAGCAGCGCCAGCACCACCCCGGACAGGACGAGCCCGAAGCCCAGCACCTGGAGCCCGGTCAGGGACTCGTCGAACCACCACCAGGCCAGCACGGCCGCCCCGACCGGCTCCAGGGTCGCGACCACGGTGACGACTGTGGCCGGGATGTAGCGCAGCGCTGCGGTCGAGGCGGCGAACGGCCCGAGCGTGCCCAGCAGGATCACCCACAGCACGACGAGCAGCAGCAGCACCTCACCGCCGCCGATGGCCTCCGGCAGCTGCACCTGGACCTGGGACGAGTCCGCGAGCGTGCCCCACCACGGGGCGAACGCGGTGGCCAGCAGCCCCGGGATCGCGAAGCCCCAGAACGTCGTCGACAGCGGGTCGCGGTGCCGCACGATCCGCTCGCCCAGCAGGAAGTACGTGGCGAACGACACGGCCGCGACCAGCCCGGCGACGACGCCGACGACGTCCAGGTCGACCTCGCCCCCGCCCAGCCCCAGCGCCAGCGCGAGCCCGCCCAGGCTGAGCGCGAGCGCCGGCCACAGCAACGCGCTCACCTGCTCGTGCAGCAGGAACCGTGCGACCAGGGCGACCAGCAGCGGCGCCAGGTACTCCAGCAGCAGCGCGAGCCCGATGGGCAGCCGTTGGATCGCCACGAAGTAGCTCAGCTGCACCAGGCCCACGCCTGCGATGCCGTAGACGGTGAGCAGCGGCAGCTCGCGCCAGGTCACCCGCAGCGTCCGGGCCCGCCCGGTCAGCACGAGCACGGCACCCAGCACCAGCGCGGTGCCGGCGATCCGCACGGACGCGAGCGGGACGGGCTCGATGCCGCTCACCAGGGCCAGCCGGGACACCCCGGCGTTGACGACGAACATGAGGATGCCCAGCAGGAGCAGGGTGTAGCCCGGACCACGGCGGACGGCGGTCCCGCCGGGACGGGGCGGGGCCTGCACGCGGGGTTCGGTCACGTCGGCAGTGTGGCCGCCGACCCGCCCGACCGCCCGGCCCGTCCAGGACGTGGTGGCCGGCCGGGTCGGCTCAGGCCGAGCGCTCGGCCCCGGAGATCGTCGGGAACGGCCGGGTCGAGAACACCACCTCGACCGGGACGGCGAAGAACTCCGCGATCCGCAGCGCCAGGTGCAGCGACGGGCTGTACTCGCCCCGCTCCAGGTAGCCGACGGTCTGGTAGTGCACCCCGAGCGCGTCCGCGAGCTCCCGGCGGGTCACACCGCCCTCGACCCGCAGGGCCGCGATGCGGTTGTGGACGTCGCTGTCGCTCACCGGATGGTCTGCACGGCGGCCTGCCGTGCCGCCTCCACGGCCGAGCCGGACTGCCGGCGCGCCATCCGGCGCAGCACGACCGGCGTCAGGGCGAGGGCGAGGGCGGCCCAGGCGCTCAGGACGGCCACCGTCTCCCAGGTGCGCCACGTGCCGGTGATCTCGATGGCGGCGGCGGCCTCGGGCAGGAACGCGGATCGCAGCCCGAGACCGATCCAGTACAGCGGGAAGACCTGGGCGACGACCTGCAGCCAGCCCCACATCGCCTGCAGCGGGACGAAGATCCCGGAGATGCCGGTCAGCAGCAGGATCGGGAGCATCCCCCAGGTCGAGACCTTCTGCGTGCTGGGCACGAGCGCCCCGATGATCATGCCGATCGGCAGCGTGGCCAGCAGCCCCAGCACGACCACCCAGGCGAACGTCAGCCACGCCGACGCGCCGCCGGGCAGCACCCCGTCGAAGAGGATGGTGCTGGGCACGAGGACCACCAGCAGCATGGGCAGCAGGCCCAGCGAGTGGTAGACGGCCTGGCCGCTGACGTAGCCGACCATCCCGTTGGGCACGGCCTTGGCGCGCAGCAGGGTGCCGTCCTCGCGCTCCATGGCCAGCGCGAACGCCGGCCCCAGCATGGCGTTGAACACCAGCAGCGCCCCCAGGATGCTGGGCAGCGCGACGGCCGGGTACAGCAGGTCCGTGCCCTCCACCTCGTTGGTGCGGTTGACGTACAGGAAGATGACCGTGGCGACCCCGAAGAACAGGTAGAAGCCCTGGTCCTGCGGGCTCCGCAGGCTCTGGACGAACTCGGTGAGGCCGCGGCGGACCCCGACCCCGACTGCGTGCAGCCTGACGTTCACGCGACCACCTCCAGCGCCCCGCGGCGCTCCTGCGGGTCCCCGGGGCCACCGGTCTCGTACCGGTGGACCATCTCCACGTAGGTGTCCTCGAGGGTGGCCCGGCGGACCTCGAGGTCGCCCAGCGCGTCCCCGTGCTGGGCGAACAGCTGCCGGACGTAGGCGGTGGCGTCGGCCGTGGCGTGGACGAACCGTTCGCCGTCCACCGTCCAGGTGACCTGCGCCTCCCGCCCGACCTGCCGGGCCAGCTCCTCCGCGCTGCCGTCGGCGACGATCCGCCCGGCCGCCAGCACGAGGATCCGGTCGGCCAGCCGCTCGGCCTCGGCCAGGTCGTGCGTGGTGAGCAGGACCGTGGTGTCCTCCAGGTCCGACAGCCGGTGGACCAGGTCGTGGAAGTCACGCCGCGCCATCGGGTCCAGCCCGGCGGTCGGCTCGTCCAGGAACAGCAGCTCGGGGCGGCCGATGATGCCGATGGCGACGTCCAGACGCCGGCGCTGCCCCCCGGACAGGGTGACGATCTTCTGGTCGGCGATGGGGTCGAGGCCGACCATCGTGATGAGCTCGGCGACGTCGTAGGGGCGCGGCCGCTCCGGCGTCGCGTACGGCTCGTAGTAGCGACCCAGGTGGGTCAGGAGCTTGCGCGGCGTCCAGCGCGGGTGGTCGCGCCAGGACTGCAGCACCACCCCGACCCGCGCGCGCCACGCCTCGTCCCCGGTCTGGGGGTCGCTGCCCAGCACGTCGACCTCACCCTCCGAACGGGCCCGGAAGCCCTCGAGGATCTCGATGGTGGTCGTCTTGCCGGCCCCGTTGGGCCCCAGCAGGCAGAGCACCTCGCCCCGGCTGATGTGCAGGTCGACGCCGTCCAGCACGTCGTTCGTCCCGTACCGCATCCGCAGGCCACGCACCTGCACGACCGGTTCGCCCGTGCTCCGCTGAGTCGGCACAACCGTCCCCCTCCGTCGTCGGTCACCGTCCCGAGCGATAGTAGACCTGCTACATCGGTAGCACTAGTGCTATTTCCGCAAGCCCCGCCGGGCCCCTGCCGGGCCGAGCCCTCGCCCGCACCCCTCGACGTGTGGGACGTTCCGCACGCCCCCAGCTCCCGAAGCGCACGGAAACGTCCCCCACGAGACGTGCACGAGCATGTCGGCCCACGCACGAGCAGGGGCGGCCACGCGTGTGGGACGTTCCGCGCGCCCCCAACCCCCGAAGCGCACGGAAACGTCCCCCACGGGACGTGCACGAGCATGTCGGCCCGCGCACGAGCAGGGTCGACCACGCGTGTGGGACGTTCCGCGCGCCCCCAACCCCCGAAGCGCACGGAAACGTCCCCCACGGGACGTGCACGAGCATGTCGGCCCGCGCACGAGCAGGGTCGACCACGCGTGTGGGACGTTCCGCGCGCCCCCAACCCCCGAAGCGCACGGAAACGTCCCCCACGGGACGTGCACGAGCATGTCGGCCCGCGCACGAGCAGGGTCGACCACGCGTGTGGGACGTTCCGCGCGCCCCCAACCCCCGAAGCGCACGGAAACGTCCCACACGAGACGCGCACGAGCAGGATCGGCCCGCGCACGGGCAGGGTCGGCCACACGTGTGGGACGTTCCGCGCGCCCCCGGCCCCCGAAGCGCACGGAAACGTCCCCCACGAGACGCGCACGAGCAGGAGCGGCCTGCGCACGAGCAGGGTCAGCCACACGTGTGGGACGTTCCGCGCGCCCCCGGCCCCCGAAGCGCACGGAAACGTCCCCCACGAGACGCGCACGAGCAGGAGCGGCCTGCGCACGAGCAGGGTCAGCCACACGTGTGGGACGTTCCGCGCGCCCCCGGCCCCCGAAGCGCACGGAAACGTCCCACACGAGACGCGCACGCAGCACGGCGGGGCCGGGCGGGGCGGTGGCGCGGGGTCAGCCGCCGGCGGGCTCCAGCCGGATGGGGCTGGCGTAGGCCAGGGCGCGGTTGTTGCTGGGGTGCCCGTCGGGTCCCGGCTGGAGGTTGCGTGCGGCCGGGTCGGCGACCCGGACGACGAGCCAGGGCACCTCGTCGGCTTCCCACTCCCCCTGCAGGTCGACCCGGACCGTGGCCGGACGCCCCGACTGCGCCCGCTGCACGGCCAGGACCGTGGGCACCGTGAGACCGGTGGTCAGCACCTGCAGCTCGACGTCGCGCCCGGTCGAGGCCGGTCCCGCGTCCACGTCGACCGCGAGCTCCAGGGACCGGGTCCCGGCGGGGACCTCGAGGGTGCCACCGAGCCGCGCCGCCGCCGGACCGGCGACGTCCGGACCGAGCGAGGCCACGACGTCCAGGCGCAGACCGGGCTCCCGCGTGGCGTAGAAGCGGCGCGCGGCCAGGGCCTCGCGCACGCCCGCCCGGGTCCACTCGCGCACCCACAGCCCGCCCCGGCCGAGCCCGGGCTCGAAGCCCCAGCGGCGGCCGTGCTCGTCGGACACCCCGAGCAGCCCGGGCCGCCACCCGGCGGCCAGGCACGCCAGCATCGGGCTGCCCAGACCGTTGCGGTAGCCCTCGAACAGGTAGTCGTCGGTGCGGTTGAACACCTCGATGCTGACCAGGCGGTCGGTGAGGCGCGGGTCGTGGGCGAAGGAGTCGAAGCGCAGCGGCTCGCGGCCGGGGTGGTTGAGCCCGAACAGCGTGTCGGGGCCGGGGACGGGACCGGCGATCCAGTCGTGCAGGCCCTGGATGCCCGCGCGGTCGTCGACCGGGATCCAGGTCTGCGAGAACCACACGTTGACGTGGCCCAGGTGCGGCGTCGTCCACTCGAACCCGCGGATCGCGGTGAACGCGCCGGGGTCGTCGGCGGCCGCGGCGAGCTCGCCCGCCCGGACGAAGTCGGCGTCGGTGATGAGCTTGACGGGCATCCCGGCCCAGGGCACGACCTTGCGCACCCGCTCGAGCGAGGCCAGGTCGGTGAACCCGGCGTGGTCCGTCAGGGCGGCGGCGTCCAGGCCGGAGGCGCGCATGCAGTCGAACGCGTCGTCGGCGTGACCGGCCCCGTCGGACAGGTCGGTGTGGTTGTGCAGGTCCGCGTGCAGCACCTGGGTCCCGGCCACCAGGTCGCGGTGCGGCCCGGCGAGCAGCCCCGAGGCGCGGGAGGCGCCCTTGCGGGGCTCCTCGCCCCGGCTGTGGGGGCGCAGCAGCAGCGCCCCGGCCGTGGCCTCGTGGCTGTGCCCGGGACCGTCGCTCACTGCGCGAGGAAGCCGAGCAGGTCCAACCGGGTCAGGACGCCCACCGGCTTGCCGTCCTCGACCACGAGCACCGCGTCGGACAGCGTGAGCGCCTCACGGACGGCGTCCACGGACTCCCCCGCCCCCATCAGCGGAAGGGGCGAGTCCATGTGCTTCTCGACGGGGTCCGCCAGTGTGGCCGCCCCCGTGAACACGCGTTGCAGCAGGTGCTCCTCGGTCACGGCACCCGCGACCTCGCCGGAGGTGATGGGCGGTTCGGCCTTGACCACGGGCATCTGCGAGACGCCGTAGGTGCGCAGGATGCCGATCGCGTCGCGCAGCGTCTCGTTCGGGTGCGTGTGCACCAGGGCCGGCAGGTCGCCGGTCTTGGTCCGGAGCACGTCCGAGGCCGTCCGCCCCCCGTTGGGGGCCACGAAGCCGTACGACGCCATCCAGCGGTCGTCGAAGATCTTGGACAGGTAGCCGCGCCCGCCGTCGGGGAGGATCACCACGACGACGGCGTCGTCACGGCCCTCCTCGGCCAGCCGCTGGGCCACCCTCAGCGCGCCCACGGCGGCCATCCCGCAGGAGCCGCCGACCAGCAGCCCCTCCTCGCGCGCCAGGCGTCGGGTCATGTGGAACGACTCGGCGTCGCTGACGGCGACGATCTCGTCGGGGATGCTCGGGTCGTAGGCGCTGGGCCAGAAGTCCTCGCCGACGCCCTCGACCAGGTACGGCCGGCCGGTGCCGCCGGAGTAGACGCTGCCCTCGGGGTCGACGCCGATGACCTGGACGCCGCCGCCCTCGCGGTCGGCGGACTTCTCCTTGAGGAACCGGCCGACGCCGGTGATGGTGCCGCCGGTGCCCACGCCGGTGACGACGTGGGTGACCCGGCCGTCGGTGTCGTCCCAGATCTCCGGGCCCGTGGTCTCGTAGTGGCTCGCGGGGCCGGCGGGGTTGGAGTACTGGTCGGGCTTCCAGCCGCCGGGGCTCTCGCGGGCCAGCCGGTCGGAGGTGGAGTAGTAGGAGTCGGGGTGGCTCGGCTCGACGGCGGTCGGGCAGACCACGACCTCGGCCCCGTAGGCGCGCAGCACGTTGCGCTTGTCCTCGCTGACCTTGTCCGGGCAGACGAAGATGCACTTGTAGCCGCGCTGCTGGGCGACCAGGGCCAGGCCGACGCCGGTGTTGCCGCTGGTGGGCTCTACGATGGTGCCACCGGGCTGCAGCGCCCCGCTCGCCTCGGCCTCGAGCACCATCTTCAGCGCGATCCGGTCCTTGATGCTGCCGCCGGGGTTGAGGTACTCGACCTTGGCCAGCACCAGCGGGCCCTTGCCCTCCTCGGCTCCCGGCCACAGGCCGCGGGTCACCCGCGAGAGCCTGACCAGAGGTGTTCCACCGACGAGGTCCACGATCGACTCGGCATAACGCACCCCCCAATCGTGTCAGACATCCGAGGGGGCCCTCGCCGCCGGGCTCACCGGGTGGGTCCCCGGAACTCCGACGACGACGGCCCCGCGGCTGCCTACCCTGGTGCCATGCCCGTCAGCCGCCGTCCGGTCCGCCGCCGGGTCGCGGCGCCCGCGGGCGGACCCCTGACGGGTGAACCTGCCCGTCCACGCTCGCGCCGCCGGCCGGACGTGCCGATCACCGAGAGCATGACGACGCCTCGGACCGGCATCCGCCGGATCGGCCGGACCGTCGCCCTGGGCGGCGGCGGGCTGACGCTGCTGGGCGTCACGGGGGTGGGCGTCCTGGTGGCCGAGGCCCGGCTGGCCAGCCGCTGGATCATCGGGCGGATGAGCACGCCCTTCGACGTGGACGGGCGCTACGACGCCTACGGCCGGGTGGACACCTCCCTACCGGTGGACCGGCCGTTGCAGCTGTGCGTGCTGGGCGACTCCGCAGCCGCCGGGCTCGGGGCCGACGACCCGGGCGCGACCCCCGGCGTGCTGCTGGCCACCGGCCTGGCCCGCGCGACGGGGCACCCCGTGGACCTGCGGACCGAGACCAGGGTCGGGGCGGTGTCGGCGGAGCTCGAGGGGCAGGTCGACGCCCTGGAGGCCGACGGGGTCCGGCCCGACGTCGTGCTCGTGATCATCGGCGGCAACGACGTCAAGGAGCGGGTCCCGACCGCCTCGGCCGCCCGCCGTCTCGGCGAGGCCGTGACCCGGCTCGTCGCCGGCGGCGCCCTCGTCGTCGTGGGCACGGTGCCGGACCTGGGCACCATCACGTCGGTGCAGCAGCCGCTGCGGGCCCTCGGAGGGCGCTGGTCCCGGCAGCTGGCCGAGGCGCAGACCGGTGTCGTGCTGGCCGCGGGCGGCCACCCGGTCGACCTGCGTGGCCTGATGGCCCACGACTTCCGCGGTCACGACGCGGCGGCGATGTTCGCCGAGGACCGGTTCCACCCCTCTGCCGACGGCTACCGCCGCACCATGGGCCACGTCGTTCCGGTCGTGGTGGACCTGATGCGCGGCGGGACCGGTGACGACCAGGCGCAGGCCGACGCCGCGGTTACCGGCGGGTAACCCAGGGGTCGACCTCGGTTAGGCTCCCCGCATGCCCGACGCCGTCGTCGTCTCCGCCACCCGCTCCCCCATCGGCCGTGCCGGGAAGGGCTCGCTGGTCGACGTCCGTCCGGACGACCTGGCCGCCACGGTGGTCGCCGCCGCCCTGGAGGCCGTCCCGGGGATGAGCGCCACCGACCTGGACGACCTGATGCTGGGCTGCGCCGAGCCGAGCGGCGAGCACGGCACCAACATGGCACGCGTCGTGGCGGTGCTGCTGGGCCACGACGGCCTGCCCGGTACGACCGTCAACCGGTTCTGCGCGTCCAGCGTGCAGACCACGCGGATGGCGTTCCACGCGATCAAGGCCGGTGAGGGCCACGCCTTCGTGTCCGCCGGGGTCGAGTGCGTCTCGCGCTACAAGGGCGTCAAGGGCTCCGACCTGTTCGGCGAGGACGCGATGAACCCGCGCTTCGAGGACGCCCGTCGCCGCACCGGCGAGACGGCCCGGATGAACGCCCCGTGGCACGACCCGCGCGGGTCCGGCGAGCTGCCCGACGTCTACGTCGCGATGGGGCAGACCGCCGAGAACGTGGCCACCTCGCGCGGCATCTCCCGCCAGCGCCAGGACGAGTGGGGCGTGACCAGCCAGAACCGGGCCGAGGCCGCCATCGCCGCCGGGTACGTCGGCACCGAGATCACGCCGGTGACCACGCCCGACGGCACCGTCGTGAGCCGGGACGACGGCCCGCGCGCCGGCGTCACGCTGGAGAAGGTGTCGCAGCTGCAGCCCGTGTTCCGCACCGACGGCACCGTGACGGCCGGCAACTGCTGCTCGCTCAACGACGGCGCCGCGGCACTGGTGGTGGTCTCCGGCGACTTCGCCGAGGCGCACGGCCTGACCCCGCTGGCGCGCGTGGTGTCGACCGGGGTGTCCGCCCTGAGCCCGGAGATCATGGGCATGGGCCCGGTCGAGGCGTCCCGGCAGGCCCTCGAGCGCGCCGGCCTGACGATGGCCGACGTCGACCTGGTCGAGATCAACGAGGCGTTCGCGTCGCAGGTGCTGGCCAGCGCCGACGACCTGGGCATCGACCCCGAGAAGCTCAACGTGCACGGCGGGGCCATCGCCTACGGGCACCCGTTCGGCGCCACCGGGGCGCGGATCACCACGACGCTGCTCAACGCGCTGCGGGTCCGTGACGGGCAGTACGGCCTGGAGACCATGTGCGTCGGCGGCGGCCAGGGCATGGCCGTGGTCTACGAACGCCTGAGCTGACCCCCCGGGCCCGCAGGCTCAGGGCCGCGCCAGGCTCAGCCGCTCCAGGCTCAGGGCAGCGCGCGGCGCAGCTCGACGAGCTCGTCGCGGGCGGCCACGAGACCGGCCTCACCCGGCGAGGCGTCCAGCAGGTCCCCGACCACCACGCGCAGCAGGTCGACCCAGCCGTGCGGGGCCAGGTCCGGCACGGGGTGCGGGTCCAGGCCCTCGGCGGCCCGGGCGGCGTCGGCCAGCCGCTGGACGGCCGGCCGGACGACGTCGACGGGGATGCGGGCCGGCGTGAGGGTGCTCAGACGCGAGACGACCCGTGCCGCCTCCTGCGCGACCTCCTCGGAGGTGTCGCGCGGGGTGGGCAGCACGGGTCGTGTCGCGTTCGTGTCAGGTCAGGCGACCTGGGACGTCACTCGCCGCCGCGGAGGATGGCGAGCAGGCGGAGCATCTCCAGGTACAGCCAGATCAGGGTGACGACGAGCCCGAAGGCCGCCCGCCACGCCCACTGCTGGGGCAGCTGGTTGCGGATGCCCTGCTCGATGAAGTCGAAGTCGAGGATGAGGAACAGCGAGGCCAGCGTCACGCCGACCAGCGACAGGCCGACACCGAGCAGGCCGGAGGAGAAGAACAGCGAGTCGGCGCCGAAGAACCACACGGCGACCAGGTTGAACAGGCCGATGAACAGGTAGCCGATGGCGGCCACCATGAGGATCTTGCGGAACCGCTTCGTGGCCCTGATGAGGCCGGTGCGGTAGGCGATGAGCATCGCGGTAAACGCCGCGATGGTGCCCAGGACTGCCTGGAAGACCAGCCCGTCGCCGAACTGCACGGTGTACAGGGCGCTGATGCCCCCGACCAGCAGGCCCTGGAAGGCCGCGTAGGCGATCATCAGCCCGGGGCGGATGGTCTTGGAGAACGACACGACGAGGGCCAGGACGAGCCCGACGATCATCCCGCCGAAGGTCAGCATGAGACCCGTGCCGAACCCGATGACGCCGGTGATGATCGCCCAGAACAGCGGGACGGCCACGGCCAGCAGGACGGCGAACATGATCCCCGTGCGGGTGACCACGTCCTCCAGCGTCATGGCGCGCTCGCGCACCGGCGAGGCCATGCCGTACTGGGACTCCAGCGACTCCGCCGACGGCGTCGCGACGTCGAAGGTGGCGTACCCGTTACGGGTGAACGCCTCGTTCCGCGAGAACGCGGGGTTGCTGCTGCGCATGATCTCCCTCCAGAGCGGGCCGAGATGACCCTGTGCTCGGGTAACACCCCAGCGTGTCCTGGGGTTCCCGAGCCGGGGGAAGTCTACCCAGGACCCGGATCGCCTGTCCTCGGAGCGGCCACGGGACCGCCGGACGGGTGGTGCCCCCGACGGGACTCGAACCCGTACTGCTGCGCTTTTAAGGCGCCTGCCTCTGCCGGTTGGGCTACGGGGGCGGCGGTGACGAGCCCGGCCGCAGGACGACCGTAGAGGTAGCCCTGCCCGTACCGGCAGCCCAGCGACGTGATCGCCTCGTGCTGCTCGGTGGTCTCGATGCCCTCCGCGACGGTCGCCAGCCCCAGGCCGGCCGCGAGGTCGGTCACGGCGGCGACGATCCGCCGGTCCGGCCCGTCGAGGACGACCCGCTCGACGAAGGAGCGGTCGATCTTGACGATGTCGACCGGCAGGACCCGCAGGTGCGTCAGCGAGGAGTACCCGGTGCCGAAGTCGTCCAGGGCCACCGTGACGCCCTCGGTGCGCAGGGTCTGCAGCTGCGGCACGACCCCGTCCAGGTACGGCACGACAGCCGACTCCGTGACCTCGATCGTCAGGGTCGCCGGGGCCACGTCGGCCCGGTCGAGGCGACGCAGGACCCGCCCCGCGAAGTCGGGCTCGGCCAGCTCGCGCCCGCTGACGTTCACCGCCATCCGGCGCCCCTGCGGGTCCCGGGCGGCCGCGCCGAGGGCCGTGGACATCACGAACCCGCCCATCCCCCGCACCAGGCCGGACTCCTCGGCCACCTCCAGGAACTCCGCGGGGCCGACCAGGACCCCCTGCACCCGGCGGACCAGCCGGACCAGGGCCTCGTGCGCCACCACGCTGCGGTCCTGCAGCTCGACCACGGGCTGGTAGACGACCTGCAGCCCGCCGCTGGTCAGGGCGGTCCGCAGCTCGCGCTCGATGGCGTGACGGGTGTCGACCTCGGCCTGGAGCTGGTCGCCGAACACGACGTGGCCCCGCCCGCCCCTCGCCTTCGCGCGGTACATCGCGATGTCCGCCTGCCGGACGAGCGCCTCGGCGTCGGGGACGGTCCCGCGCGAGTGCTGCCGGTCGTGCACGACCACACCCACGCTGGCCGACACCACGACGTCGCCGCGGCTCAGCTCGACCACCGGCTGGAGCGCGCCGTGCAGCCGGCGCAGCAGCGTGTCCAGCCGGTCACCCGCGGGCATCCTGGCCAGCAGGGCGAACTCGTCGCCGCCCAGGCGGGACACCTCGGCCACCCGCAGCCGCCCCAGCCGACCGGCCACGTCGCGCAGCAGCTCGTCCCCCACGGCGTGGCCGTGCGCGTCGTTGACCAGCTTGAACCGGTCGAGGTCCAGCAGCAGGAGCACCACCGGCGGGCCGCCACGGGCGTGGTCGAGCAGCGACTCCTGGAGCGTCCGCAGCAGCCCGACCCGGTTGGCCAGCCCCGTCACCGGGTCGCGCAGCGCCGCGCGCGCCAGCTGCGTCTGGGTGTCGAGCCGTTCGGTGACGTCGTCGACCTGGACCACGGCCCACGAACGGGCCCGGGAGCCGGCCTCCCGCGCCGTGGTCAGCGGGGCGATGTCGACCACCCCGAACCGGGGCCGACCGGCCGCTGCCAACCGGGTGGGCACCGGCACGCCCGTCGGCCGCCCGGCGGTCGCGTCGGCCAGGGCGACCTGCAGCCGGAGCGCACCGGCGGTGTCCTCGGGGTGGACGAGGTCGACGACCGGGGAGCCGAGCAGCTCCGGGACCGTGCGGCCGAGCAGCTGGGACAGGCTCTCGTTGACCTCGGCGAGGCGACCGGTGTCCGGCCCGGTCAGCCCGACCATCGCCAGGCCGCCCGGTGAGCGGTCGAAGGCGGAGGAGAACCGCACCTGCGCCTCGCGTCGGGTGTCGTGGCGGACGAGCTCCCCGACCAGGTGCGTGAGCCTGGCCGCGGTGAGGACGAAGACGGCGAACGCCGCCAGGGGCACCAGCCGTCCGGGGTCGGGCAGGGCGCCCAGCAGGGACAGCAGCAGCACCACCGGCGCACCCACCAGCCCGATCCCGAGCAGCAGCAGCCGCCGGGGGGTGACGTGGGGACCGGCGCCGCCGACGGCGAGCGGCCGGACGTCGGCGCGGTGCTGCGCGGCCTCGGCGAGCCGCACCGCCGACGGGTGGGTGGCCGCGAGGGCCAGCAGGAGGACGGCGAGCAGCAGCAGGCCCGCGACGTAGGGAGCCGTCCGCAGTCCGGTCACCGCGCCGAGCACGACCGCGGAGTCGGTCACCAGCAGCGCCAGCAGCCCGGTCGCCAGCAGCAGCTGCGAGGGGCTGCGGGCCCGCTCGGACAGCACCGGCAGGGCCGCGACGAGCACCGCCAGGTCCAGCAGCGGCAGCACCAGGACCGGGACGCCGTCGGGGCGCCCGTCGGCCACCACCAGCAGGCCCAGGACGCAGCCGGCCAGGACGATGACGGCGGCGTCCACCGCCGCCCACCGGTCCGGGCGCGCCGGTGCGGTCTCGGTCAGCCAGAACACGCCCACCAGCAGCGGCAGGTAGGTGGGCAGCCGGACCGCGACGGACGGGTCGACCGTGGTGGCCGGGAGCACGTCCATGACGAACGGGGCGGTGAGCAGCCCGGACAGCGTGACCAGCCCCAGGGCGGCCCCGACCCAGCGCCACGGGTGCCGCGGCCCCACCCAGGGGGCCGTCACCACGACCACGCAGCAGAAGGCGGCCAGCGCGGTCCAGGACAGCGCCCGGCCCGGTCCCGGGGGCAGCAGCAGCAGGGCGACGCCCACCGGCGGCACGACGGCCGCGGTGATGCGCCAGGGGACCGCCACGTGGGTCAGCCAACACGTCACAGCGGGTCGCGCGCAGCAGAAACGCCGCTTCCACCAGGGGATTCGCCCCCGACGTGGTCGGTCCGTACCGATTCGGCCGGTTACCCGGCCCGACCCGGGTGCGCCGGTGGCAGCCCCGCCGGCCACGACCAGGTCGCCGGGCGGCGCGTCGCGTCACTTCTCGGGGCGGCGGTGCCGAGCGGCCGGCCGGCCACCCGGCGTCCGCGGGTCCGCCTCACCGCACGCGGGGCAGTGGCTGCTCGGCGCCTGCGTACCGTACTCTCACGCGATGGCAGAGTTGAATGAGCCGACGGCGACCGGTCCGTTCATGCAGATCGGCGAGGTCGCGGCGCAGACCAACCTCAGCCTGCGCACCATCCGGCACTACGAGGAGATCGGCCTGGTCGTGCCGTCCGGCCGGTCGCAGGGCGGGTTCCGGCTGTACGTCGACCGGGACGTCGAACGACTCCGCCTGGTCCGCCGGATGAAGCCGTTCCTCACCCTGGAGGAGACCAAGGACCTGCTGGGCCTGCTCGAGACCGCGGTGGACCTCCCGGATCTCGACCCGGTCACCGCGGCCGACGTGGTGGACCGGCTCCGGATGTACCGCGAGGCCGTCGTGGTCCAGCTCGACACCCTGCGCGAGCAGGTCCACAAGGCCGAGGCCTTCGCCGACGAGCTGGGCGACATCGCCGCCGGACGCCGTCGCCCCTCGCTGTAGGGGCAGCTGCCCGGGGGCCGACCCCGAGGTCGGGCCCCGACCCCGTCAGTGCCCGGCGCCCAGCTGCCCGGTGAGGCGACCGTGCCAGCCCTGGCTGGCCTCGTTGAGGCCGACGATGAACACGTTCTTGCCCTTCTGGCGGTACTTGAGCTCGATGGCGTCCAGCGACGCGACCGTCGAGGAGTCGAAGATCTGGGACTCGCTCAGGTCGA
>NZ_JBPKAO010000013.1:0-79893 GCF_051216895.1 Aquipuribacter aurantiacus
CCGACCCGCCCCGGGTGGTCGAGCGCCGGATCAGGGCAAGCCCGTATCCACACCGCAATCAGAGGGGGCGACCCGGTCGGTCGCCTACGCCTCTGGCGCTGAGCCCACCCGCCGCCGAGGCGCCCGGTGGACGCACGAACGGTCCGGTCGGTTCCCCCGAGGGCGCCGACCGGACCGTTCCGCGCGTGCTGGTGCTGGTGCTGGTCTGTCAGGCGGTGTCGCGCTGCCAGGTGCGCAGGTCCTCGACCTTGCTGATCAGCAGGTCACGGGCGTCGGCGTCGGTGACGTGGGCCCGGACCTGCGCGACGGCGGCCGACAGCCGGGTCGCGGCGTGGGCGCTCTGCCCGGCCTCGGCCAGGGCCTCCGAGCGCACGACCTGGTTCGTGATGCGCTCCGCGGCGTCCGCGGTGATGGTGCCGGCGGCGACCAGGTCGGCCAGCAGACCGTCCAGCTCGTTCCAGGTGACCAGGTCGGCCAGCAGGCCGTCCAGCTCGTTCCAGGTGACGCAGTCCCCGCCGCCGTCGACCGCGCCGGCGGACCAGGCGATGCCGCCGAGCAGGTGCTGCAGGAAGTCCGGCTCGAGGTAGGAGGCCTCGGTGTGGCCGCCTCCGGTGTACCAGGACCGGCCGCCCTCGAAGTTGTGGCACCAGGACAGCGGGTGGTCCGCACCCATGGCGTTGCGACCGGGGTCGTAGCTGGTCTCGTCCAGGTTGGTCAGGACGCGGACGTCCTCCCGGGGCGACTGGTTGAAGTTGTACCACTCGTCGAAACGGGTCCAGGTGTCACCGAGGTGCTGGGTCGAGGGGTGCGTGCGGTCCTCGACCTGCTGCACGGCGGTCTGGTTCCGGGGGTGGCTGACGAACCGGGCACCGCCCCCGCTGAGCCGGCCGTACCAGGGGACGGTGTGCATCGTGTCGGTCGCCGCGTGCACGCCGGCGTACCCGCCGCCGTCACGGATGTAGCCCTGGAACGCGGACAGCTCGTCGGGGTCCAGCAGGGTGGGCCGGGCGGGGTCGAGGTTGTTGGTGCCGTCGACCGTGGACACGAAGACGACCGTCGCGTACTGCGACAGGTCCTCCGCGGTGGTGAACGGCGTGGTGGCCATGGTCCGGGTCGGCTGACCGGGGGAGCTGCCCACCGGCGGGTCCCAGACGTCGACGGTGAAACCGTTGGCCTCGCCGAGGGCGATGATGGCGGTGGTCGCCTCGTCGATGCTGCTGTGGCGGAAGCCCAGGGTCTTGCCGACGACGAGCACCTCGTAGTCCTCGTCGGCAGCGACGGCCGGGGTGGCGACGGCGGCGAGCGGGAGCACGAGTGCGGCTCCCAGGGCAGCGGCGAGCATGGTACGGCGGTGGGTCATGGGGGGCCTCCGGGACTTTCGGGCGTTCTGCGTTGAACGTCTCGTGTCACGGACGAACGTATGATCCGTCACTGGTCAGGTCAATACCTTTGGGCCCGCAACTTATGTTCCGTCATCAGTGGAAGTCGCCGACGACCCCAGGAGACTCGATGGACCCCCGCACGCCAGCACCGACCACCACCAGCAGGGGACCCGGCGCCCCGGCGGTCGCGATCGCCCTGGCCGCGCTGCTGGTCGGGGGCGTCGTCGGCGGGGTCGTGGCCACCGCGGCCGGCGGTGACAACGGGTCGCCGGCCCCCGAGGCAGGGTCGGTCGAGGCCATCGCCGCCGAGCTGGCCGAGGGGCAGGCGGCCGCGTCGGCAGAGCTCAACGACGAGCTGGCGGAGGTGGCGGAGACCGCGCACGGCAGCGTCGAGGGCGTCCTGGCCGGGTTGGCGCAGGTCGCCCCGCCCGAGGGGGCCGTCCCCGTGGACGCGGACGTCGAGGCCGACCCGGCGGCCCTGGCCGCCGAGGTGGAGCAGGCCCGCGAGCGGTTGACGGCCACCGGTCAGGGGGCGGACGACCACGGCGTGACGCGGGCGGCGCTCATCGGCGCCCTGGACCTGCTCGCCGTGGCGGTCGAGGCGGCGTCCGAGCTGCCCCCGGGCGGGACCGAGCCGGACCAGGACGTCCTGGCCCGGGTGGCCCGGGACCGCGACGCGGCCGTGGACCTCTGGCAGGCCGGGGCCACCCGGCTGGACACCCTGGTGGTGGTCGGCGGCGGGGAGCACATCCACCTGTTCGTGGCCCCCGACGGGAACCCGGAGTCGCTGCCGCAGGAGTTCCAGGAGCTGCACGAGGACTGAGCGGGGTCGCCGGCAGCCAGCGACCCCGACGGGCGACGGTGACGACCGCCGCGCTCGGCGGCCGCGGGTCAGGCCTGCTCGACGCCGGTGGCGGTGGCCTTGCCGACGCCGGTGAACCGGCGACCGAGCTCCTTGGTGAACGCGTCCTTGAGCACGGACTGGTCGAACGCCAGCGTGCCCACCACGGTGTCGCTGCCGTACTTGCGGCAGACGGTGATCCACGCGGTCCCCATCGCGGCGGTGACCGACGAGGCCACTCCCGCCCCGATCAGCCCGCCGGTGATGGTGCCGGCGCCGGGGATGAGCTTGACCAGGCTCGTCGCCAGCGACCGCCCGGCCCCGGTCGTGGCCGCCACCGACCCCAGCGCGAGCAGGGTGGCGCGGTCCATCGGGACGTTGTGCAGCAGGGCGATGCGGGACATCATCCGCAGCTGGATCGGGACCAGCAGGGCGGCGTCAGCGAACGGGATCGGGGTCGCCGCCGCGGCGCCGGCTGCGGCCGCCGCGGAGGCCACGACTTTTTTTGCCTCCCTCGCCTTCGCGTCACCGCTCACCCGTTGCGCGGCCACCAGCGCCGCCTGCACGCCCTCGGGGGCCACCAGGCGGCTCTGCTCGACCAGCTCGGCCAGGCCGTGGGCGGGCCAGCCGGCGAAGTCGTCGCCCTGGGCCATCACCGGCCAGGCGCGACCACCGACGACCGGCAGGTCCATCTCGCGGACGGCGTGGTGGAACGCGACGGCGTCGGGGTGGGGGCGCCCGTCGCGCATCGGCACCTTGGTCATGACCAGGAGCACCGGGATGCCCAGGTCCACCAGGGTCTGCATGACGGTGCGCTCACTGTCCTGGATGCGCAGGTCGGAGGCCTGCACGCAGAACCACGCCACGTGGATCCGCTCCGCCTCGGGCCGGGTCCGGGAGTGCGCCACCAGGGCCGTCAGCTCGGCCACGATCGTGTCGGTGTCGTCCCCGATCTCCAGGCCCTTGGTGTCCACGACCTGCAGCCCGACGCCCTCGCGGCGGTAGAGGTGGCTGGTCTGCGTCACCGGCCGACCGATGCCCGTCTCGGCCAGGGTCTCCCCGAACACGGCGTTGACCAGCGTCGACTTGCCCACCCCGGTCCGGCCGAGCACGACGAGGGTGAAGGTGCCGAGGGACTGCGTCTCGTGGTCGAACGCGGCCTGGAACCCCTTGTCGGCGACGTTCACGCGGTCGGCGACGGGTCGTGGGATCTGATCACCGGACCCATGATGCCCGCATGGTGCAGTCTGTCGAGCTGGTGCTGGACCCCGCTCTCGAGGAGCGGGTGCGGGCCCAGTGGCGGGCCCTGGTCGAGGCCGACCTGCCCAGCCTGGGCCGGCACACCGGGCCCACCAACCGCCCGCACGTCACGCTCGGCGTGGCCCAGGGCGTGGCCCCGGAGCACGAGGAGCGGCTGGTCGCGGCGGTGGACGCCGCCCGGGCCCTGCCCCTGCCGGTACGCCTCGGCGGCCTGGTGCTGCTCGGCGGTCACAAGCACGTCCTGGCCCGGCTCGTGGTGCCGTCGGTGGCGCTGCTGCAGCTGCACGGCGCGGTCCACCAGGCCTGGCGGGACACGCTGGACCGGCCGGACCACATGGCGCCGGGGGTCTGGACCCCGCACGTGACCCTCGCGCTGCACCTGAACGACAGCCAGGTGGGGCAGGCGCTGACGGCGCTGCGCCGGATGCCGGACGCCGGCCGGGACGCGGACGGCGAGGCGGTGGCGCTGCGCCGCTGGGACTCCACCGCCCGGGTGGTGTGGGAGGTCGGCCGGCCGCCCCCGGCCGGCTGACCCGCCCACCCGACGGGGTCGTGGGCGTACCGTCCAGCGACGCAGGAGCGGCCCCCGCCGGTGCTCGACCGCCCGACCCGCGTGTCGCGTCGTTGGGCGGTACGCCGCTCAGCCCCGCGCGGCGGTCCAGGCGGCCAGCGCGTTGCGGATCCGCTTCTCGCTCACCGGGTGCGCCGTCCCCAGCTGCTGGGCGAAGACGCTGACGCGCAGCTCCTCGACCATCCACCGGACCTCCAGCAGCGACGCCGGGACCGCGACGCCGTCCGGCAGCGTGTCGACCACGTCGAGGTAGGCGTCGTAGGCGGGCAGCACCTTGTCCAGCAGCAGGGCGTCCCGGCCCGGGTCCACCTCGGCGGCGTCCAGCCGACGTTCGACGGCGGCCAGATAGCGCAGCACGTGAGGCAGCCGCTCGGCCCCGGTGGCCAGCACGAAGCCCTGCGCGACCAACCAGTCCACCTGCGCCCGGACGTCGGCGACCGTGTCGCGCAGCGCGGGCGAGGTGAGCCGGGACAGCCGGTCACGGACGCCGTGCGCCGCCGACAGCACCCGCGACACGGTCCGGACGACCTCCTCGGTGACGGGGTGGACGTCGGCGCGGACGACCTCGCGCAGCGCGTCGACGGCCGCGCGGTCCCGCACCGGCCACGTCCCGCCGGGTCGGTGCTGGCGCACGAGGGAGGTGACGGCCGCAGCCAGGCAGTCCTCGAGCATGTCCAGCACCGACGGGTACGGCGTCCACGACAACGCCAGCCGGGTCGGCACGTCCAGCGTCTTCGCGATGGCCCCCAGCGGGGAGCGCAGGTCCAGCAGGACGGCGCGACGGACCCCGCGGTCGTGCGCCACCACCGCCGCCTCGCGCGAGGACAGCACCCGCACGCCCAGCGTCGCGCCCTCGTCGACCCACGCCGGCCAGCCGCGCACCTCGTGCCCGGCGACCTCGCGCTCGACGACGTCGGGCAGGAGCTCGACGGGGGCGGCGTCCAGGCCGCGGCGCTCCATCGACGCGGTGGCCCTGGACAGCGAGTCCTGGGCCCGGCCGGCGAGGCGACCGCGCAGGTCGTCGACGTCGCCGCCCTCGGCCAGGACCGTGCCCTTCGTGTCCACCACCCGCACCCGCATCCGCAGGTGCGCCGGCAACCCGGAGGCGTCCAGGTCGTCGGCCTGCACGACGGGCCCACCCAGCTCGGTCAGGGCGCGCGCGACCACGGCCCGCACCTCGCCGGACGGCGTCGTCCCGCCCGGTGCCACCCGCTCCAGGACGCCCGCCGCGTGGTCGGGGGCCGGCGCGAACGAGCGGCGCAGCGCCTTGGGCAGCGAGCGGACCAGCGCCGTGACCAGCTCCTCGCGCAGACCCGGCACCAGCCAGCCGAGCGCGTCGGCGTCGAGGGCGGCCAGCACCTGCTCGGGGACGGTCACCGTCACGCCGTCGTCGGAGGCGCCGGGGGAGAACCGGTACGCCAGCGGCAGCGCGACCGTGCCGTCCAGGTGCGGCACGTCCAGGTGGTCGGGGAACTGCTCGACCACCGGCCCGGCCCGGCCGTCGCCGGCCAGCACGTCGGCCCGGGTCATGGTGAGCAGGTCGGGTGCGTCACGGCGGGCCTGCTTCCACCAGGCGTCGAAGTGCCGCGCCGAGACCACGTCACCGGGGACGCGCGCGTCGTAGAACGCGAACACCGCGGTGTCGTCCACGACGACGTCGCGACGCCGCGTGCGCTCCTCGATCTCACGCACCTCGGCCATCAGGGCGGCGTTGTCGGCCAGGAACGCGTGCCGGCTCTCCCAGTCGCGCTCCACCAGGCCGTGGCGCAGGAACAGCTCACGCGACAGGGCCGGGTCGACCCGGGAGTAGCCCACGGTCCGGGCGGCCACGAGCGGGATGCCGTAGAGCGTGACCTTCTCGGTCGCCTCGACCTGGCCGCGGCCGGCGTTCCAGCGGGGCTCGGAGTAGGTGCGTCGGACCAGGTGCCCCGCGACCGGCTCGACCCAGTCCGGTTCGATGACGGCGCAGTCGCGGGCGAACAACCGGGCGGTCTCGACCAGCTCGGTCGCCATCACCCAGCGGGGCCCGGCGTTCTTGGCCCGCTTGGCCCCCGACGTCCCGGCGGGTCGCGCGCGGGGCAGCACCGACCCGGAACCGATCGAGAACCGGGTGCCACGGGCGCCCAGGTAGTCGGTGGCGTCGCCCTCACGGAACCCGATGTGCGACAGCAGCCCGGGCAGCAGGCTGCGGTGGACGGTGTCGGCGACCGACGCCTCGAGCTGGGCGTAGGCCCCCGCGTCGGACCCTCGGCGGGGCTCGTCCTCGGGACGCAGCAGGCCGTTCGGCCCCAGCTTCGCCTCCTTGCACACCTGCCGCAGCTGCCCGTCCAGGTCGAACCACTCCCGCACCCGGGCATGGTGCAGGTGCTCGGCCAGGCACATCCGCCGGAACGCCGAGCTGGACAGCTCCTCGCGCCGGGCCTTGAGGTAGCGCCACAGGGCCAGCCGGGTCAGCAGGTCCGAGCCCTCGACCCGGAACCGTCGGTGGGCCAGCTCGGCGCGGGCCTCGTCGTCGGACGGCCGCTGCCGCACGTCGATGATCGACAGCCCCGCCACCAGCGCCCGCACCTCGTCCAGGCAGCCGTTGGTGTCGGCCTCCAGCAGCATCCGGCCCAGCCGGGGGTCGACGGGCAGCCGGGCCAGGGTGCGCCCGACCGGCGTCAGCCGCCGGTGGCGGGTGACCCGGCCCCGCTCGTCCTGCTCGAGCTCCTCCGCGACCGCCCCGAGCTCCTCGAGCAGGGCCAGGCCGTCCTTGACCTGCCGCGGGTCCGGCGGGTCGAGCCAGTCCAGCTCCTCGATGTCGTCGATGCCCAGGCTGGTCAGCTGCAGCAGGACGCTGGCCAGGTTAGTGCGGCGGACCTCGGGCTCGGTGAACTCCGGCCGGGCGTCGTGGTCGGCCTCGCCGTACAGCCGGATCGCGACCCCGGGTGCGAGCCGGCCGGAGCGACCGGCTCGCTGGGTGGCGCTGGCCTGGCTGATCGGCTCGATCGGCAGGCGCTGCACCTTGGTCCGCAACGAGTACCGGCTGATCCGGGCCAGGCCGGTGTCCACGACGTAGCGGATGCCGGGCACCGTCAGCGAGGTCTCGGCGACGTTGGTGCTGACGATCACGCGGGTCCCCGCGTGCGGGGCGAAGATCCGGTGCTGGTCCGCCGCGGACAGCCGCGCGAACAGCGGCAGCACCTCCAGCCCGAGCACCGAGCCGGACAGCTGGCGGGTGAGCGCCTCGCACGCCTCGCGGATCTCCCGCTCGCCGGAGCAGAACACCAGGACGTCGCCGTCGCCCTCGGTCAGCAGCTCGGTCACGGCGTCGACCACGGCCTGCGGCTCGTCCCGGTCGTCACCGGCCTCGGCCTCGTCGCCGGAGTAGGGCCGGTAGCGGATGTCGACGGGGTAGGTACGCCCCGACACCTCGACCACCGGGGCGCCGCCGAAGTGGTCGGCGAAGCGCTGCGGGTCGATGGTCGCGCTGGTGATGACGAGGTGCAGGTCGGGCCGCCTCGGCAGCAGCCGGTGCAGGTAGCCCAGCAGCACGTCGACGTTGAGCGACCGCTCGTGGGCCTCGTCGACGATGATCGTGTCGTAGCGACGCAGCATCGGGTCGCGCTGGATCTCGGCCAGCAGGATGCCGTCGGTCATCACCTTGAGCACGGTGCTGGGACCGGTGGAGTCGGTGAAGCGGACCGCGAAGCCGACGTGCTGGCCCAGCGGGGTGCCGACCTCCTCCGCGATCCGCTCCGCCACGCTCCGCGCGGCGATCCGCCGGGGCTGGGTGTGCCCGATCAGGCCGGTCGTGCCGCGCCCGGCCTCCAGGGCCAGCTTGGGCAGCTGGGTGGTCTTGCCCGAGCCCGTGGCGCCCGCGACGACGACGACCTGGTGGTCGCGGATCAGCCGGACCAGCTCCTCACGGCGACCGGAGACCGGCAGGTCCTCCGGGTAGCGCAGCGGCGGCATGGTCTCGCGCGCGGCGGCCAGGCGGGCGGTCTGACGCTGCGCCTGCTGCCCCTGCCCCGAGGAGGGGCGCCGTCCGCGACCGGACCGGCGGGCGGGACGCGTGGGGGAGGACATGGCGTCCACGAGGGTAGGCCCGCGACGCGACCGGTGCTCACGAGGGAGGCGCGCCGCCCGGCGGGTCGGTGACGGCCAGCAGCCAGCGCGACACCCGGGCCACGTGGTCGGTGGTCGTCGACGGCACCGGGGACCGCGTCCGCGACCCGGTCAGCCGCCGGACCGGCACCCAGATCGCCCGCTCCGGCAGCGACGGCGAGGGCTTCGGGCAGATCCAGCCGACGCGGGCCGTGGCCCCACCGGACCTCCGGCGCCGACGGGCCCGGGTGGCGTACGTGTCCGGCGTCACCCCGTCCCGGGTCGAGCGGTGGCGAGGGCCGACCTACCCTGGACCGGTGCGCCGACCCGGTACGTCCGCGACGTCCGTCGGCCTCACCCCCGCGGCGGTCGGGGCGACGGAGCCGGGCCCCGACCACGACCGTCGCCGCCACGGCCTCCTCGTCGTCCTCAGCCTGCTGGGCACCGTCGCCGTCGGTCTGCTCGTCGCGGCCCAGTCGCGCATCAACGGCGAGCTCGCCCCCGTCCTCGTGCCGGCCGCCGAGGCGACCCTCGGCTGGCGGGGGCCGGCCCCGGACCGGGTCGCGGCCGGCCTGGACGCGGCCCTGCTGTCGTTCGGGATCGGCTGGGTGGTCGTCGTGGTCGGGGCGCTCGTGACGCCGCGCGGTCGACGCGGCCTGCGGGCGCTGCGGACGTCGGTCCGAGCGGGCGGGCTGCGCTGGTGGCAGATGCTGGGCGGGGTCGGTGGGGCCGCGTTCGTGGCGGCGCAGGGCATCGCCGTCCCGGTGCTGGGCGTCGCCGTCTTCACCGTCACCGTCGTCGCGGGCCTCACGGTGGGGGGTCTGCTGGTCGACCGGCAGGGGTTGTCGCCCAACGGGGCCCGTCCCTTCACCGTGCGCCGGGTGCTCGGCTGCCTGCTGGCCGTGGGTGGGGTCGGGCTCAGCGTGTCCGGCAGCCTGGCCGGTGGTCTCACGACCGACGCGGGCGTGGTCGCGTTCGTCCTGGTGCTGGGCCTCGCGATGGTGGTCGGCGTCGGGACGGCGGCGCAGCAGGCCGTCAACGGTCACGTCGCGGTCCGCTCCGGGTCGCCCTGGACCGCTGGGGTCGTCAACTTCACGGCCGGGGTGCTGTCGCTGCTGGTGCTCAGGCTCGCCCTGGTCGGCACCGTCACGCCCGCCCCGCTGCCGAGCGGGTGGTGGGCGTACCTGTCCGGGCCGATCGGGCTGTCGTTCATCGTCCTGGCGGCCCTGCTGGTGCGCACGCTCGGCGTCCTGGTGCTGGGGCTCGGCAACACCGCCGGCCAGCTGGTCGGCTCCATCGCCCTGGACGAGCTGCTGCCCACCGCCGCCGGTCGCCCGGGCCCCGTCGAGCTGGTGGCCGCCGTCGTCATCTTCGCGGCCGTGGCCCTCGCCGCCAGCCGGCCCCGTCGACCGCGGCGGGAGCCCCCCGGGCCGACCGTCGGCGACCGCACCCCCGCGGGCACGGCCGCTCGCTAGTCTCCGACGCGTGGCTGCCCCGGACTACCAGGCCCGAGCCGAGCAGGCGCTGCCCCGCGAGGTCTACGACTACTACGCCGGCGGGTCGGGCCGCGAGGACACCCTCCGTGACAACCCGGCGGCCTGGTCCCGGGTCCGGCTGCGGCCCCGGGCGCTGCGGGACGTGTCGCGCGTCGACACCACCACGACCGTGCTCGGCACCGCGGTGGCCGCCCCCGTCCTCGTCGCCCCCATGGCGTTCCAGGGCCTGGTGCACGCCGACGGCGAGCGCGCCACGGCGGCGGGGACCGCGAGCGCGGGCAGCCTGCTGACCGTGTCGACCCGGTCCTCGGTCCCGGTCGAGGACATCGGCGCCGGCTCGTGGTGGTTCCAGGTGTACGTCATGCGCGACCGGGACCTGACGGCGCGCCTGGTGCACCGGGCCGCGGCCGCCGGGGCCCGCGCGCTCGTGCTGACCGCCGACACCCCGGTGGTCGCCCGCAAGCACCGCACCGCCCGCGCGGGCGCCGTGCCGGAGGCGCACTTCCTCGCCGCGCTGGGACCGGGGGTCGACCCCGCCTCCGCCGAGCAGGCCGCCGACATCACCTTCGAGGAGGTCGCCCGCCTGCGCCGGGACTGGGGTCTGCCGGTCGTGGTCAAGGGCGTCCTGCGGGCCGACGACGCCGAGGCCGCCCTCGCGGCCGGGGCGGTCGCGGTGGTCGTGTCCAACCACGGCGGGCGACAGCTCGACGGCGCGGTGTCCACGGCGGACTGCCTGCGGGAGGTTGTCGCCGCCGTCGACGGCCGGGCCGAGGTCTACGTCGACGGCGGGGTCCGCACCGGTGCCGACGTGCTCCGGGCCCTGGCGATGGGGGCGCGCGCCGTCCTGCTCGGCCGGCCCGTGCTCTGGGCCCTCGCGGTCGACGGGGCGGCCGGGGTGCGAGCCGTCCTGGACGGGGTCGCCGACGACCTCGCCCACACCATGGCGCTCGCGGGTGCGCCCACCGTCGCCGACGTCACCGCGGACCTGCTGGCCGCCCCCGTCGTGACCGGGTCCCGACCCTGAGCCCCGCGTGGCCGTCGGCGACCCGCCCGGCGATACTCCGACGGTGACACCGATCGCGGGCGCGTCCCCCGCCGGGCCGTCAGGCCCCGACCCCGGCGACCGGGCCGACGTCGTCCTCGTCGGGGCCGGCGGCGCGGGCCTGGCCGTGCTGCACGCGCTGGCCCACCGTGACCTGACGCTCGGGCTGCCGGGTCCCGTGCGGGTCGTCGTCGTCGACCCCGTGCCCGACGGCGACGCCGGTGCACGCCACCGGACCTGGTGCTTCTGGGCGACGGGCGACGTCACGGTCGCCCCGGCCGTGCACGCCAGCTGGCGGCACGTCCACGTCAGCGACGCGACCCGCGACCTCGTCCTGGACCTGGACCCCTACCGCTACCACCTGGTCCGCTCGGAGGACCTCGCGGCCCTGGTGGCCGACGAGGTGGCCCGGGCCCCACGGGTGCAGGTGGAGCGGGTCGTGGCCGCCGCCGAGCAGGTGGTGTCCTGCCGCGACCACGCCCACGTCGAGGTCGCGGGCCGGAGCATCCGCGCCGACCTGGTGCTGGACTCGCGACCCGCCCGACCGACCCGGTCCGGGTCGGTCTTCTGGTGGCAGCACTTCCGGGGCTGGACCCTGCCCGCGGGCTCGCTGCCCCCGCAGCGCCACCCGGGCCCGGTCGCCAGCCTGATGGACTTCCGCACCGAGCAGCCCGCGGCCGGGCTGTCGTTCGGCTACCTGCTGCCGCTGCCGGACGGCCGGGCCCTGGCGGAGTACACCGAGTTCTCGCCCGAGAG
Organism: Aquipuribacter aurantiacus; assembly: GCF_051216895.1. NCBI lineage: Bacteria > Bacillati > Actinomycetota > Actinomycetes > Micrococcales > Intrasporangiaceae > Aquipuribacter > Aquipuribacter aurantiacus. The sequence continues at coordinate 11,435 of NZ_JBPKAO010000013.1, forward strand.
GCTGGACGACGAGGGCTACGACACCGCGCTGCGCGGCTACCTCGACCTGCTCGGGGTGGCGCGCGACGTCGTGCCGGACCACGTCGAGACCGGGGCCATCCCCATGACCGACGGGGCGTTCGCCCGGCACGTGGGCTCGCGGGTCGTCCGGATCGGGACAGCCGGCGGGGCCACCCGGGGGTCGACGGGCTACACCTTCGCCGCGATGCTGCGCGACGGCGCCGCGGTGGCCGGCCTGGTCGCCGGCGGCGCCCTGGGCCGTCGCGGCCCGGTGCGGCTGCCCCCCTCCTACCCGGCCCGGCACCGGTGGATGGACGCCGTCCAGCTGCAGGCCCTGGACGCGGGGCGCATCGACGGGCCCCAGTTCTTCACCGACCTGTTCGACCGCCGCCCGGCCGGGCAGGTGCTGCGGTTCCTCGACGGCACCACCGACGCCGGCGAGGACCTCGGCATCATGGCCGCCTCACCCACCCTGCCGATGACGTGGACGGCGATGCTGGACGGCGTCGGCCGGCTGCGGGCCGGGCTGGGCCGACGGTCGCCCGCGGCGGTCCCGGAGGTCCCGGCGGTCCCCGTCCCCACCAGCGGCCACCGGCTGCCCCGCTAGGCTCTGCCCCCACCCGGGCCGGCCGGGGCGGAAGGACGGCGCCGCGCCTCGTGACCCTGGAAGAGCTGTACGTCGTGGCGTCCGGCGTCGTCGCGGTCGGGTTCGGCCTGGTGGCGCTGGTCACGGCGCTGGTGGTCGTGCCGCGGGACCGACGCCCGTCGTCGGCCACCGCGTGGATCGTCGTCATCGTCTTCGTGCCGGTCGTGGGCGTGCTCGCCTTCTTCTTCATCGGCAACCCCCGGCTGCCGGCGGCCCGGCGGATCAAGCAGCGCAGCATCGACCGGCTCATCAACGAGCGGACCCGCGAGTACGGCCTCGGTGTCCAGCAGGCCCCCGGCCCGCCGTGGCTGGACCAGGTGGTGCGGCTCAACCGCCGGACGGGGGCGCTGCCGATGCTGCAGGGCAACAGCGCCTTCGTCGAGACCGGGTACGAGTCCTCGCTGCAGGCCATCGCCGCCGACATCGACAGCGCGCAGGACTTCGTGCACGTGGAGTTCTACATCCTCGCCCACGACCCGACCACGGCACCGGTGTTCGAGGCCATGGCGCGGGCCGTCCGCCGAGGCGTCACCGTGCGGGTGCTGCTGGACCACATCGGCTCGTGGGGCTCACCCGGCTACCGGCGGACCCTGCGCGAGCTGACGGCGACCGGTGCCCAGTGGCACCTGATGCTGCCGGTGCAGCCGCTGCGGGGGCGGTACCAGCGGCCCGACCTGCGCAACCACCGCAAGATCGTCGTGGTCGACGGCACGGTGGGCTGGGCCGGGTCGCAGAACCTGGTCGACGCCAGCTACAACAAGTTGGCCAACCGGCGTCGCGGGCTGCGCTGGCAGGACCTGATGGTCCGGCTGCGCGGTCCGGTCGTCCAGGAGCTGGAGGCGCTGTTCGTGACCGACTGGTTCAGCGAGACCGACGAGCTGCTCGAGGTCGGCACGCCCGAGCCGGACGCCGCCGCCCACGGCGACCTGCACATCCAGGTCGTCCCCAGCGGGCCGGGCTTCGAGACCGAGAACAACCTCAACCTGTTCAACTCGCTGATGTACGGCGCCCAGGAGCGCATCAGCATCACCAGCCCGTACTTCGTGCCCGACGAGTCGCTGCTGTACGCGGTCACCGCGGCGGGCCTGAGGGGCGTGGACGTCGAGCTCTTCGTGCCGGAGCAGGCGGACCAGTTCGTCGTCCACCACGCCCAGCGGTCCTACTACGAGCAGCTGCTGCGGGCGGGCATCCGGATCTACCTGTACCCGGCCCCCTACGTGCTGCACGCCAAGCACGTGGGCGTGGACTCCGACATCAGCGTCGTGGGCTCCAGCAACCTCGACATCCGGTCCTTCACCCTCGACCTGGAGTGCACGCTGCTGATCCACGGCCAGGGGTTCAGCGAGCAGCTGCGCGAGGTCGAGGACGGCTACCGCGCGGTGAGCCGCGAGCTGACCCTGCCGGACTGGCTGGCCCGGCCCAGGTGGCAGAAGGTGACCGACAACCTGGCCCGGCTGACGTCGGCCCTGCAGTAGGTCCGCCCCGGCGTCCGGGGCGGGGACGGGTCAGTCGTCCGCGCCGTCCTGCGGCGACCAGGCCGGGGCCAGGTGGTCGACGAGCTCGTCGGCGATCCCCGTGTAGGTCTGCGGCGTGAGCGCCACCAGCCGGTCGGTGACGTCCTGCGGCAGGCCCAGCCCGCGGACGAACTCGGTCATGGCCGGGCCGTCGACGCGCTTGCCGCGGGTGAGCTCCTTGAGCCGCTCGTAGGGGTTCTCCAGCCCGTGCAGGCGCATGACGGTCTGCACGGCCTCGCCCAGCACCTCCCAGGAGGACTCCAGGTCGGCGTCGAGCACGGCGGAGTCGACGTCCAGGGACGCCAGGCCACGGGCGGCGTTGTCGATCGCCAGCAGCGAGTGGCCGAGCGCCACCCCGATGTTGCGCTGGGTGGTGGAGTCCGTGAGGTCGCGCTGCAGCCGCGAGGTGGTCAGGGTCCGCTGCAGCACCTCGAGCAGGCCGTCGGACAGCTCGAGGTTGGCCTCTGCGTTCTCGAAGCGGATCGGGTTGACCTTGTGCGGCATGGTCGAGGAGCCGATCGACCCGGCCGGGGCCACCTGCGTGAAGTAGCCCTGCGAGATGTAGGTCCAGGCGTCGGTGCACAGGTTGTGCAGCACCCGGTTGTAGCGCTGGACGTCGGCGTACAGCTCGGCCTGCCAGTCGTGGGACTCGATCTGGGTGGTGAGGGGGTTCCAGGTCAGCCCCAGGCCCTCGACGAAGTCGCGCGACACCGACTGCCAGTCCACGTCGGGCGCCGCGGCGTGGTGGGCGGCGTAGGTCCCGGTCGCGCCGTTCATCTTGCCCAGGAAGTCCGCCCGCGTGACGCGGTCCAGCTGGCGCCGGAGCCGGTGGGCCAGCACGGCGAGCTCCTTGCCCATCGTGGTCGGGGTGGCGGGCTGGCCGTGGGTCCGGGCGAGCATCGGCACCGAGCGGTACTGCCGGGCCAGCGTCGCGACCTGGTCGACGAGCGACGTCGCCGCCGGCAACCACACCTCGCGCACCGCCCGCTGGACCAACCGCGCGTACGCCAGGTTGTTGATGTCCTCGCTGGTGCAGGCGAAGTGGACGACCTCGCTGACGTCGGCCAGGGACGTGCCGGCCAGCCGTTCCTTCAGCAGGTACTCCACCGCCTTGACGTCGTGGACCGTGACCCGCTCGATCTCGCGCAGCCGGGTCACGGTGTCGGCGTCGAAGTCCGCGGCGATGCCGTGCAGGCGCTGCACCTCCACGTCGGTCAGCCGCCGCACCCCGGGCAGCACCTGCTGCTTGGTCAGGTGCAGCAGCCACGCGACCTCGATCCGCAGCCGTTCGCGGTTCAGCGCCGGCTCGGACAGGTGCTCCAGCAACCCCTCGACGGCCGGTCGGTACCGGCCGTCCAACGGGCTCAGGGTGGCCTCGCCGAGGTCGGCGGCGATGCGGGCGGCGGTTCGGGACAGGGCGGGGGACTTCTCGCTCACGGGGTGATCCTCACAGACTCCGGGCCCACCCTGCTCCGCGCCCGCCGTCCCGCCCGCCGTCCCCCCCGCCGCGCGCCGACGCTCAGACGTACCGGGCGGCCAGCTCGGCGGCGTGGCTGCCGTAGCCGCCGCCGAACAGGGCCGCGTGCACCAGCAGGGGGTGCACCTGGTGCAGGGCCACCCGCTCCTGCCAGCCCGGCGCGAGGGGGGACGCCTCGTCGTAGGCCCGCAGGACGCGGGACAGGTGGGGCAGGTCGAACAGCGCCAGCATGGCCAGGTCCGTCTCGCGGTGCCCGCCGTGCGAGGCGGGGTCGACCAGCACCACGCCGTCCTGGGTCCACATCACGTTGCCGTTCCACAGGTCGCCGTGGAGGCGGGCCGGTGGCTCCGGGTCCCCGAACAGCCCGGGCTCGGCCACCAACCGGTCCAGCAGCCGCGACACGGTCGCCGACTCCTGCTCGGTGACGGCGCCGACGTCGTGGGCGGAGCGCAGGTAGGGCAGGAGCCGGAACTCCGCGTACCAGGCCGACCACACCGACCCGGTCCGCAGGGGCAGCACCAGGGGGCCGATGTAGCCGTCACCGGTCCAGCCGTCGGGGCCGACCCCGAGCCGGTCCGCCCCCGCCGCGTGGGTCCGGGCCAGCCCCCGCCCGAACTGCTCCGCCGCCTGCGGCGTGGGGGTGACCTCCGGAAGGCGGGGCAGCACCAGCGCGTCGTCGGTGACCGACAACGGCTGCACCACGGCGACGCCGGCGGCGGCCGCGAGCCAGCGCAGACCGGCGGCCTCGACGGCGAAGTACCCGGGCGGGGCGCCCACCCGACGCTTGACGAACACCTGGTCGTCCCGCAGACCCGCGGCGGCGGCCACAGCGGCGACGGCGTCGACGCCGTCGGGTGGCCCGGACCCGGTGCCGGGCCGCTGCCTGGTCCCGTTGCTCACCGGGTGCCCCTGGTCGAACGGCTGCCGTGGTGGTCGGAGGCCTCGACCCCCAGCTGGGCCTGCAGGTGCACCAGCAGGCCCGCGCACGCCCGCTCCACCTGGTCGAGCACGAGGTCGAAGGCGTCGAGGTCGGAGTAGTACGGGTCGGGCACGTCGAGCGAGCGACCGACGTCCTCACCGGACGCGGCCCGCAGCGACAGCGCGGCCGTCTGCGGGTCGAAGCTCCGGAGCAGCCTCACCTTGGCCTGCTCCTCCGCGTCGTCGGTCCAGCCCCGCAGCGTGCGGTGGTGACCCCGGTCCAGGGCGAGCACCAGGTCCAGCTCGGGCAGCCACTGCGGCTCGAACAACCGCGCCCGGTGCGGCCCGCCGTCGTACCCGCGGGCCGCGAGGGCCGTGAGCGTGCGCCGGTCGGCCCGCTCACCGATGTGCCAGTCCCCGGTGCCGGCCGAGGTGGCGACCACCAGGCCGGTCAGGTCCGCGTCCTCCGCCATGCGGGTGAGCACGACCTCGCCCATCGGGGAGCGGCAGATGTTGCCCGAGCACACGAAGCACACGCGCACCGGGGCTGGGGGCATGGCCGCCATTCTTCCCACAGGCACGGCCTCCGCGGCACCCCTGCGGCCCAGCGGATCCGGCGGTCACGGCGTGTCCACAGCAGTCGTCGTGCGGGTGCCGTCCCCAGCGGGACCTCGGCCGGGGCCGGTCGTCACGTCGTGCCCGGCAGCGTGGCCCGCGTGGGAGCACGGCGGGTCGGGGGGTGCCGGTGACGGACGGGGCGCGCGAACGGGTCGAGGCCCTCGCGGGCAGGGTGCGGCGGCTGCCGCCGCCGTCGTGGACGGGCCCGACGTCGGAGGCGTTCTCGACCGGCGTCGTCCGCGCGGCCCGGTTCCTCGACGCGGCGGCGGACTCGCTGGCCCGCGCGGCGGCGGCGGTGCGCCGGTCGGGTGCGCCGTGACGGTGGTCCGGGGAGGTGGGTCGGCCGGGGGCGACCTCGCGGTCGTCGGGGGTGCCGGCGGTGCCTCGGCGCGGCTGGAGGAGCTGGACGCCCTGGCGGTGGCCCTGGCGGACGCGGCGGCGGACTGCGCCGAGCTGGTGGTGGCCGTCGTGGCGGAGGCGGCCCGGGCCGCGTCGGGCACGGTGACGGGCGCCGTCCCGGACCCGGGCCTGGTGGCCCTCGTGGTGGGCGGTGCGGCGGAGGCGGTGGGCGGGCTGGTGCGGGCCGGCGCGGAGCTGGCCCGATCGGCGACCGCCGTGGCCGCCACGGCCAGCGCGTACCGCGCCCGGGAGGCCTCGCTCGCCGCCCTGGCCACCGCCGTCCCGGTGGCCCTCGGGACGCGGGCGCGGGCGGGCGTCTCCGTCGCGGCGGCCGCCGGCCCGGTCCCGCTGCTCGTGGTGGCCGGCGCATCGGTCGCCGGGCTGGTCGCCGTCGCCGCGGCCGGCGCCCGGGGGCAGGCCGCCGCGGTCGACCTCGTGGTCCGGGCCGTGCCGTCGCTGCTCGGAGCCGCCGACGTGGCGACGGCGGCCGCGGTGGTGTCCCGGTGAGGGGACGCCACGGGCCTGCTGGTGGAGACCCCGGTCGAGGTGAACGGCGGTCCACCGGCCCCGGTGTGCGTCGCCCCCGCGGGCGGGGTGGCCGACCTGCTGCGGCGCGGGCAGTCGGTCGCCGCCTGGCGGGCCCCCGGGCCGGGGCGTCACGACACCCTGCCGCCGGGCTCGACCCGGCCGGTGCGCGGTCAGGTGCGCATCGACCGGGTCGCCGGTGCCGACGGCGCCGTGGCGTGGGTGGTCCACGTCCCGGGCACGCAGGAGTGGGACGGCGACGGCCGGGGCTCGCCGATGGACCTGGCGGGCAACGTCGCCCTGGTGGGTGGCCGGGACACGGCGGTGGCCGAGGGGGTGGTCGCCGCCCTGGCGCGGGCCGGGGTCCGGCCGGGGGAGCCGGTCGTCGTCGTCGGTCACAGCCAGGGCGGCATGACGGCCCTCGACCTGGCCGGCGATCCCCGGGTCCGCCGGGTCGCCACCATCACCCACGTCGTCACGGCCGGCTCGCCGCTGGCCGGTCGCACACCCCCGCCCGGGGTCCAGGTGCTGGCCCTGGAGCACCGCGACGACCTGGTGCCGCGGCTGGACGGGCGCAGCCACCCCGACCGCCGGGACCGCCTCACCGTGGTGGCACCGGCGCCCGACGGTCCGTGGCACGACGACGCCGTCCCCGCGCACTCCTCCGGCGCCTACGTGGCCACGGCCGCCCGGGTCGACGCCTCCGAGCACCCGTCGCTGGTCGCCTACCGGGCCGGCCTGGACCCGTTCCTGGCCCGCGAGGGAGCCACCTGCTCGACCCGGCACGTCGTGCTGACCCGGTCGCCCGGGCCGCGGCGGTGGCGTCCGCGGCCGCCCCGCCTAGAGTCGGCCCGTGCCGACCACTCCCCGGCTGCGAGCCGCCCTGTCCGCCATCCCCGCCTACCGCCCGGGTCGTGCGCCCGTCGGCGGTGACGGCCCCTCCTACAAGCTGTCGTCCAACGAGAACCCCTACCCGCCGCTGCCGTCGGTGCTCGAGGTGCTCGCCGGGGCCGACCGCGAGGTCAACCGCTACCCCGACATGTTCGCCACGGGGCTGGTCCGTCGGATCGCCGAGCGGCACGACGTCGCGGCCGAGCAGGTGGTCTGCGGCACCGGCAGCGTCGGCGTGCTCGGGCAGATCGTGCAGGCGACGTGCGAGACCGGCGACGAGGTGGTCTTCGCCTGGCGCTCGTTCGAGGCCTACCCGATCGTCGTGGGCGTCAGCGGTGCCACCGCCGTCCGGGTGCCCCTGGACGACCGGGCCCGCCACGACCTGCCGGCCATGGCGGCGGCGGTCACCGACCGCACGCGCCTGCTGCTGGTCTGCAGCCCCAACAACCCGACCGGTCCGGCCGTGCACGACGCGGAGATGCGCGACCTGCTCGCCCGGGTCCCGCGCGACGTCGTCGTCGTGCTGGACGAGGCGTACACGGAGTTCGTGCGGGACCCGGACGCCGTCGACGGGCCGGCCCTGCTGGCCGAGCACCCCAACCTGGTCGTGCTGCGGACGTTCTCCAAGGCCTACGGCCTCGCGGCGCTGCGGGTCGGGTACGCGCTGGCCCAGACCGTCGTCGCCGACGCCCTGCGGGCGACCGCTGTGCCCTTCGGGGTCTCCGGTCCCGCCCAGGCGGCGGCCGTCGCCTCGCTGGACGCGGAGGACGAGCTGCTCGGCCGCGTCGCCGACCTCGTGGTGGAGCGGGAGCGGGTCCGGGGCGCGCTGGCCGCGGTCGGCTGGACGGTCCCGGAACCGCAGGGCAACTTCGTCTGGCTGGCAGCGGGTGAGGCCACCGCCGACCTGGTCGCGGCCTGCGAGTCCGCCGGGGTGACCGTGCGTGGCTTCGCGGGTGAGGGCGTGCGCTGCTCGATCGGCGAGAAGGAGGCGAACGACCTGCTCATCAGCACCGTGGGGCCGTTCGCACCCTGATCGGGGGACGTCCACCCGGTCACCCTGAGTACGTGACCGGTTCGGGCTAAAGAAATCGGACCTACTGGCCGATACCGTCTCCAGGACCGCAGAACCCCACCCGGTGGTGCACCATCCACTGTCGGCCCGCAGCAGCAGAGCACGTACGCGACACCGGAGGAGGGGCCGTGAAGATCAGCCAGGGTGCCTCCTTCGTCGTCGCCACCATCGCCCTGGGCGCCGTGTCGACCGCGTCGGTCGCGTCCGTCGCCCTGGTCGGCTGGTCCGCCTACACGCCGTCCGTCGTCGCGACGGGCGGCCAGCTGCCCTCTGCGGTGGCGACCGTCCGCACCCCCTCGGTCGAGGAGGTCCCGTTCACCCCCGAACGCGCGGCCGCGGTCCAGGCCGCCGTCGTCGCCGAGCAGGAGGCTGCGGCCGAGCTCGCCTCCCTGGCCTCCCTGGCCTCCCTGGCCGCCCTGCCGTCGCCCGAGCCCTCGGCCGGCCCGTCCGACCTGCCCTCCGCGGCGCCGCAGGACGCCGACGTCATCGACGTCGTCGTGGCCGCGCTGCCGGAGCTGGTGCTGGTCGTCGACGGGGGCGGGGGGACGGAGCCCACCGGCGACGACTCCGGCACCGGCTCCGAGGAGCCGGTGGCCACGCCCACCGACCCGCCTGCCAGCACCCCCGCCCCGACCGGGACCCCGGCCCCCAGCCCCACCGAACCCGTCGAGGCCGGCTCCCCCGAGCCGGCGCCGACGTCGCCGGTCCCGGACCCCTCGCCCACGACGGACCCTGCCCCCGCACCGGACCCGGCCCCCGCACCGGACCCGGCCCCCGCACCGGACCCTGCGCCGGACCCGGACCCCGCGCCGGCTCCGGACCCCGCCCCGACCACGGCCCCGCGGCCCCCCGCACCCCCGGCGCCCCCCGCACGCCCGGCGCCCCCCGCGGCGCCCGCACCCGAGCCCGCGCCGGGCAAGACGGCCGACCGGGACAAGAAGGACGACCGCGGCCGGGGGACCGAGAACCGCGCCCCCGCGCCGGCCAAGCCCGGCACACCCGCCGCGGCACCGGCCGACGCGCCCGCCTCGGGCGCCGGTCAGGGCCGCGGCGCGGACTCCGGCCAGGGCAAGGGCACGGACGGCGGCAAGGGCGGCAAGGGCACGGACGACGGCAAGGGCGGCAAGGGCAAGGGCGGCGGCCGGGGCTGACGCCCGCTCGCCGGGACGACGTCCCCCGTACCGGGGTCGCCGCCGGCCCGGCCATGGGTAAGGTCTGCACTGCCCGAGGCCGATCCCTCGGGTTCCGGTGGGGTCACGGCACGTGGCGCCCCGGGTCGGCGAGGCGGGTGATCCCCGCCGAGGCGAGGAGGTTCACGTGCCCGACACCGTCGTCGGACCGGCAGGAGGCCCCGATCGGGCCGACCAGGTCGAGCCAGACACCCGCACCGCACAGACCCGAGCAGAAGACACCCGAGCAGAAGACACCCGAGCAGCAGACACCATGATCCAGATGCTCACCCCCGAGGGTGAGCGGCCGGAGCCCACGGGCGCCGCGGCCGAGTACGCGAGCCACGTCGCGGACGTCACCGACGACGACCTGCGTGGCATGTACCGCGACATGGTCGTCGTGCGGCGCTTCGACGCCGAGGCCACCGCCCTCCAGCGGCAGGGCGAGCTGGGCCTGTGGGCGAGCCTGCTGGGCCAGGAGGCCGCACAGGTCGGCAGCGGCCGCGCCCTGCGGACCCAGGACTTCGCCTACCCCACCTACCGGGAGCACGGCGTCGCGTGGTGCCGGGGGGTCCCGCCCAAGACCCTGCTGGGTCTGTACCGCGGCGCCAGCCTCGGCGGCTGGGACCCGGCGGAGCACAACTTCGCGCTCTACACGATCGTCATCGGGTCCCAGACGCTGCACGCCACCGGGTACGCCATGGGCATCCAGCGCGACCACGCGGTGGGCACCGGTGAGCCCGACCGCGACGCCGCGGTGATCGCCTACCTGGGTGACGGGGCCACCAGCCAGGGCGACGTCAGCGAGGCCCTGGTGTTCTCGGCCGTCTACAACGCCCCCGTGGTGTTCTTCTGCCAGAACAATCAGTGGGCCATCTCCGAGCCCAACACCCGCCAGACCCGGGTCCCGCTGTACAAGCGCTCCTCCGGCTTCGGCATCCCCGGGGTGCGGGTCGACGGCAACGACGTGCTGGCCACCCTCGCGGTGACCCGTGCGGCGCTGGAGCGGGCCCGGTCCGGCGGGGGCCCCACCTTCGTCGAGGCGTACACGTACCGGATGGGTGCCCACACCACCTCCGACGACCCGAGCCGGTACCGCATCGCCGCGGAGCTCGAGGAGTGGAAGCTCAAGGACCCGATCGCACGGGTCAAGGCGTACCTGGCGCGCAAGGGCGCGGCCGACGAGGCGTTCTTCGCCGACGTCGAGTCCCAGGCGGGCGAGATCGCCAAGGAGCTCCGCACGGCGTGCCGGGCCATGCCCGACCCGCCGCCGGAGTCGATGTTCGACGACGTGTACGCGGGTCCCCACGCCGTGCTGGACGCCGAGCGCGAGGAGTACCTGGCCTACCGGGCCGGGTTCGCCGACGAGGGGGCGCACGCATGAGCAGCACGAGCCTGGGCAAGGCCATCAACATCGGGCTGCGGGCCGCGATGGAGCACGACCCCAAGGTCGTCCTCATGGGCGAGGACATCGGCGCCCTCGGTGGGGTGTTCCGGGTCACCGACGGGCTGCAGAAGGACTTCGGCGAGTACCGTGTCATCGACACCCCGCTGGCGGAGTCCGGCATCGTCGGCACGGCCGTCGGCCTGGCGATGCGCGGCTACCGACCGGTCGTCGAGATGCAGTTCGACGGCTTCGTGTTCCCGGCGTTCGACCAGATCGTCACCCAGCTGGCCAAGATGGGGAACCGCTCCGCCGGGCACGTGCGGCTCCCGGTCGTGGTGCGCATCCCCTACGGCGGCGGCATCGGCGCCGTGGAGCACCACTCGGAGTCGCCGGAGTCGTACTTCGTGCACACCGGCGGGCTGCGGGTGGTGAGCCCGTCGACGCCCGAGGACGCGTTCTGGATGATCCAGCAGGCCATCGCCTGCCCGGACCCGGTGGTGTTCCTGGAGCCGAAGCGCCGCTACTGGGACAAGGGCGAGGTGCCCGAGGGCTCGGTGCTCCGCTCCGACGACGACGCCCCGCGGCGGATGGACACCGCTCACGTCGCCCGCCCCGGAGCCGACGTGACGATGCTCTGCTACGGACCGATGGTGCGTACCTGCCTGGCCGCGGCCGAGGCCGCCGCCAAGGACGGCTCCGCGGACATCGAGGTCGTCGACCTGCGCGGCCTGTCGCCTCTGGACCTGCCGACCGTGATGGCCTCGGTGCGACGCACCGGCCGCGCCGTCGTCGTCCACGAGGCCCCGCTCACGCTGGGTCTGGGGGCCGAGCTGGCCGCCCGGATCCAGGAGAGCTGCTTCTACCACCTCGAGGCACCGGTGCTCAGGGTCGGCGGGTTCTCCGCCCCCTACCCGGCCGCCAAGATCGAGGACGAGTACCTGCCCGACCTCGACCGCGTCCTCGACGCGGTCGACCGGGTGCTCGCGCACTGACGCGCGGGCCTAGGAGAGGAGCGACGCCGTGAGCGTCCAGACCACCGGTGCCACAGGCACCGTCGAGCACTACCGCATGCCCGACGCGGGCGAGGGCCTGACCGAGGCGGAGGTCGTCACCTGGCGGGTCGCCGTGGGCGACGTCGTCGACGTCAACGACATCGTCGTCGAGGTCGAGACGGCCAAGTCGCTGGTCGAGCTGCCGTGCCCGTTCGCGGGCACGGTCGTCGAGCTGATGGCCGCCGAGGGCGAGACCGTGGCGGTCGGCACGCCGATCCTGGCGGTGCGCACCGACGACGGTGACGGCGGGGCCGGTGACGGTGGACCCGCCGCCGACGCGCACCCGCAGGCGGAGCAGGACGAGGGGGAGCCGGTCGTCGGTGACGCCGCGCCCTCCGACGACGCCGGGGCGCCCGTGGGCCCCAGCGCCGTCACCGCGGCCCACCCCAGCACGCAGGCCGCGGCCGGCGCCGGACGCACGGCGGTGCTGGTCGGCTACGGCCCGGCCGCGGGGGCGACCCGACGACGGGCCCGCCGCCCGGTCCCCGGGGCGCCCGCCGCCCCGGTGGCAGCCACCGCCCCGGCGCCCGAGGACACCCCGCAGGTCGTGCAGGCCACGGGCGCGGACGGTCGGGCCGTCAAGGTGCTCGCCAAGCCGCCGGTCCGCAAGCTGGCCAAGGACCTCGGGGTCGACCTGGGCACCGTGACGCCCACCGGTCCCGGCGGGGTCGTGAGCCGGGCCGACGTCGAGGCCGCGGCGGCGGGACCGGCACCTGCTCCTGCGCAGCCGTCCTCCGCTGCGACGGCGCGCGCCCCCCGTGCCACCACCCGGGTCCCCGTCAAGGGCGTCCGCAAGCACACCGCCGACGCCATGGTCGCCTCGGCGTTCACGGCCCCCCACGTCAGCGAGTGGGTCCAGGTCGACGTCACCGAGTCGATCCGGCTGCTGGAGCGGCTCAAGGCTGACCGGGCGCTGCGGGACCTGCGGCTCAGCCCGTTCACCCTGGTGGCCCGGGCGATGTGCGTCGCCGCCCGGCGGCACCCGATGGTCAACGTGTCCTGGGACGAGGCCGCCAAGGAGATCGTGGTCCACGGCCAGGTGAACCTCGGCTTCGCGGCCGCCACCGAGCGAGGTCTGGTGGTGCCCGTCGTCGAGCACGCCGACTCCCGGGACCTCGCGGACCTGGCCGGCGCCGTCGCCGAGCTGGTCGACACGGCCCGGGCCGGGCGGCTGCAGCCGGCCCAGCAGAGCGGCGTCACGCTGACCGTCACCAACGTCGGGGTGTTCGGCGTCGACGGCGGCACCCCCATCCTGCCGCCCGGCACCGGGCTCATCCTGGCCTGCGGGCAGGTCCGCCGGATGCCCTGGGTCGTCGGGTCCGGGGCGGACGAGCAGGTCGTCCCGCGCGACGTGATGACCCTGTCGGTGTCCTTCGACCACCGCATGATCGACGGCGAGCTGGGCAGCCGGTACCTGGCCGACGTCGCGCGCGTCCTGGAGGACCCGGGCTACGCCCTCGCCTGGGCCTGACGCACCGTCCGGGCTCGGCCGGGCACGAGGAAGGCCCCCACCAGGTGGTGGGGGCCTTCCTGTCGTGCGTGGTGCGGGTCGGTCAGCCGAGCTCGTCGGCCAGCTCGAGCAGGGCGTCGCCGAGGCCGACCTCGACGTCGGAGTCACCCAGCTGACGCTCGACGGCGCGCAGGTTGTTGGCCGCAGCGCGGGACTGGGGCCCGGTGCTGAAGCGCTCGGCGCGGTCGATGAACTTGGTCAGGTTGGCGTCGACGTTCGGCGCCAGCTCGTCCTGACGGTTGGCGGCGGACTGCCAGGCACGCACCGTGGTGAAGGTGGCGGGCCAGACGATCTGCTCCTGGGCCTGGACGTTGGTCTCGTCCGTGACGACCTGGGCGGCCGCGGCGAGCTCGACCTCGTTCAGCCAGTCGCTCTCGGTGACGGCCAGGGAGTCGAAGCCACGGGCGATCTCGTTGCCGAAGACCGCGCCGTTGTACCAGTAGGACGACCAGTAGCCACCGGACACGAGACGGTCACCGGCGATCGGGCCGCGGTCGAAGTAGGCGATCTCGACCGGGTTGGCGGTGTCGGTGAAGTCGAACACCGTGGTGCCGCCCTGGTACCAGGCCTGGACCATGATGTCGCGGCCCGGGACGGGGATCAGTGAGCCGTTGTGGGCGACGCAGTTCTCCTGGGCGCTCTGGACGTTCGGGATCTTGAAGTAGCTGGCGAGCTCCAGGGTCGGGGCCTCGTCGGTGCCCTCGATGTCGAACAGCGCGTTGGCGCCCCAGTTGGTGGGCGTCTCGCGGGTCCCGCCGAGGATGTTCGAGGTCGGGGTGCAGCGAGCGGCGCCGCCGCCGCCCCACTCGTCGGTGAAGACGACCTTGGTGCCGTCGTTGTTGAACGTGGCGGAGTGCCAGTAGGCGAAGTTCGGGTCGAAGACCGCGTCCATGCGGACCGGGTCGGCCGGGTCGGAGGTGTCCAGCAGCAGGCCCGCACCCTGGCAGGCGCCGGCGGTGACGCCCTTGTCGGCGTAGGAGGTCAGGTCGTGGCAGGTGACGACCTGCGCCGCGGACTGACCACCGGGGGCCTGGATGCCCTCCTCGACGCGGGGCTGGGGGTTGGCGAACGCGAGGCCGTTGAGCGCGCCGGTGGCGTGCTGGTCCTCGCAGGCGCTCGAGCCGCAGGTGGAGAAGATGCGGGCGTTGTCGACCCACTCGGCCGAGGCCGGATCGTCCAGCGGCACCTTGATGCCGAGGCCGGGTCGTCCAGCGGCACCTTGATGATGTCGATGGCGAAGTTGGCCGTGTTGGGGTCGGCCAGCGAGCTCGCGGCGGAGCAGCGGGCCAGCTCGGCGGCGCTGCGGATGCCGGCGGTGCCGGAGCCGTAGATGTACAGGTCGCCGTCCTTCTCGCCCACGATGGTGTGGGTGTGCGAGCCCTTGCAGGTCTGCACCTCGGCGATGTTGACCGGGTTGGTCCGGTCGGAGATGTCGAAGATGCGGATGCCGCGGAAGACGTTCTGCGGGTTCGCGGCACCGCCGGGGAGCTCGGTGGTGGTCTTGCAGTCGATCCGGCCGGAGGTGGCCTCGACGGACAGGATCAGCAGGTCGCCGTAGACCGAGATGTCGTTCTGGTTGCCCGGGCACAGCACCGAGGTGTCCAGGACCGGGGCGGCCGGGTCGGACACGTCGTAGATGTTCACGCCGTTGTAGTTGCCGCTGTAGGCGTAGTCGCCGGAGAACGCGAGGTCGGAGTTGGTGCCGTCGACCCCGGCGGGCTTGGGCTGCGTCGAGAGCAGCTCCAGGCCGTCGGACACGGTCTCCGCGTCGAACAGGCCCGGGGTGAGACCGGCGCGCGGGTCGTCGTCGACCGAGGAGGCGCTGGCAGCCATCGGGCTGATGGTGCCGATCAAGGCGGCAGCGGCGACCAGGCCGAGAGCCCGGACACCTCGCCGTCTACCTGAGGAGGGATGGGTAGGACGGAGCATTCGGGAGCCCTTCGGGAGGGGGTGCGGCAGCCACCCGGGTAGTCGAACGCGGAGACGTCGCCCCTCACCCGAATGGCGGTGAGCAGTGACGTCCCGCACCTGATCGTCGGACCATAAGGGGGTGAACGACCGTTCGGGAAGGGCTTCCGTGTGTCGATCGTGTTGCGGCGGGCCCGGATGTCCGGTCTGCCCCGCTCTCCCCGGCTGCGCCCGTGGCCACCTGGTCAGGGCCGGCTCTCGGGCCGGGTCGAGGTCCGGGCCTGCTCGGCGGCCTCGGCCGCGACGGCGTCCTCGCGCTCCTCCATGGCCGACTTGTGCCGCAACGGGAGCTCCGGCAGCCGGCTGACGACGACCAGCCCGATCGCCGTGATGCCGGCGGCGATCCAGAACACCAGCTGCATGGCGTCGGCGAAGCCCGCCTCGAACGGCGCGGCCAGCACGGGGTCGAGCGCCGACAGGAACGACGAGTCGTCCAGCACACCGGTGCCGTCGATGACCGGCGTGCCCCCGGCCTCGATGGTCGTCTGCGCCTGGGCCAGCTGGTCGACGACCGCGGCGTTGGCCGGGTCGGCGAGCACCTGCGGGTCGGTGATGGTGGCCTGGAACTGCGGGTCGGAGAACGCCGTGGCGAACCGGTCCGCGATGCGCGCCCCGACCCCGCCGAACAGGATCGACAGGAACACCGCCGTGCCGAGCGTGCCGCCCATCTGCCGGAAGAACGTGGCGGAGCTGGTGGCGACCCCGATGTCGGTGGCCGGTACCGCGTTCTGCACCGCCAGCACGATGGGCTGCAGGTTGCCGCCCAGCCCCAGGCCGAACAGCAGCATGACGACCGACGTCTGCCACAGCGGCGTGGTGGCGCTGATCTGGGCGAACAGCACGAACGCCACGACGAGCAGCGCCGTCCCGACCACGGGGAACACCTTGTAGCGGCCGGTGCGGGAGATCAGCTGCCCCGACGTGATCGAGCTGATCATGATGCCGAGCGTCAGCGGCAGCAGCGACAGGCCCCCGACCGTCGGGCTCTGGCCCTTGACGATCTGCAGGTACAGCGGCAGCGAGGCCAGCCCGCCGAACATCGCGATCCCGATGACCAGGCCCGACAGCGAGGCGACGGCGAACGTACGGATGCGGAACAGGCGCAGCGGCAGCAGCGCGTCGTCGCCGAAGCGTCGCTCGGCCAGGACGAACAGGACGAGGACGACGACCCCGCCGACCCCGGTCAGGACCGAGGTCGCCGACGTCCAGCCCCAGACCCGTCCCTGCTCGGCCAGCACGAGGAGGGGGACCAGGCCCGCGGTGAGCAGCAGGGCGCCGGGCCAGTCGATCCGGTGCGGGCGGCGGGTGTGGGGGATGTTCAGGGTGCGCTGGACGACGGCGAGGGCGAGGACGCCGATCGGGACGTTGACCAGGAACACCCAGCGCCAGCCTGTGATCCCGAGCAGGTTGTCGGCCCCGGCGAAGAACCCGCCGACCACCGGGCCGAGGACGCTCGCGGTGCCGAAGACGGCCAGGAAGAACCCCTGGTAGCGGGCTCGTTCGCGCGGCGGCACGATGTCGCCGACGATGGCGAGCGCCAGCGAGAACAGCCCGCCGGCCCCGAGGCCCTGCACGGCCCGGAAGGCCGCGAGCTCGACCATCGACGTGGCGAAGGCGCACAGCACCGACCCGACGACGAACACCGTGATGGCGGTCGAGAACAACGGCCTGCGACCGTAGATGTCGCTGAGCTTGCCGTACAGCGGCGTCGAGATGGTGGCGGTGATGAGGTAGGCGGTGGTCGCCCACGCCTGCAACGAGAGCCCCTGCAGGTCGTCGGCGATCGTCCGGATCGACGTCGCGACGATGGTCTGGTCCAGGGCGGCCAGGAACATCCCGGCGATCAGCCCGGCGAAGATCGCGTAGATCTGGCGCTGGGTCAGCCGGGGCGTCGGTGCCGTCGGGTCGCTCTGCTGGGTGCTCACCGGTCGTCCTCCCCGGTGCGGGCGGTGGTGTCGTGCTCAGGGAGCTCGGCGAGGCCGGCCACCGAGTCGTTGAACCGGGCGAGCGCGGCGGCGAACCCCGCGACCTCCTCGCGGCTCCAGCCCTGCAGGACACGGCCCACGAGCGAGTTCCGCAGCGCCCGGGTGTCCTGGAACGCCGTCGTGCCGGCGCTGGTGGCGCCCACCAGCCACGCCCGCCCGTCGTCGGGGTCGGCGACCCGCTCGACGTGGCCGCTGCGTTCCAGGCCCCCGACGTGCCTGGACGTGGTGGAGGGGTCCAGGCCGAGCCGGTCGGCCAGCGTCGAGGTCCGCATCGGCCCGGACGTGGTCAGGTGGTAGAGCACGGCGAGGCCGGAACCCTCCAGGCTGTGGCCGCTGGCGTCCAGCACCCGGGCCCGGAACGCCTCCATGGTCCGGCGGAGGCGGACCAGCTGCAGGCCGACCTGGTCGGCGCCGTCGGCGCCGTCGGCGGCGTCGGTGGGGTCGGTGGGGTCGGGCGCGGGGCGCACGAGGGGATCCACCCGACCAAGTGTATGCACCATGCACACACCACGGTGCCGGGATGAGGGCGACCCCGTCGGAGGACGTACCGTGGTCAGCGTGAGAGCCCTGCGCGCAGCCGCCGTCCTGACCGTCCTCGCGGTGGCCGGCGTCCTGACCGCCGCGCCGGCGTCGGCGCACGCGGAGTGGCTCGGTTCCGACCCCGAGGAGGGCTCGGTCCTCACCGAGCTGCCCGCCGCGGTGGTCATGACGTACTCCGAGGAGATCGCCCCCGACTTCGTCGACACCGCCGTGGTGCCGCCCGGGGGCGAGCCGATCCCGACCGTGGGCACGGCCGACGGGGTGGACGTGGTCGTCGACCTCGCCGGGGCTGCCGACGTCGTCGCGGTCGCGGACCAGGCGGGGGAGTGGCAGCTGGTCGCCCGGGTGGTGAGCGCCGACGGCCACCCCGTCGAGCACACGACGACGTTCGAGGTGGAGCCCGCCGTGGCCGCGGCGCCGACCCCCGCCGCCGAGCCGACGCCCGCCCCGGCGACCTCCGGGCCGCCGTCCGTGGAGCCGGCCGCCTCGGCCGCGCCGCTCGCGTCCGCCGAGCCGAGCCCGATCAGCAGCGACCCGGTCGCCGACGTCGCCGACGGGCTGCCGGGCTGGGCCGTCCCGCTGGTGGTCCTCGCGCTCCTGGGCGCCGGCGTCGCGGCGGTCGTCGTCCACCTGCGACGCGGCTCACCCGAGGCCTGAGCGACCCGGTGACCAGCTCCGCCCCGCCCCGCGCGGGCACCGCACCGGCCGCCGAGCGGGTCCGTCCGGCCTCCCTCGTCGTGCCGACCGGGGTGGCCGTGGTCCTCACGGTGGTCGTGGCCGCCGTCCTGGCGCCCCGCGCCAGCACCCTGCTGGCCGACCCCGGCGCGGCGGTCCGGTGGGGCCTGCCGGTCGCGGAAGGCCTGCACGACCTGGCGCTGCTGCTGACGATCGGGTCCCTGGTCCTGGCGGCGGTCGCGGTCCCGTTCGCCACCCCTGCTTCCACCCGGGCGCTCCGGGTGGCCACGGCCGCCTCGGCCGCCTGGACGATCGCGGCGCTCGCCGTCCTCGTCCTGACCTACGCCACGGTGTCGGGCACGCCCCCGACGGACCCGGCCTTCGGCGGGGAGCTGGGCAGCTTCGTCACCGGGTTCGAGGTCGGCCAGTCCTTGCTGGCCGTCGTCGTGCTGGCCGGGCTGGCCACCACCGCCGCGGCCGCGGCGACGGGACCCCGCGGCACCGCGCTCGCGGCGGCGCTCGCCGTGGCCGGCCTGCTGCCCATCGCCCTCACCGGGCACTCCGGCGGGGCCGAGGGGCACGAGACCGCGGTGACCGCCATGGGTCTGCACCTGCTGGGCCTGGCGGTCTGGGTCGGCGGGCTGCTGACGCTGCTGCTGCTGCGCCCCGTGCTGCCGGCCCCGGCGCTCATGACGGTGGTCGGGCGGTTCTCGGGCCTGGCGCTGGCGGCGGTCGTCCTGGTGTCGCTGTCCGGGGTGCTGAACGCCGGCACCCGGCTGTCCGGCTGGTCGGACCTGGGGTCCCGCTACGGCCTGCTGCTGGTGGCCAAGACGGTCCTGGTGGCCGTCCTGGTCGCAATGGGCTGGTGGCACCGACGGCGCACCGTGCCGCAGCTGGCCTCGGGCCGGCCCGGCCCGTTCTGGCGCCTGGTCGGGGTCGAGCTCGCGGTCATGGCCACGACCGTGGGTGTCGCCGTGGCGCTGTCCGGGACCGCGCCGCCGGTGTCCGACACGGACTCCCCGTCGGAGTGGTCGGCGGCCGAGGTGCTCATCGGCTTCGACATGCCGCCGGAGCAGACCCTGGGCCGCCTCCTCACGCAGTGGCGTCCCGACCTGCTCTGGGTCGTGCTCGTCGCGGGCCTGGCCGCCGCGTACCTGCTGGGCGTGCGCCGCCTGCACGCCCGCGGCGACCGCTGGCCGTGGTGGCGGACGGCGCTGTGGCTGTCGGGCCTCGCGGTGGTCCTGCTCGTCACCAGCTCGGGCCTGGCCGCCTACGGGCGGGTGCTGTTCAGCACGCACATGGTCCAGCACATGACGATGAGCATGGTCGCCCCGTTGCTGCTGGTGCCGGCCGCACCGATCACGCTCGCGCTGCGCACCCTGGCGCCGCGCCGGGACGGGTCGCGGGGCCCGCGGGAGTGGCTGCTCTGGGGGCTGCACTCGCCGGTGTCGCGGTTCCTCACCCATCCCGTCGTCGCCGCGGCGCTGTTCACCGGCAGCCTCATGGTCTTCTACTACTCCCCCCTGTTCGGGGTCGCGCTGCGCACCCACTACGGCCACGAGGCCATGCACGTGCACTTCCTGCTGACGGGCTACCTGTTCGTGTGGTCGCTGATCGGCACCGACCCCGGGGTCAGGCCGACGCCGTACCCGCTGCGCCTGATCGTCCTGTTCGCCACCATGGCCTTCCACGCGTTCTTCGGCGTCACCCTGATGGGCAGCACGACCGTCCTGCAGCCGGGCTGGTTCGAGACCGTGTTCGCGGAGCGGGGCTGGGGCGCCGACCCTCTCGCCGACCAGCAGTACGGCGCCGCGCTGGCGTGGGGGATCGGCGAGGTGCCGACCATCGTCCTGGCGATCCTGGTCACGCTGCGCTGGGTCACCGACGACAGCCGTGAGGCCCGGCGGCGCGACCGCAAGGCCGACCGCGACGGCGACGCCGACCTGACCGCCTACAACCAGATGCTGAGCCGGCTCGGGGAGCAGGACCGATGAGCGTCGACCAGCGTCCGGCGGGGCAGCCCTCGCGGCACCGCTCCCACCAGGTCCGTCGGGTGGCCAGGGTGGTGGCCGTGCTGGTGGTCGGGGTGTCGGCGGCGGCGGCCGCCGTGGTGACGCTCGGCCACGTCCGGGCCGGGGTCGGGCCCGTGGAGACGGAGCTGTCCGTCGTGCTGGTCCCGGCCGGGGGGACCGAGGTGTCGGTGCCACCGGTGGGCCGGCTGGTGATGGCGACGCACGCCGGGCCGCTGCGCCTGCGCGCCGACGTGCGCAACGTGGACGTGGCGGCCGTGTCGGACATCGTCCGGGGTGGCGTGGTCCCGAGCTCGGACACCTTCGCGGCCGACATCCAGGACGGCGTCGTGCGCCTCGTCGTCCGGTCGGTGCTCGTGGGCCTGGCGGGCGCGGCGCTGGCCACGGCGCTGGTCTTCCGCCGGGCGGGCGCCGTGGTCGTCGGCACCGCGGGGGCGGCTGTCGCCCTGCTGGCCAGCGGCGGGGTGGCCGCAGCGACGTTCTCGTCCAAGGCCCTGGACGAGCCGCAGTTCGACGGTCTGCTGGCCCAGGCGCCGGACCTGGTCGGCGGGGTCTCGCAGGCCCGCGACGCGGTGGACAGCTACGGGGCCCGGCTCACCGAGCTGACCGGCAACGTGGCCCAGCTGTACGGCGCGCTGGGGGACCTCCCGGTGGTGCCCGGGCCGGACACCACGACCGTGCTGTGGGTCTCCGACGTGCACAACAACCCGGCGGCCTACCGCGTGATGAAGGCCATGGTCGAGCAGTTCGAGGTGGCGGCCGTGCTGGACACCGGGGACTCCACCGACCTGGGCAGCGTCGTCGAGAGCCCGTTGATCAGCCCGGCGGCCGGTATGGGGGTGCCCTACGTCTGGATCCGCGGCAACCACGACTCGATGACGACCCAGGCCTACGTGGAGTCCCTGCCCGGCGTGATCGTGCTCGACGGCCCGGAGGTCGTCGAGGTCGCCGGGTTGCGCATCGCGGGTGTCGGCGACCCACGGTTCACACCGGTCCGCCAGGTCGCGACCGCGTCCGCCGCGCAGCGGGTGCTGCTGGTGGAGGCCGGCCAGGAGCTGGCCGACGGGCTGCGCGGCCGCGACGTCGACATCGCCCTCGTCCACGAGCCGCCGATGGCCGGGCCGCTGCACGGCGTCGTGCCGCTGGTGCTCAACGGCCACACCCACCGCCGCGGCGAGCAGCGGGTCGACGGGACGCTGGACCTGACGATGGGCTCCTCGGGCGGAGCGGGGCTGCGGACCTTCGACGGCGGTGACGGCTCGCTCCCCCTGGACATGTCGATCCTGCACTTCGACCCCGTCGACGGCTCGCTCGTCGCCGTCGACGAGATCACGGTCGCCGGGATCGGCAGCCAGCAGGTCACCTTCCAGCGGCGGAACGCGGCCGCGATCGCGCCCGAGGAGGTCGTCGAGCCCGAGGGGCAGGTGTCCGAGGACGCCGCCGAGCCGCGGGTCGAACCCCCCCCCTGAGCCCCGCCGCGACGGTGGTCGGGGGGTGGTGGCCCGGGTGGTGACCGGGGCCCGTGGCAGCATGCCGGGGGTGAGCGACGACGACACGACCGACGCCCCGACCAGCCTCTTCGCCGACCTGGACGCGTTCCAGGCCCTGCCGCGTGCCGCCGGGCTGGCCCTGTCCCCCGACGGCACCCGCCTGGTGACGGGTCTGCAGACCCTGAACCCCGACGCCAACCGGTTCGTCACGGCGCTGTGGGAGGTCGACCCGACGGGGACCCGCCCGGCCCGTCGCCTGACCCGGTCGGCCAAGGGCGAGCAGCTCGGTGCGTTCACCCCCGACGGCACGCTGCTGTTCACCTCCACCCGCCCGGACCCCGACGTCCCCGACGAGGACGACTCCGGCCGCGGCGCGCTGTGGGCGCTGCCGCCGGGCGGCGGCGAGGCCCGGGTCGTCGCCAGCCGGCCCGGGGGACTCACGGACCTGGTCGTGGCGCGCGGTTCGGGCGACGCCCTGCTGGTGACCGACGCCCTCCCCGGCTCGGGGCCCGACGCGGAGTCCGACGCCGAACGGCGCAAGGCCCGCAAGGACGCGAGGGTCACCGCCGTGCTGCACGAGCAGTACCCGGTCCGCTACTGGGACCACGACCTGGGCCCCGGCGGGCCCCGGCTGCTCGCGGGGCGCCTGGATCCCGACGTCCCGGGCGAGGCGGAGCTCGAGCTGCGGCAGGTCACCGGCCACACCGGCCACGCGCTGCACAACAGCGTGCTCGACGTGACCGCGGACGGCACCGTCGCGGTGGCGACCTGGCACGTCGTCGAGGGCCGGGCCAGCGCCCGGTCG
Organism: Aquipuribacter aurantiacus; assembly: GCF_051216895.1. Lineage (NCBI taxonomy): Bacteria > Bacillati > Actinomycetota > Actinomycetes > Micrococcales > Intrasporangiaceae > Aquipuribacter > Aquipuribacter aurantiacus. The sequence goes on from NZ_JBPKAO010000013.1 coordinate 34,106, forward strand.
ACGCTGGTGTCGGTCGACCTGGCCACAGGGGCGCGGCGCACGCTGCTGTCCGACGTCGACCACGAGTACGAGGACCCGCGCATCTCGCCCGACGGCACGCAGGTCGCGCTGCAGGTGTACACCCGCTCGACGCCGCAGGACCCGGGCGGCTACCAGCTGGCCGTGGCCCCCCTCGCGCGCCCCGGGGACGGCGACGGCGAGGTCGAGGCCCGGGTCGTGGCCCCCGGCTGGGACCGCTGGTCGGGCCGGCCGACCTGGACCCCGGACGGCACGGCGCTGGTCGTGCACGCGGACTCCGACGGCCGCGCCCCGCTGTTCCGGGTCGAGGTGGCCTCGGGGCAGGTGACCCAGCTGACGGGCGACGACGCCGCCTACTCCGACGTCTGCGTCAGCCCCGACGGGCAGCACGTCTACGCCATGCGGTCCGCCATCGCGTCGCCTCCCTCGCCCGTGCGGCTCGACCCGCTGACCCCCCACCAGCACCCCACCGTGCTCCGGGGTCCCGTGCCGGCGCCCGTCGTGCCCGGCCACGTCGAGGAGGTGACCGCGACGGCCGAGGACGGCACCGCGCTGCGGGCCTGGTTGTGCCTGCCGGACGGCGCGGGCCCGGACGCCCCCGCGCCGCTGCTGCTGTGGATCCACGGCGGCCCGCTCGCGTCGTGGAACGCCTGGAGCTGGCGGTGGTGCCCGTGGCTCGCGGTGCAGGCCGGCTACGCGGTGCTGCTGCCGGACCCGGCCCTGTCGACCGGCTACGGCAAGGACTTCGTCGCCCGCGGCTGGGGCCGCTGGGGCGAGGCTCCCTACACCGACCTGATGGCCGTCACCGACGTCGTCACCGCGCGCGACGACGTCGACCAGGACCGCACCGCGGCCCTGGGTGGGTCCTTCGGCGGGTACATGGCCAACTGGATCGGCGGGCACACCGACCGGTTCCGCGCCATCGTCACCCACGCCTCGCTCTACGCCCTGGACCAGTTCGCCGCGACGACCGACGCCGCGCACTACTGGAGCCGGGAGATGAGCCCGCAGATGACCGAGGACAGTTCCCCCCACCGCTCGGTCGACCGCTGGGTGACCCCGACGCTGGTCGTCCACGGCGACAAGGACTACCGCGTGCCCATCGGTGAGGCGTTGCGGCTGTGGTGGGACCTGTCGAGCAAGGACACCGACGACGAGGGCGGCCTGCCGCACAAGTTCCTGTACTTCCCCGACGAGAACCACTGGGTCCTCACGCCCAACCACAGCACGCTCTGGTACCGCACGGTGCTCGCGTTCCTCGCCCACCACGTGCTGGACGAGGAGTGGGTGACGCCGGAGCTGCTGCGCTGAGCGGCGCGCGTCGTGGCAGCCTGGGGGCCATGAGCGCCGCAGCCTTCGAACCCGTCCTCGACCGCCCCGTCCGCTGGGGCGTGGTGGGGCCCGGTCGGATCGCGGCCGGCGTGGTGCGCGACCTGGCCGACGTCCCCGGCGGGGTCCTGCACGCGGTGGCTTCCCGCAGCCTCGACCGGGCCCGGGCGTTCGCCGACGAGCACGGCGCGCCGGTCGCCCACGGCTCCTACGCGGAGCTGCTGGCCGACCCCGACGTGGACGTCGTCTACGTGGCCACCCCGCACCGCCAGCACCACGGCGTCGCGCTCGCCGCCGTCGAGGCCGGCAAGCACCTGCTCGTCGAGAAGGCGTTCACGGTGACCCTCGCCGGGGCCCAGGAGGTGGTCGACGCGGCCCGGGCGCGCGGCGTCTTCGTGATGGAGGCGATGTGGACCCGGTTCCAGCCCGCCGTGGTCCGGCTGCGGGAGCTGCTGGCCGACGGTGCCGTCGGCGACGCCCGCTCGGTCCGGGCCGACGGTGCCGTCGGCGCCGTCCGCTCGGTCCGGGCCGACGGTGCCGTCGGCGCCGTCCGCTCGGTCCGGGCCGACCTGGGGCTTCGCGTGCCGTTCGACCCGGCCGACCGGCTGTGGGACCGGGCCCAGGGCGGCGGTGCGCTGCTCGACCTGGGGGTCTACCCGACCTCGTGGCTGCAGATGGTGCTCGGCGGGGTGCCGTCCTCACTGGAGGTGGCCGGGGTCCTAGGCCCCGACGGCGTGGACGCGGAGTCGACCCTGCTGTGGCGCACCGAGGACGGTCGCCACGGGGTGGGCACCTGCTCGTTGCTGTCCCCGCTGCCCGGGCAGGCCGCCGTGTTCGGCACGGAGGGCTGGATCGAGGTGCCGCCCCGGTTCCACCACCCCGGCCGGATCGTCGTCCACCGCACCTCGGGCGGGCGGTCCGTGGAGAGCAGCGAGGAGGTCGTGCTGCCGGCCACCGGGACCGGGTACTCCCACGAGCTCGACGAGGTGCACCGCTGCCTGGCGGCCGGTCTGACCGAGAGCCCGACCATGCCGCTGGACGACACGCTCGCCGTCATGTCGGTGCTCGAGCAGGCCCTGCACGCCCTCGGCGTCCACCACGACGAGGACCCCGCCGCGGTCTAGGCCGAGCCGGTCCCGCTCGGCGCGGCGTCAGGCCGGCGGTCGGTCGGGGTCCGGGTCGTCGCCGGGGCGGCCGCGGTCCTGGACGGGGCGACCGGCTCCCGGCTCGGCGGCGTCGGGCAGGTCCCAGCCGGGCGGGGTCCACGCTGCTCCGGGCACCCCTCCGACGGGGGCGGGCGTCGGGCCGTCGGCCACCTCGTCCGGCCGGGGCAGCTCACCGGACGGCTCGAGGTCGGTGAGCAGCCGCGGGTCCGGGCCGTGGGCGTTGCCACCCGCGGTGGACGGCGCCAGGAAGAAGAGCAGGAGCACGACGAACCCGGCGACCGGCACGAGCGCGATGAGCAGCCACCAGCCGGAGCGCGAGGAGTCGTGGAGGCGACGGACGCTGACGCTGAGGTTGGGCAGCAGCAGCACGAGCGCGAGCAGCGTCGACACAGGCCCGCTGGCCTCCCCGCCGATGCCCAGGGCCACCTCGGTGGCGGCGACGGTCAGGCCCACCAGCAGCGTGAAGAGGTTCCACCACCAGAACTCCGACCGGCGGGCGCGGCCGCGGAAGCCCGCGTACTGGCCGAGGACCGAGCTGACGGCCTGGGTGAAGGTCACCGAGGCATTGTCCCGTCCCGTGAGGGGTGGTGCGACCGAACGGAGGGTCGACGGGGGTCAGCCACGAGCGGGCGGGACGGGGGCGGGGCCGGTCCGGGTGGGGTCCAGCGGTGAGGGTCCGTTCTGGTTGACCCCCGGTTCCGAGACCCCCGCGAACCAGACCAGCAGGATCACGGCGCCTCCCACCGGGACCAGCCAGAGCAGGAGCCACCACGCGCTCCGGCCCGTGTCGTGGAGTCGTCGGGCGCCCACCGCCAGGTGCGGGAGCAGCAGCGCGAGGGTCGCGAGGCCCGCGACCGGTCCGCCGCCCTCCACCGGCTCGACGAGGCCGAAGGCCTGGTCGAGCAGACCACCGGCCGCGACCACGAGGGCCACGAGCAGCAGGAACCACCAGTACTCGGAGCGGCGGGCGCGGCCGGTGAAGTCCGCGTAGCGCCGCAGGCACGTGCCGATCGCCTCGGGGAACGTCATCGCTCCGCCTCTCGCAGCAGGAGAGGCCATCCAACCCTGGCCGGGGCCGTCTGTCACGGGCGTCGAGCCGACCACGGGGGCGCCGGCGGCCGTGGCGACCACGGGGGCGGGGGTCGTACCGACCACGGCGACGGCCCCGGACCACGCGCGGGCAGGGCGGACCAGGGCACCGGTGCGCGGCCCTTCGGGTCGGGGCCGAACCGGTTGGGTCCCGGGCGGCCGTCCTCGGCCCAGTACCAGTAGAGGATCATCGAGGCGTAGGGCGCGAGGAGCAGGAGCAGCCACCACCCGCTGCGGTCGGTGTCGTGCAGCCGTCGGGCGGCCACGGCGTAGGACGGCACCAGCAGGGCGGCGGCGCAGCCCCAGCCCACCAGGAGCAGGTACGCCCCCGCCGCGCCCGGGACCCATCCCGCGCGGCTGCCGGCCGCCCCCACCAGCAGCCCGACGAGCAGCAGGGTGGCACCGAGCGTCACGGGCAGGCCGACGACGAGGCCGTGGACCATCGCGAACCACCAGAACTCCGACCGGCGGGCCTGGCCGTCGAACCCGGCGTAACGGCTCAGGACGCGCCGGCCGGCCTCCTCAGGACGCGCGAGGTGCAGCCCGGCCGAGCACGGAGGTGACTGCTTCACCGAGCGCCACGGGCGGGCCGACGACGAGGCCGGGGACCATCGCGAACCACCGGAACTCCGACCGGCGGGCCCGGCCGTCGAACCCGGCGTAGCGGCTCAGGACGCGCCGGACGGCCTCCTCAGGACGCACGAGGTGCAGCCCGGCCGGGCACGGAGGTGACTGCTTCACCGAGCGACACGGGTGGACCCCTCGAGACGACGATCCCCAGCATCCGGACCGACGGGCCCGGCGCCGTCACATCCAAGAGCACCGGGGGGAGCGCCGTCCCAGGAACCGGCCGATCCCGCCCGGTCGTACGCAGAGGGCGGGGTCCCGGGGCGCGGGTGCGCGACCGACGGGGACCCCGCCCTCGAGGCGGTCCGGGAGCTCAGGTCAGGATTTGACCAGCGACACGTCGAAGTCGAGCTTGATCTTCTCGCTGACCAGGACGCCACCGGTCTCCAGCGCGGCGTTCCAGGTGAGGTCCCAGTCCTTGCGGTTGACGACGGCCTTGCCCTCGAACCCGGCGCGGTAGTTGCCGAACGGGTCCTTGGCGGAGCCGTCGAAGGTCACGTCGATGCGGACGGGCTTGGTGATGGTCCGGATCGTCAGGTCGCCCACCAGCACGAAGGTGCCGGCGGCCTGGTCGACGTCCTCGACGGAGGTGGAGGTGAAGGTCCACGTGGGGTAGGTCTCGACGTCGAAGAAGTCGGCGGAGCGCAGGTGGGCGTCGCGGTCGGCGGAGCCGGTCGACACGGTGGCCACCTGGATGGTCAGGTCGGCCCTGGAGTTGGTGGGGACGGCCGCGTCGATGACGACGGTGCCCTCGAACTCGCCGAAGTTGCCGCGGACGGTGGTGACCATCGCGTGGCGGGCCTGGAAGCCGAGCCGGGTGTGCGAGGCGTCGACGGTGTAGGTGCCGGACAGGTCGGAGATGGCCTCGGAGGGGGCCTTGTCGAAACCGGTGTCAGTCATGTGTCCTCCTGGACGGGTCAGCGGGTGTCGTTCTGGTCAGTCGCTTGAACTATCAACTACCTTGGCGTATTCCCGGCCCGAGCGCCAGCCCCCTCACCCGCAGGGCCTACCGTCGTCGCCCGTGGACGTCTGGGCGGTGTTCGGGGGCGACCCGTGGGTCGTCGCCGCCTGCGCGCTCGCGGTGGGGGTCGGCGCGCTGGTCCAGGGCGTGCTCGGGTTCGGGCTCGCGCTGCTGTCGGTGCCCGTCCTGGCCTGGCTCGCCCCCGACCTGGTGCCGGTGGGGGTCCTGGTCGCCGTGATGCCGCTCGTGCTGGTGTCGGCCGTGCGCGAGCGCTCCCACGTCGACCTGCGCGGCATCGGCTGGGCGATGGTGGGGCGGGTGCCGGGCGGGGCCGCCGGAGCGGTCGCGGTCGCCCTGCTCCCGGTGCGGGGGCTCCAGCTGCTGGTGGCGGCCACGGTCTGCCTGGCCGTGGTGGCGGCCGTGGTCGCCGACCGACGCCCGCGCGCCCCCCGACCGAGCCCACGGCGGAGCTCGCTCGTCGTGGCCGGTGTGCTGAGCGGGGTCGGGGGCACCACGTCGGGGATCGGCGGCCCCCCGATGGCGATCACGTTCCGCAACAGCGGCGGCCCGGCCATTCGCTCCACCCTGGCCGCGTTCTTCGCCGTGGGTGCCGTGCTGAGCCTGGCCTCGCTCGCGGTCGTCGACGAGCTGACCGTGGAGAAGATGCTGGTCGGCCTCGTCCTGGTGCCCCCGGTCGTCCTCGGCTACCTGCTCGCCGGTCCGCTGCGACGACGCGTGCAGCCCGCCGTGCTGCGGCTCGCCGTCCTCGTCCTGTCGGGTGCGGCCGGCCTGGCCCTGCTCCTGGTCGCCCTCCCGTCCTGAGGGCGCGCCGCCGGCATGACGCGGCGTCCCGCTCAGCCCTTCTCCGCGCCCGCGGTCGCGCCCTGGACGAAGTACCGCTGCAGCCAGAAGAACACCAGCGCCACCGGGATGGTCATCAGCAGCGCCGCGGCCATGGAGATCGGGTACTGGTTGCCCGAGCCCAGCTGCCCGCTGGTCAGCGAGGCCACCCCCTTGGTGAGGGTGGCCAGGTCCGGGTCCTGGCTGGCCACGATGAAGTGCGGCAGCTCGTTCCACGACCCCTGGAACGACAGGATGGTCAGGGTGATGAGCGCCGGTCGGGCCATCGGCAGCACGACCGACCAGAAGATCCGGAACGTGCCGGCGCCGTCGATGCGGGCGGCCTCCTCCACCGAGACGGGGATCGACTCGAAGAACTGCTTCATGATGAAGACGCCGGCCGCGTCCACCAGCAGCGGCAGGACCAGGGCCGGGTAGGTGTCGTAGATCCCGATGGTGTTCAGGACGAGGAACTTCGGGATGAGCAGGATGATCCCGGGGACGGCGAGCACCGCCAGGACCGCGCTGAACACCGCCTCCCGACCGCGGAACTTGATGCGTGCCAGGGCGTACCCGGCCAACGAGTTGAAGAACACCCGTCCCGCGGTGACGAAGACCGTGACCACGACCGAGTTGGCGAACCACAACGGGAACCGGGTGTCGAGCAACCGCTCGAAGGCCGCGACCGTGAACGGGTCGGCGATGAGCGACAGCGGGTTGCCGGTGGCGTCGGGCGCGGTCTTGAAGGACGTCGCGACCTGGATGACGAACGGGTACAGGTAGACGAAGGCGAACAGGATGAGCACGGCGTAGGCCAGGAACGCGACGAGGAGCGCTCGGTTGCTCGGCCCTCGTCGGCGCGTCGGCGCGGCGGGTCCGGTGGTGCGGCCGGCGGTCGTCGAGGTGCTCACAGGGATCCTCCGGTTCCGGGCTGCTGGTGGCCCAGCCCCGATGTCGCGTGCGCCCGCCGGGCCTCGAGGTCCGGCCGCCGTCGGCGGGCCCGCCGCAGGAGCGTGCGGTCCCGGGCGGCGTCCTTGTCGCGCAGCACGTACCGCTGCAGCGACGTCAGGACGAAGATGATGAGGAACAGCAGGAACGCCATGGCTGCGGCCACGCCCCACTGCTGGGACTCGAAGGCGTAGGAGTACGACAGGTACGCCGGGGTGAGCGTCGTCTTGCCCGGCCCGCCCTGGGTCATGACGTAGACCTGGTCGAACACCTGCCAGGTGCCGATGATGCCGAGAGTGATGACCAGCAGCAGCGTCGGCCGCAGGTGGGGCAGGGTGACGGCACGGAAGCTCTGCCACCGGTTGGCGCCGTCCACGCGGGCGGCCTCCTCGACCTCGACCGGCACGTCCTGCAGCGCGGCCAGGAACAGCAGCATGAACGTCCCGGTGGTCGTCCAGACGACGAGCATGATGATCACCGACAGCGCGACGCTGGGCCCGGACAGCCACTGCCACGCCGACAGGCCCAGGACCGAGGTGTCGGCCAGGGCGGCCGGCGGCGCACCGGCCTCCCAGAACCCGAGCCCGTCGCCGAGCAGGTGCAGCAGACCGCGGCTGTCGGCGAACCAGGTCGGCCCGTCGACGCCGACCAGCCCCAGGGCGGTGTTGACCACCCCGGTGCCGGAGAACAGGAACAGGAAGATCAGGCTGATGGCCACCGAGCTGGTCACCGACGGGAAGTAGAACGCCGTCCGGAAGAAGCCCTTGGCCTTGAGCAGCTGGTTGTTGAGCACCACGGCCAGGAACAGCGCGAACACCGTCTGCGCCGGCACGACGAGCAGGACGTAGTAGAAGTTGTTGCGCAGCGACGTCATGAAGTCCGAGCGGGTCAGGCCGTCGTCGGTCAGCAGCCGCGCGTAGTTGTCCAGACCGACGAAGCCGACGGTCCCGGCGAACGGCGACCCTCGTCCGTTCCAGTCGCTGAACGACACCCACAGGGCCATCAGGATCGGCACGAACAGGAACAGCCCGAGGACGAGCAGGGTCGGGCTGACGAACAGCCAGCCGATGGCGTTCCGCTCGCCGAAACGGCCCTTCCCGGCGCCGACGGGCGGGCTCGGTGCTCCGGCGGCCGTGCCCGCCGTCCCGGGCGTGGTGCTGAGGGTGCTCATCGCGTCTCCTTCGACCGATGTGGCGGACCGGTCGGGCGGGGGTGCGCCCGCCCGACCGGTCCAGGGCTCACTGCGGGGCGGCGGCCTCGGCGTTGGTCTGGAACGACTCGAGGATCCCGGCCGGGTCGGCGGTGGCCAGCTGCTCCAGCTGGGAGTCGAGGTCCGCGAGCACGGGCTGCAGGCCGGGCAGCGTCACCGGGCCCTGGCCGTACTCACCGCCGGCGATGAAGGGGGCGTCGTCCGGGAACGCGGCGACGTAGTCCTCCTCGGCCGACTGGCGGCTCGGCATGACGCCGAACGCCTCGGCGCTGGCCAGCTGGTTGTCGGCGCTGGTGAGCGCGGCGACCAGCTCGACCGCCGCGGCCTGGTTCGGCGACTCGGCGGCGATGCCCCAGCACTGCGTGAACAGCAGGGTGCCCGGCCCGGCCGGGCCCTCGGGCAGCTCGGCGACGGTGTACGCGACGTCGGGGTAGTCGTTGCTCATGGCGCCCCGGATCCAGTTGCCCTCCATGGTCATGGCGGCCCGCTGGGTGCCGAACGCCTCGCCGCCCCAGCCGGAGTCGACGGTCGGGGGCAGGACCGCGGAACCGCTGGCGAGCAGCTCCTGCACGTAGGTGAGCGCCTCGACGTTGCTCTCCTCGGTCGCGGTGATGGTGCCCTCGGCGCCGTCGACCCAGAAGCCGCCGTTCTGCACGAGGAACGCCCCGGCGCGGTCGCGACCGCCGCCGATGACCAGACCCGCCTGCTCGGGGGTGGTCAGGGTGTCCGCGACGGTCCTCAGCTCCTCCCACGTGGTGGGGATGTCCTCCTCCGTCAGCCCGGCGGCCTCCCACGACGCGGTGTTGATCTGCAGCGCGAGGGTGGAGAAGTCCTTGGGGGCGCAGTACTGGGTGCCGTCGAGCGTGAACGTCTCCCGCAGCGACTCGTAGAAGTCGTCGTTGTCCTCGAGCTCGTAGGGGTAGAGGTTGCCGTTAGCGGCGTAGTCCGCGAACGCGCCCGCGTCGACGTAGAACAGGTCGGGCGGGCTGCCCCCCGCGAAGCCCTGGGTGAGCTCCTGGGTGATGTCGGTGGCCACGACGACCTCGACCTCGTTCCCGGTCTCCTCCGCCCAGGCGTCGGCGGCCGTGGTGACGGTGCCGGTCTCGGCGTCGCCGCTGGAGGCGATGAGCACCCGCAGCGACGCGGGACCCTCCTGGGAGGCGGGCGGTGCGCTGGCGTCGCCGCCGCCGGCCGCGTCGTCCTCGAAGCTGCCGCCGCCGCAGGCCGCGAGCAGGCCCAGGGTGGCCAGCGTGAGGACCGGCAGGGCGGCCCCGCGCGAGCGGGCCGCACGGATGAGGGGGTTCGTCATGGTCGTGTCACTCCTTCGTGGTGGCGGTGCAGGGCCTGGGGGAGGCCCGTCGGTGGTGGGCGGTGCGGCGGGTGGGTCAGTCGGGGAGGGCGAGCGTCGGCTCGAGCAGGACCCCGCGGGCGGCGGGGGACTGCCCCGTCAGGCGGGGCAGCAGCAGGTCCAGGCAGGTGTGGGCGACCTCGCGGATGGGCTGGGCGACGCTGGCCAGACCCAGCGCCGACGCGACGGGGGTGGCGTCGAACCCGACGACGGACACGTCCCTGCCCGCCGCGGCGGCCGCCCGATGCGCGCCGAGGGCCAGGGAGTCGCTGGCGCAGACCAGGGCGTCCAGGTCGGGGTCACGTGACAGCAGGGCGGTGGTCTCGACCTGGGCGGCGTGGGACGAGTTGACGCTCGCGCCCTCGGTCGGGGTCCCGGCCAGGTCGGCGGCGGTGAGCGCCTCGGCCCAGCCGCGGCGGCGGTCCCGCCCGGTCGCGGCGTCGTCGGGCCAGCCCAGGAACCCGATCCGGCGTCGCCCGGTGGCCAGCAGGTGCGCCACCGCCAGCCCGGTGCCGTGGGCGCCGTCGACGTCGACCCAGTCGTGCGGCGGCTCGTCCGTGCCCCAGGGGCGTCCGAAGGCGCAGAACGTCAGTCCCGCGTCGATCAGGTGGGCGGGGCGGTTGTCCCCGACGCTGGTGGCCGTGAGCACGACGGCGTCCGCGGCGCCGCTGCCCATCAAGTCCTCCACCAGGGACAGCTCGGCGGCCTCGTCGGTCTGCTCGGGGTAGAGGACCACCCGGTTGCCGCTGCGCTGACCGGCCTCGGCCAGGCCGTGGAAGAAGATGTCGAGGACCATCCCGGAGATACCGTCCTGCGGGCGGTCGGCGCGCACCGCCACCGCCTGCGCGCGCCGGGTGGCCAGCTGGCGGGCGGGCAGCGAGGGGCGGTACCCGGTCTCGCGCACGGCCTGCAGGACCTTGTCGCGGGTGGCGGCGGCCAGCCGGTCGGGGCGGTGCAGCGCGTTGGACACGGTCTGCCGGGACACACCGGCCCGGGCGGCCACGGTCTCCAGCGTGGGCAGGCCCGGTCCGGGTCGTGCCGCCGGGGGTGTCGCCGACATCCGGGCCTCCTCGCGCGGGTCTGGCGGTCGGCCGTGAGGACGACTACGGTTTGAGCGCTCAACTTTGAGCGCTCAAAACATAACCTGCCGGCGCCCGGATGTCACGGGGTGGTGGGTGGGAGAAGGTGGCGCACGTGATCGCAGACATGTCCCCGGCCCGTCAGCCCTGGGTGCACGACCTCGCTCTCGTGCTCGCCGCGCCCACGCAGGCCTGGTCCGGGCGGGACGGTCAGGTGCGTGACGCCGGCGTCCAGGGCTTCCTGCACGCCGACCGCCGTTTCGTCCGGGAGTGCGTGGTCACCGTCGACGGCGAGGAGCCGTCCCCGCTGACCGCCCACGACGACGGCGGCGACGCCCACGTGTTCCTCGGGGTCGCCCGCTCCCTCGGTGACACCGGCGCCGACCCGACCGTCCGGGTCGAGCGTCGTCGCGAGGTCGAGCCGGGCCTGGTCCGGGAGCAGGTCGCCGTGGTGTCCACGGCGTCGGCCCCGGTCAGCTGCGTGGTGCAGGTGCGGGTGGGTGCCGACCTGGCCCCGCTGGACTCGGTCAAGGGTGGGCACCGCCACCCGCTGGTGGCCCCGACCGACGTCGGCGGACCCGAGGCGGTCTGGGTGCTCGACGGCTTCCGGGGCACGATGCGGGCCCACGGGGCGGACTGGTCCGTCGACGGCGACACCGTCGTCGTGTCCTGGCGGGTCGACGTCGACCCCGGGCACAGCGTGACGCGGGAGCTGCTCTTCGGCCTGCACGACACCGGGGCCGTGGTGACCAGCCCCAGCCGACCCGCCTCCTGGCGCTCGCTGGACGTCGTCAGCGCCGACCGGCGGCTGGCCCCGGTGCTGAGCCGGGCCCTGGACGACCTCCGCCTGCTGCGGTTGACCACGACCGACGCGCCGGACGAGGAGTTCCTGGGGGCCGGGGCGCCGTGGTTCCTCACGCTGTTCGGCCGGGACAGCCTGTGGGCGGCTCGCATGATGCTGCCCGTGACCACCGACCTGGCCGCCTCGACGTTGCGGGTGCTGGCCGCCCGGCAGGGCACGCGCGTCGACCCCGACACCGCGCAGCAGCCCGGCAAGATCCTCCACGAGGTGCGCGGGGCGTCGTTCTCGCTCGGCGAGGCCCACGCCGACGACGGCGTCGACCGGTCCCTGCCGCCGGTGTACTACGGCACGATCGACGCGACCCCGCTGTGGGTGCTCACGCTGTCCGACGCCTGGCGGTGGGGCATGGCCGACGACGCCGTCGAGCCGCTGCTGCCCACGCTCGAGGGGGCTCTGACCTGGCTCGTCGAGCACGGGGACGCCGACGGTGACCACCTGCTGGAGTACGTCGACTCCTCCGGGCACGGCTTGTCCAACCAGGGCTGGAAGGACTCCGGCGACGCGGTGCGCCGCATCGACGGCTCCCTCGCCCACGCCCCGGTCGCGCTGTGCGAGGTGCAGGGCTACGCCTACGCGGCCGCCCTGGCCGGTGCGGACCTGCTCGAGGCGCACGGCCGCCCCGGCACCGACCGGTGGCGGGAGTGGGCCGCCCGGCTGCGGACGGAGTTCCACCGTCGCTTCTGGGTCGAGGACGCCAAGGGCCCGTTCCCCGCCATCGCGCTGGACGGGGACAAGCGGCCGGTCGTGTCGCTGACCAGTAACGTCGGGCACCTGCTCGGCACCGGTCTGCTCGACGCCGAGGAGGTGGACCACGTCGCCCGCCGGATCGCCGCCCCGGACATGCTGTCCGGGTTCGGCGTCCGCACGATGTCCCGCGACGCCGCCGGGTACTCCCCGACCGGCTACCACGTGGGTTCGGTGTGGCCCCACGACACCGCCATCTGCCTGGCCGGTCTCGCGGCCGAGGGGCGGGCGGAGGTGGCGCCGGTCGCCGAGGCCCTGCTCGGGGCGTTGCACGCGTTCGACGGCCGCCCGCCGGAGCTGTTCGCCGGTGACGCCCGCAGCGCCCACCCCCGGCCGGTGCCCTACCCCGCGGCCTGCCGCCCGCAGGCGTGGTCGGCCGCGGCGGCGGTGTCGCTGCTCGCCTCGGTCACCGGCCTGCGCGCCGACGCCCCCGCCGGCTCGGTGACGGCGTCCCCGGTCCAGCCGTGGTCCTTCGGCGACACCACGGTCGCCGGTCTGCGCGCGGGCGGTCGTGACCTGGGCCTGTCGGTCGACGAGGCGGGGGGCGCGACCGTCACCTGGTGACTGCGGTCGTCCCGACGGCACGGCACGTCGTGGCGGGCCCCGGCGCCTACGCCTCGGCCGGCCGGGCGCGCAGCAGGGACGAGGCGGTGAGGGCGACCCCGCGGTCGGGGTCCTCGAGGAGGCCGGTCAGCGTCCGGCGGGCCGCCGGGCCGGGGACCTCGGCCAGGGCGGCCACCAGGCGTCGGCGTCCCTCGTCGCCCGTGCCCGCGAGCCGGGTGGTGATCGCGCGGGCGATGTCGTCGGCGCAGCCGTGCCGGGCGGCCAGCGCGCCGAGCACACCGGCGGCGTCGACGTCGTCGCGCCCCCCGGCCACCAGGGCGACGAGGGCGGGGACGGCGTCGAGGTCCCCGCGGGCGCCCCGGGCCAGGGCGGCGCGTCCGGCGACCAGCGGGTCGGGGTGGGCGACGGCGTCGGCCAGGACCGCCGCGGCCTCGGGCGAACCGATCTTGCCGAGGGCGGCCACCGCCCGGTGCCGGCGTCCGGCGACCGGGGAGTGCAGCGCCTCGGCGAGCACCGGGACCCCGCTGTCCCCGGTGCGGGCCAGGGCCCAGCCCAGTGCGCCGGCGACGACGGGGTCGGTCTCGTCCAGCGTCGCGGCCGCGAGCGTCGTGGCGTCGCCCGGGTCCCTCAGCGACAGGGCGAACCGCTGCCGCGCCGACGGGCTGGCGGCATCGAGCCCGCGCACCAGCCCGACGAGGCGCAGCACGTCGGACCAGGCGGCGGGCCGGCTCGCCCGCACCTGCGCGAGCCGGCGCAGCAGCTCCTGCTCCTGCGCGAGCCGCTCCTGCGTGCGGGCGAGCAGACCGTCGACCACGGTCGCCGGGTCGAACGAGAGGTCGTCCAGCACCGCCGCGACCTCCGGCAGGCCGAGCCCGAGCGAGCGGAGGGCCTCCACGTGGAACAGGCGTCGGAGGTCCTCCTCCTCGTACTCCCGGTACCCGCCCGCCGAGCGACCGGACGGGGGCACGAGCCCCATGGAGTCGTAGTGGCGCAGCATGCGGGCGCTGATCCCGGACCGCCGCGCCACCTCGCCGATCAGCACGCCCTCACCCCGTCCCGTCGGGTGCCACCGGAGCCCCGAGGAGGGCCACGACGCGGCGTGCTTCCGCGAGGGCGGCATCGAACCCCGCGTCCGGGTCCTGCACCAGCCGCTCGGTGGCGAGCGCGTGGGTGCGGACGGCCTCGTTGGTCGAGGTCGTGGCGCGGGCGACGACGGCCGCGGCCGGTGCCCCCAGGTCCAGCAGCGCGCGGCTCAGGCTCAGCTGGACCTCGCGGTCCCCGCGGCCGAGCTGGGTCGACAGGGTCTCGGCCAGGGCGGACGTGTCGTCCAGGGGCACCAGGGCCACCGCCGTGCGCCACGCGGTCCGGCCCACCTCGTCGTCGGGGTCCCGCAGGAGGTCGCCGGTGACCGCCGGCCACGCCCGCGGGTCACGGGTCTTGGACAGCGTGTGCAGGGCCTGGCTGCGGGCCTGGGCCCGGCGCGACCCCAGCTCGCCCAGCAGCCGGTCCACGGTCGACGACCGCTCCTGCCGGGTCAGCGCCCAGCTCAGCATGTCGCGGACGAAGAAGTCCGGCTCGACCGCGCAGCGCCGCAGGAGCACCTCGACGAAGGAGAGGTCGGGGCTCGTCCCGGCGGCGAGCGCGGCCTGCAGCCGCACCGAGGACTCCGGGTCCTCCAGCGCGGTCCGCAGCCGCGACGCGACCGTGCTGTGCTCGTGGGTCATGGGGACCACCTCCGTCCCCGATCCTCGACCTTGTCACCGTGTCAAGGTCAAGGCCAGGGTCAGTGGTCCTCGCAGCAGCGCTCCGGGTTCTCCTTCTCGAAGGGCACCATGACGCCGCCCACCGCGGGCTGGACCAGCAGCCGGACCCGTCCTGCGCTCAGCACGGGGCGGACGAAGTCGCGGGTGTCGACCAGGGTGGTGCCGTCGTGCCGGCTGCCGCCGACGACGACCACCTCGTCCACGACCGAGCGGGCGACGACGTCGGAGACGGGCAGCACCCCGCGCAGCTCGTCGACGCCGGGGTAGCGGACCAGCCGGCCCGAGGAACGGGTCGCGGCCGCGGTCACCGCGGCCCACGCCCCGGCGAGCGCGCCCGGGTCGTGGCCCCGCGCGAGCCCGTCCGGCAGCCGCGGCGCGGTCGCGACCACGGCGCCGTCCGGCCCGGCCACGTCGTGCAGCACGTCGAGCAGACCGTCGAGGCGCCCCGGGCGTGCGGCGTCGGGCGCGGCGTCCGGCACCCGGCACGACACCGCGGTGTGCGCCCGGCCGGAGCGGACCTCGTGGGTGGCCAGCTCCAGCCGCTCCCCGACGTCACCGCCGAGCAGCGCCCCGACCACCTCGCGCACCCGGTGCGCGAGGTGGTCGGCGTCCTCGCCGTCGTGGGACCAGCCGTCCACCCCGATGATCACGACCGGCTCCAGCAGCGAGACAGGCATCAGTCGTCGATCAGAGCGGCGTGACGAAGATCGGGTTCGTGTAGAACCACAGGTCCTCCCACGGGTCGGCGTCGCCGACCACGTCCAGCGCCGGGCCCTCGGGGTCGATGGCGGCGCCCAGGTAGCCGGGCTGGGAGCGGTTGCCGTCGGTGCCGCGGGCGCGGACGTAGAACGGCTCCGTGACGTTGCCGAGCGGCTGCACCAGCTCGATGGTGCCGCTGGTGCCGGAGGTGTCCCAGGAGCGGACCACCCGGGTGTCCGGCGCGAGGAACGTGTCCTTGTCGGCCGGGCCGGCGACGTCGACCGAGCCCCGGATCAGGTCGACCCGGTTGAGCACGGGCAGGAACGAGGCCCAGTTGGGCAGGTCCTGCAGCGTGATGGTGATGGACAGCTCCAGCGCCGTGCCGCGCGGCACGGCGACGGTCGAGCCCAGCGGGGAGTCGCTGCGCGGGTTGCGGGGGCGACGCACGACCATGCTGATGCCCTTGACGAGCCGGCCGTGGTCGACCCACACCCGGCCGTCGCGCAGGCCCTGCATGACCTCGAGGTAGCCGGGACGGTTCACGCCGACGACCGTGCGGCTGTACTGGCCGGGCCAGAAGTCGCCCGCCGTCTCGCCGGGGGACCCGGAGTAGACGGGGTCCCGGTACCGCCCCTCGGCGTTGAAGCTGCTGCCGGGCCCGCGCGAGGCGGTGGCCAGGTAGTTGAAGTGGCTGTCGGAGTTGGCGCTGATCCACCAGGGCTTGCCCTCGGCCAGCATCGAGTCCCACAGCCCGCCCACGGTCGAGGTCATCCAGTCGAAGCCGCCCCAGGTGCGGAACGACTCCGGCGGGTAGGGCACGAACCGGTTGGGGTTGGTGCCCGCGTTCGTGTAGAAACCGCGACCGGACCGCGCGCCGTTCGGCAGGCCCGCCGCCTGGTGCCCGGGGGCGCCCTCGAACCCGACGGCGACGCGGGGGTCCGCGTCGCGCCAGGCCCGCAGCTCGTGCGGGCTGTCGATGCCCTGCCGGGCCGGGTGGTTGGCCAGGAACAGCGCGGAGTCGATCCGCTTGTCGTCGACCTGCTTGCCGAGCCACTGCACGCCGGCCACGGCGAGCGCCTCGTTGGCCGGGTTGTTCGCGCCCGCGCCCCTGACCGAGCCGTCATAGTCCTGCTCGAACTGCTTGAGGACGGCCACCTCGTTGTCGCCCGGGGCGACGAACACGGTGCCGTGCTCGGCCGCCGGGATGTTCCACTCCAGGCCCTGGAAGATCATCGTGCCGGGCAGCGCCTCGCGGGCGGCGCGGATGTCGGGGTTGACCAGGTCGACGCCGATCCGGGCGTGCGTGGCGCCGCCGTGGTCGGTGATGACGAGCCAGTCCAGGCCGTACGCCTTGGCGTACTGGGCCTGGTCGGCGACGGTGTAGATCGCGTCGGCGCTGTACTGGGTGTGGATGTGGTGGTCACCGGCGACCCACTGGTTGACGACGCTGCGACCGCGGGGCTGGGTCGGGCCGGTCGTGGCGGCGGCGGCGGGCGCGGCGCTGCCCAGGCCGACGGCGGCAGCCGAGCCGACCACGCCGGCGGCGCGCAGCAGGTTGCGCCGCGACAGCTGGGTCGGGCTCAGCTCGGTGTCCGGGACGGAGGTGTCGATGGCGACGGCGGTGGTGTCGTCCACCGCGGTCTGCTCGTGGGTGTGGCCGTGCGGGTGCTCGTGGCTGTGGCCGTGGTCGTGGCTCATGCGGGACCTTCCGGTCGGTGCTCGGAGGAGGACGGGGCGAGGCAACATGCGCCTGTCGACATCTGTGCGTCCGGGTGACGGCCGGCCGGTTAACGGGGCACGAACAATGAGAGACCTCTCACCATGACTGCCACCCGGGCGACGGGCTGGGACCATGTCGGGGTGATCGCCCTGGTCCTCAACGTCCTCTGGCTCGTGTTCGCCGGGCTCGCGACGGCGCTCAGCTACGTGCTGGCCGGCGTGATCGCGTGCGTCCTGATCGTCACGATCCCGTTCGGCATCGCCTGCTTCCGCCTGGCGGGGTACGCGCTGTGGCCGTTCGGGCGCACCGTCGTCGGCCGACCCGACGCCGGGGTGATGAGCGCGCTCGGCAACGTCCTGTGGTTCGTGCTGATCGGCTGGTGGCTGGCGCTGTCGCAGGTCGTCTACGCGGTCGGGCTGATGCTCACCATCATCGGCATCCCGTTCGGGATCGCCGTCCTCAAGCTGGCGATCCTGTCGTTCAACCCGCTCGGCAAGGAGGTCGTCAGCAGCGCCGAGGCCAGCGGGCGGTACGTGCCCCGGATCAGCTGAGCGGCAGCCGCCAGGCCCCGTCCACCCTGGCCATCGCCTCCACCCGCACCACGGCGTCGACCGGCAGCGGCCCGTACACGTGCGGGAACTGCTCGCCGGTGCCCTCGAGGTCCTCGTGGACCACGTGGACGTCGAGCCGCTCGGGGTCCAGGTGCAGCACGAGCAGCGTGGCGTCCGGGTCCTGCAGCAGGTCGCCGTAGAACCGGGCCGCGACGGCCTCGACCTGGTGCGGGTGGGCGCAGTGCACGAAACCCACCTCGCCCAGAGACAGCCCCCGGGTCGAGCGGTCGTAGGACCCGGTCGGGACCGCCTCCTGCCACTCCTCCGGCAGGGCGAGGTGCAGCAGCGCGGGCGTCGGTCCTGGTGCCGCTGAGGGGGTCGTGCCCGGCGTCGTCGTCGACATCTCTCCACCCTGGCACGGACCCGCGGGAAGCGACGGGCCCGGCATCGGGTTGACTCCAGCTGTGTCGACCCCCGCCGCCAGCCGCACGACCAGCAGCACGACCAGCAGCACGACCTCCGGCAGCACGACCGCCGGCACCACGGCCGCCGGCGTCCGCAGCCGCGCCCGGGTCCGCGCGCCCGAGCTGGCCGGCCGGGGCTGGCTCAACACCGGCGGGACGCCGCTGTCGCTGGCCGGGCTGCGCGGTCGGGTCGTGGTCCTCGACTTCTGGACCTTCTGCTGCGTCAACTGCCTGCACGTCCTGGACGAGCTGCGCCCGATCGAGGCAGAGCTCGCCGACACCGTGGTCGTGGTGGGCGTGCACTCGCCCAAGTTCGAGCACGAGGCCGACCCGGACGCGCTCGCCGCGGCCGTCGAGCGGTACGAGGTCCACCACCCCGTCCTGGACGACCCGGAGCTGCTGACCTGGCAGGCCTACGCGGCCCGCGCCTGGCCGACGCTGGCCGTCGTCGACCCCGAGGGCTACGTCGTCGCGCAGCTGTCGGGCGAGGGCCACGGGCCGGGCCTGCGGAGCCTGCTCGACGAGCTGGTCGCCGAGCACGAGGCCAAGGGCACCCTGCGTCGCGGCGACGCGCCCTACGTCTCGGTCGTGCCGGAGGGCACCACGCTGCGCTTCCCCGGCAAGGTGCTGCCGCTGCACCGTGACGGGCGCACGACGCTGCTGGTCAGCGACTCGTCCCGGCACCGGCTGGTGGAGCTGGACGCGGACGGTGTCACCGTGCTGCGCACGGTCGGCAGCGGCGGGCGTGGCCTGCTCGACGGCCCGCCGGGGGACTCCCGCCTGGCGGAGCCGCAGGGCCTCGCGCTGCTCCCGGCCGACGTCGCGGCCCGGGTCGGCTACGACGTCGTGGTGGCCGACACGGCCAACCACGTCCTGCGGGGGCTGCGACTGGCCGACGGGCACCTGGTCACCGTGGCCGGCACCGGCGAGCAGCTGCGTGAGCGGGCCGGCGGCGGGCCGGCGCTGGGCCAGCCGTTGAGCACGCCGTGGGACGTGGCGTGGTTCGACGGCCAGGTCGTCGTCGCGATGGCGGGCCTGCACCAGCTGTGGGCGTTCGACCCGTCCCCGCGGCCGGCCGACGGCGTGGTGCGGCTGCTGGCGGGGACGTCGGCCGAGGGGATCCGCGACGGCAGGGCGGAGCAGGCCTGGTTCGCGCAGACGTCGGGCCTGGCCACGTCCGCCGACGGCCGACGGCTGTGGCTCGCGGACTCCGAGACCAGCGCGCTGCGCTGGCTGGAGCGGGCCGACGGGGCCGAGAGCGCCGGCGCCCCGACCGCGGCCCCGGACCGCGGGACACCGCTGGTCACCGACACCCGCCTGGCCAACGCGGCGGCGGCGGCGCTGCCCGGGTACGTGGTGGGCACGGCCGTCGGCAGCGGGTTGTTCGACTTCGGTCACGTGGACGGTCCGGCGTCCGGGGCGCGGCTGCAGCACCCGCTCGGGGTCGGCGTCCTGCCGGACGGGTCGGTGGCGGTCGCCGACACCTACAACGGTGCCGTCCGCCGCTACGACCCCGACGCCCACGAGGTCACGACCATCGCGCGCGACCTGGCCGAGCCCTCGGACGTGCGCGCCGACCCGGACGACCCGTCGCTGCTGCTGGTGGTGGCGTCCGCGGCGCACGAGGTCGTCCGCGTCCGGTTGCCGCGCGAGGCCTCCCGGGTCGACACCGGCGAGCAGCGCACCCAGCGCCCGCCGACCCTGCTCGCCCCCGGTGAGGTCGAGCTGACAGTCGCCTTCACCCCGCCGAAGGGGCAGAAGCTCGACGACCGCTGGGGCGACCCCACCCGGCTCACGGTCCAGGCCACCCCACCCACGCTCCTGGTCTCGGGGGAGGGGACGGCCACCGGTCTGACCCGCACCCTGCGCCTGGCCGGGGAGCCGGGGTCGGTGGGGGTGCTGCACGTCAGCGTGCAGGCCGCCTCCTGCGACGGGGACCCCGAGACCGGTGAGGTCCCCGAGCACGCCGCCTGCCACCTGTTCCAGCAGGACTGGGGGATCCCCGTCGTGCTGGAGCAGGACGGGGCCGACCGGTGCGACCTGGACCTGCGCGGGGTGGTCTGACCGCGCTCAGGTTTGGTGGGGCGACCTCACGGGTACCCGGCGTCCATGACTATCGGCAGCGGTATCGGGCTCATCATCCTGGGCGCCATCCTCGCCTTCGGCATCGAGGCCGACGCGATCAGTGGCATCAACCTGCAGTTCATCGGCTACATCCTGATGGCGGGTGGCGCCGTCGGGCTGATCATCGGCATCGGCCTGATGTCCCGTCGCGCGGGTCCCCGTCGTACGAGCCGGACCGAGGTCGTCGAGCAGAACCAGACGCCCAACGGGACCGAGACCGTGCGGCGCAGCGACAACGTCATCGACTGACCGGCCCCGACCAGGACGAGCGCTCGCGCTCGCCGCACCGCAGCACGACCGAGGCACGCCAGACCAGCACCACCGGTCGGCGTGCCTCGTGCGTGCGGAGCGGGCAGGGTGGCGCCGTGGAGCACCAGGACGTCGTCCGCGCCCGGCGCATGGTCCGCAGCTACGACCCCTCGCGCCCGGTCGCCGACGAGGTCCTGGCGCGGCTGCTCGAGCAGGCGACCCGGGCGCCGTCCGCCGGCCACACCCAGGGCCGCGACCTCGTGGTGCTGCGAGGTACCGCCCGCGAGCGGTTCTGGGACGTGACCACGGCTGGCACGACGACCGGGCCGGACCGCTGGCAACGGGGGATGCGCACCGCGCCGGTCCTGGTCCTGTGCCTGTCCGACCCCGGCCGGTACGTGCAGCGCTACGCGGAGTCCGACAAGGCCGGTGACCGCGCGGCCGACGGGGCCGCTGCTCGCGGGTCGGGACCGGACGCCTGGCCGATCCCGTTCTGGGACGTCGACACCGGCATGGCGGCCCTGCTCCTGCTGCTCGGTGCCGTCGACGCCGGCCTCGGGGCCTGCTTCTTCGGGGTGCCGGACCACCGCCACGACGACGTCCGGCACGCCTTCGGCCTGCCGCGCGACCGCCGCCTCGTCGGCGTCGTCAGCCTGGGCCACCCCGCCCCGGACCGGCGCTCGCCGAGCCTGCGCCGCGGTCGTCGGCCGCTGGCCGAGACCGTCCACGAGGGCCGCTACGGCGTCCCGTTCTCCCCCGGGCCGCAGGCACCGTCCCAGGTGCCGGCGCCCACCAGCGGCGCTCCGCGCGACCGGGAACACCCCGGCGCCCCCTGACGGCGACCTCGCGCGGGCCCGACGTCGCTGCCCGTGCCTTGTCGGACCTGTCCGTGGCGGGGTGGTCATCGGTATCAGTCCGGCCGTCCCACGTTCCTGGGCGCGACGGTCGAACCCCTTCCCGGCCCCGGAGGCGACGATGCCCGACGACCTGCTCATCCCGAAGGACGCCCCGGAGTCGGTCCGCGCCCGGGCCCTGGAGCCGCGGGTGCCCGTGTTCGACCCGACCGTGGGGATCGAGGTGGACCGGGTCCGCGACCGCGACGTACCGCCCCACCGGCTCGTGGCGATCGGGGACTCCCTGACGCACGGCTTCCAGAGCGGGGCCGTCCACAACACCGACCTGTCGTGGCCGTCGATCGTCGCCCACGAGCTCGGCTGGACCGGCCTGCGGGTGCCGCGCTACGAGGGGATGGGCGGGCTGCCGCTGAACATGGAGCTGCTGCTGCGCGAGCTGGAGCACCGCTACGGGTCGCGGCTGTCGCCGTGGGAGTTCCCGCTGGCCCTGTTCCGCGCCCGACAGCTGATGGACCAGGTCGAGGACTACTGGGAGCGTGGCCCGGGCGCCACCCCGCCGGACCTCACCGGGTCCATGCACGCCCTGGCCGTCTACGGGTGGGACCTGCGCGACGCCCTGTCGCGGACGGCCAAGTCCTGCCAGGCGGACATCCAGGCCCCGTCGGACGGCTGGCTCAAGCAGATCGTCGAGAACCACGCCGACCGGGCGGCGCTGCGGGTGTACCCCACCGGCAAGGCCCAGGCGGGCTCGACCCTGTTCGACGTCGCCGAGGCGCTGGGCGAGGAGCACGACACGTCGACCGAGGCCGGGATCGAGACCCTGGTGGTGTTCCTGGGCGCGAACAACGCGCTGGGGGCGGTGACCACCCTCGACGTCCGCTGGTCCGGTCCGGACTACGCGCACCCCAAGAAGAAGCGCGCCTACAACGTCTGGCGGCCCGAGCACTTCGAGGCCGAGCTGGCCGAGGTCGTCGAACGGGTCAAGCGGATCAAGGCGCGTCACGTCATCTGGTGCACCGTCCCCCACGTGACGATCGCCCCCATCGCCCGCGGCGTCGGCGGCAAGCTGCGCGCCGGCTCCCGGTACTACCCGTACTACACCCGGCCGTGGGTCGACGCGGCCCGGTTCGACCCCGCCCACGACCCGTTCATCACCGGGGCCGAGGCCAGAGCCGTCGACGCCGCGATCGACTGCTACAACGACGAGCTCGAGCGCGTCGTGACGGAGGCGCGCGGCGGGCAGGGAGGGGACGGCGAGACCCCACGCGACTGGTACCTGCTGGACGTCTGCGGCCTGCTCGACCGGCTGGCCTCCCGGCGCTACATCAGCGATCCCAACGCGCGGCCGGAGTGGTGGACGCCGTACCCGCTGCCCTCCTCGCTGGCGACCCTGGACCCGGTCCCCGACTCCCGGTTCCTCACCAGCGACGGCGAGGGGGGACGGGCGACGGGCGGCATCTTCTCCCTGGACGGGGTCCACCCGACGACCGTGGGGTACGGCATCGTCGCCCAGGAGGTGATCGGCGTCATGCAGCGGGCCGGCGTCCGGTTCGCCGACCGGCGCGGTCGGGAGCGGACCGGTCCGGTCACGGTCGACATGGACCGCCTGGTGATGCGCGACACCCTGCTGCGCAACCCCCCGCAGAACCTCACCCCCGGTCTGGAGCTGATGGGCTGGGCCGACGAGACGCTGGACTGGGTGGCGCGGACCCTGCGCTTCGCCCTCTGAGGACCGGTCGACGCCCGGACGGCGCCGGGCGGACGGTTCGTGCCGGTTCCGGCTGGGTACTCACGAGTCATGTCCGACGACAAGAACGCCGCGAAGAACCTCGTCACCACCCTCAAGGACGGTCAGAAGGGCTTCGGCGAGGCCGCCGAGAAGCTGACCGACAGCAACCGCCCCGAGTGGGCCACCACCATGAACCGGTTCGCCCAGCAGCGCACCCAGTTCGCCCAGGAGATCGTGGCCCTGGGTCACGCCTACGGCGACGACGTCGACGAGAGCAGCTCCGTGGCCGGTGCCGCCCACCGCGGCTGGCTCGCGCTCAAGGACGCCGTGACCGGCGACGAGCCCTCGGGCGTCCTCGACGCCGCGCTGCAGGGCGAGGACCACAGCGTCGCGGCCTACGAGGACGCCCTCAAGGAGGACCTCAGCGAGGGCTTCCGCACCGTCGTGCAGCGTCAGCACGCCGAGGTCGTCGCCGCCCGCGACGAGGTCAGGGCCCTCAAGGCCGCCAGCTGAGGCTCAGAAGGCGCTCTCCGGCAGGTCCATCAGGCCGTTGTCGACCGTCTCGGCGATCCTGCGCTCGGCGGTGAGGCGGGGCAGCACCGTCCGGGCGAAGAACCGGGCCGCGGCGACCTTGCCGGTGTAGAAGTCGCGGTCCTTGGCGCTGACGCCCTCGCGGCCCAGCGCGGCCAGGGCGACCTCGGCCTGGCGCAGCAGCAGCCACCCGACGACCAGGTCGCCCGCGGCCAGCAGCAGCCGCGAGGAGTTCTGGCCGACCAGGTACACGTTGCACGGGTCGGCCTCGGGGCCGCTGCGGGGGTCGGCCGACGTCAGCGCCGCGACCATGGTCCCGACGATGCCCTGGACGTCGTCCACGGCGTGGGCCAGCAGGTCGCGCTCCGCGGTCAGCTCGCCCGCACCGTCGTCG
This sequence comes from Aquipuribacter aurantiacus, assembly GCF_051216895.1. Lineage (NCBI taxonomy): Bacteria > Bacillati > Actinomycetota > Actinomycetes > Micrococcales > Intrasporangiaceae > Aquipuribacter > Aquipuribacter aurantiacus. The sequence continues at coordinate 57,969 of NZ_JBPKAO010000013.1, forward strand.
GCCTTCACGAACTCCATGACCTGCCCGGACAGGTAGCCGAGAGCCCGTCCCTTGTCGCGGACGATCTTGCGGAAGAAGAAGTCGAGGCCCTGGATGGCGGTGGTGCCCTCGTACAGGGTGTCGATCTTGGCGTCGCGGACGTACTGCTCGACCGGGTAGTCGGACAGGAAGCCGGACCCGCCGAAGGTCTGCAGGCTCTCGGTGCCCAGCAGCACCCAGGAGCGTTCGGACCCGCAGCCCTTGACCAACGGCAGCAGCAGGTCGTTGATGCGCTCCGCCTGCTCGTCGTGCTCGCCGGCCCGCTCGGCCACGTCGACCGTGTCCTGGAACGTCGCGGTGTAGGTGATGAGCGCCCGCATCCCCTCGGCGTAGGCCTTCTGGGTCATCAGCGAGCGACGGACGTCGGGGTGGTGGGTGATGGTGACGCGGGGGGCGGCCTTGTCGGCCATCTGCACCAGGTCGGCGCCCTGCACCCGGCTCTTCGCGTACTCCAGGGCGTTCAGGTAGCCGGTGGACAGCGTGGCGATGGCCTTCGTGCCGACCATCATCCGGGCGTACTCGATGATCTTGAACATCTGGGCGATGCCGTCGTGGACGTCGCCCAGCAGCGTGCCGACGGCGGGGATGCCGTCGACCTCGCCGAAGCGCACCTCGCAGGTGGTCGAGACCTTGAGGCCCATCTTGTGCTCGACGTTGGTGACGAAGGCGCCGTTGCGCTCGCCGGTCGCCCCGGTCTCGAGGTCGACGTGCAGCTTGGGGACGACGAACAGCGACAGGCCCTTGGTGCCCGGTCCGGCGCCCTCGGGACGGGCCAGGACCAGGTGCACGACGTTGTCGGTCATGTCGTGCTCGGCGGAGGTGATGAAGCGCTTGACGCCCGTGATGTGCCAGCTGCCGTCGGGCTGCTGGACCGCCTTCGCGCGGCCGGCCCCGACGTCGGAGCCGGCGTCGGGCTCGGTGAGGACCATGGTCGCGCCCCACTGCTGCTCGACCATGTGACGGGCCAGGGTCTGCTGGTCGGGGTTGCCCAGGCGGTACATGGTGTTGGCGAAGGCGAAGCCCGAGGAGTACATGTGCACGGCCGGGTTGGAACCCAGGACGAGCTCGGCGACGGCCCAGCGCAGCGAGGGCGGGACGACGGTGCCGCCCAGCTCGGCCGGGACGTCCATCCGCCACCACTCGGCGTCGAGGTAGGCCTGGTACGAGCCCTTGAACGACTCCGGCAGCGTGACGGTGCTGGTGGCCGGGTCGAAGACCGGGGGGTGGGCGTCGGAGTCCTGCAGGGACGCCGCGAGCTCGTTCTCGGCCAGGCGACCGACCTCGGTGAGGATCTCGTGGGCCACCTCGCGGTCCACGTCCTCGTACGGCCCGGACCCGAGGACGTCGTCGCGACCGAAGACCTCGAACAGGTTGAACTCGATGTCGCGCAGGTTCGCCTTGTAGTGGCCCATGGTCGTGTCCCTGTCCTCCGTGCTCGCGGGACTGCTTCGTCCCGTACCTGGTCAGCGTGGGTTACCCGCTGGTAACCACCAGGATGCTACTCGCCGGTAACTTTGGCAAGGCCCGTCACCCGGCGGGTGGTCCCCGACCGGCCGGAGCCGACCGGGGACCACCGGTGCGAGGGGCCGGACGGCAGGCCTCAGCGGTGGGTCGACGCCTTGTCGACGGCCCCGCTCGCCGCGCTGCCCCGCTGGGCGGGCGGGACGGGCGTCTGGCCCTTGGCCTTGGTGTTCTTCGCGGCCTTCGGCTTCTTGGCCTCGCGTCCGCCGCGGTTCTTCATGTTCATCGGGACCCTCCTCGTCGTCGAGGCGTCGCCCGCGCGGCCCTGGCGGTCCAGGGTGCCGGCGGCGCAGCCAAGACGATGGCACGGGGCCGGCCGGAAGGGGTAGCCGTTTTCGGGTCGTCCCGGCGGGACCGGGCCCCCGGGGGTGTGCTCCACTCGGGCATGAGGATCGGCGTGCTCGCGTCCATCGCCCACCGCACGCCGCCGATCGCCTACGGCCCGTGGGAGCAGGTCGCGTCCACCCTGGCGGAGGGACTCGTCGCCCGCGGCCACGACGTCACCCTGTTCGCGACCGCCGACTCGGTGACCGCCGCCCGGTTGCACGCGGTCGCGCCGCACGGCTACGAGGAGGCGGAGGGCCGCCCGCAGGGGGAGGGCTACGACGTCAAGGTGCTGGAGTCGCTGCACATCGCCGCAGCCTTCGAACGGGCCGCTGGGTTCGACGTGATCAGCAACCAGTTCGACTTCCTGCCCCTGACCTGGAGCCGTCTGGTGGGCACGCCGGTCGTGACCACGGTCCACGGCTTCGGCTCCGAGGCGATCCTGCCGGCGTACCGCGCCTACGACGACATCGCGACGTACGTGTCGATCAGCGACGCCGACCGGCACCCGGACCTGTCCTACGCCGCGACGATCCACCACGGCATCGACGTCGGTCGGTTCACGTTCGTCGCCGACCCGGGTGGCTACCTGCTGTTCCTGGGGCGGATCCACCCGGACAAGGGGACTGCCGCGGCCGTCGAGGTGGCCCGCCGGGCCGGGCTGCCGCTGGTGATCGCCGGCATCGTGCAGGACCGGGCCTACTTCGACGAGCGGGTCGCCCCGCACCTGGACGGCGACCGGGTGCGGTTCGTCGGGCCGGTCGCCCCGCCGGAGCGGGACCGGCTGCTGGGGGGCGCGCGGGCGCTGCTGCACCTGATCGGGTTCGACGAGCCGTTCGGGCTGTCGGTGGTCGAGGCGCTGGCGACGGGGACACCCGTCGTGGCCTGCGACCGCGGGTCGATGCCCGAGCTGCTGCGTGACGGCGTGACGGGGTTCCTCGTGGACCCGGCCGACCCGCTGGAGGAGGCCGTGGCCGCGGTCGGGGCGGCCGGGTCGCTGGACCGGGCGCTCTGCCGGGCCGAGGCGGAGCAGCGGTTCTCGGCGGCGCGGATGGTGGAGGAGTACGAGGCGTTGTTCGCCCGGGTGGTCAGCGACCGGTGAGCAGGTCCAGCAGCTGGGGCAGGTCGACGACGGCGAACCGGACCGCCGCGTCGCTGCAGCCGTAGGGCAGCAGCAGCAGGTCGCCGTGGCGCAGGGCCCCGCAGGAGTAGACGACGTTGGGGACGTACCCCTCCCGCTCGTCCTCGGCCGGGCGCAGCAGCGGCTCGGCCAGCTCGCCGACGACCTGGCTCGGGTCCTGCAGGTCCAGCAGCAGCGCGCCCAGGACGTACTCCCGCATCGGGCCGACGCCGTGGGTGAGCACCAGCCAGCCGGCCTCGGTCTCGATCGGCGAGCCGCAGTTGCCGGTCTGCACCAGGTCCCAGGGCGTGGTGGGTCCGCGCAGCGGGGTCGGCGGTCCCCACCAGGAGCCGTCGGTGGACGACGTCACACCCGTGGTCTCCCGGTCGGACCGGGTCAGCGCCAGGTGCTGCCCGCCCACGGGTCGGGGGAACAGCGCCATGCCCTTGTCGACGGCGGCCGGGCCGGTCAGGACCGACACCCGGAACCGGCGCAGGTCGGTGCTCTCGATGAGCTGCGGGGCCACCTTCCGCCCGTCGAAGGCGGTGTAGGTGGCCTTGTAGGTGACCGTCCCGTCGTCGTCGACGAAGCGGACCAGCCGGGCGTCCTCCATGCCCTGGGTCTCGGTCGGACCGTGGGGTCGCAGCACCCGTTCGGCCAGCGTGGTCTCCGCCGGGAACGTCACCTCGTAGCCCCGGCGGGCCAGGTGGCGCGCGAGGTCGAGCGTGGCGTAGTCGCGGGGCCGGTCCAGGGTGGACGTCTCGAGCTGGGCCAGGACCCGGTCGAGCTCCGTGTGGTCGAACTGCTCGGGCAGCCGTGCGGTCAGGAACGCCGCGGCCTCGCCGTCGGCCCCGGCGTGCAGCAGGCCGGCGGCGAACCGCGACCGGTCGAGCCGGGTGTGGGTGGGGACGCCGACCTCGGCGTGGGGCCCGGGGTCGTCCACCTGGACGGACCCGGTCGCGTCCACGGTCCCGGTGCGCCACTCGATGCACGACACGTGGCCCTCGCCGACCGCGCGCAGGCTCATCACGAAGCGCAGCACACCGGGGGCGAGACCGTCCTGGTCGGGGTGGGCGGCCAGCGACGGGTTGAACAGGGCCGCGGCCTCGATGGACTGCTCCTGCGTGAAGTACGCCCCCAGCAGGGTGCGGCGGGCGGCGCTGAGCCGGTCCGCGCCCGGCACCCGGTGCGCGACCTGCGCGAAGCTCCCGGCCAGGACGCCCTCCAGGTCGCGGTGCCGGTGCGACCAGCGGGCGCGCACGTCGGCGACGAGGGCCTCGACCGTCTCCTCCGGCAGGTCGAGGACCCGTCCGGAGACGGTGCCCGCCCGTGACTGCTTCGTCGTGGTGACCTCGTTGCCGGGGACGAAGACCCGGGCCACCACGCGCGAGGGGTCCGCGTGGAGCACGACGTCCGTCCGGGCGACCAGGGGCCTCATGCGGTCACGGCGGCGTCGGCGTGGACCCGGGCCCGTCGTGGCCCCGGCCCGGCGGCCGCCGCCGTCCGGACGCCGTGCTGCAGGACCGACAGCAGGGCCAGCGTCGACTCCGCCCCCCGGTTGTCGTTGCGGCCGTGTCGTTCCAGGCCGTCGTAGCCGCCGCCGTGCCCGTCGTGCATCGGGGTGCGGGAGTCGTTGTCGCCACGGAACCAGGCGACGGCCATCCGGACGCCCGCGGACCAGCGGGGGTCGTCGTCCAGCGCGGCGGCCAGCGCGCAGGCGTCGGCCAGCGCGGCCACCTCGATGGGCTGCTGGTCGAAGCGGGGCCCCGCCTCGCCGGGTCCGAGGCCGTGGACGGCCACCACCGACAGGTGCCGGTCGACGGTCTGCACCTGCAGCAGCCACCCGAGCAGCTCCAGGCCCTGCTCCACCAGCCCGGGCCGCTCCAGCAGCGACCCCGCGGCGAGCAGCACCTCGGGCACCACCGCGTTGGCGTAGCGCAGCCGGGGTTCCGGCCAGGCCCAGGCGTTGCGGTGCAGCGTCCGCTCGCAGCGGCTGGTGCCGACGAGGGTGGCCGCGTCGGCGAGCAGCCCCCGGGCCCCGGGGTGGTCCGGGTGGGCGGCCAGCACCCCCGCGGCACCCAGCCCCGCGAACGCCGCCGCCCGGGCGTCCGGGGAGCGGTGGCCGGCGGCGCGGTCGAAACCGGCCAGGGCCCGCGAGCGGTCGTCGGGGGCGACCCGGGCCCGTTCCGGGGCCCCGACCACCGCGCCGAGGCCCCACAGGGCCCGCCCCCAGCAGTCCTCCACGGTCGGTTCGTCCCGCCAGCCGAGGTCTGGGCCCCGACGGTTGTGGGACCGGCCGTCGGTGGCCTGCGCCGCCAGCACGAAGTCCAGGTAGCCCTGACGCAGCCCGGCGACGGCCGGGGACGGGTCCGGCTCGCGGCAGGTGACGACCAGCCCGCGGGCGACGTCGTCGACGCAGTACCCGTGCTCGGGACGCGGCCGGTCGCCGTCGGCGTGCTCGTGCAGGCCGCCGGCGTCGGTCAGGTGGGCCAGGTGCGTGAAGTCGGGCCGCAGGGTCGTCATGAGCTCACCGTCAGGGTCGTGGGGCGGGGGCCGGTGGCGTGGACGGCGCAGGCGATGTCGCGGTAGCGCTGCGCCACGGCGGGCCAGACGAGCTCGGGGGCCCGCTGCTCGGCCCGCTCGGCCAGCGTGCGGGCCAGGTCCGGGTCGGACAGCACCCGTCGCAGCGCGAAGGCGATGGCCGCGGGGTCCTCGCGGGGGACGAGCAGCCCCGTCCCGTCGCCCAGCAGCTCCACCGCGTGGGGGAAGCCGGTGGAGACCACGGGGCGGCCCGCGGCCACGGCCTCGATGAGGACCCCGGAGGTGACCTGCTCCAGCGAGTCGTAGGGCAGCAGGACCACGTCGGCGGCCGCGACCCGGCGGGCCAGGTCGGGTCCGTCGAGGTAGCTGGCGTCGAAGTCGACGAGGTCGCTCACCCCGCGCTCGGCGGCGCGTCGCACCAGGCCGTCGCGGTAGCCGTCGCCGACGGTCGCCAGCACCTTGGGGTGGGTGCGACCCAGCACGACGTAGCGGGGGTCGAGGTCGCGCAGCTCGGCCAGGGCGTCGATGGCCCACTCGATGCCCTTGCCGGGACCGAGCAGGCCCCAGGTCAGGACGGTGGGACGGCGCGGCGAGGGGCGGGCCGCGCGCACGGCGGGGCCCACGGCCCGGTGGTCGGTGGCACCGTGGGGGACCACGGACACCGTGGCCGGGTCGGCGCCGTAGTGCGAGACGAGCCGCTCGCGGGCGGTCCGGGTCATGGTCACCACGTGCGCCGCGGACTCCAGCAGGCGCAGCAGGATGTCGCGCTGGGCGTCGGTCGGGGTGAGCAGGACGGTGTGGGTGACGACGACGAGGGGGACGGTGAGGGCGTCCACCAGGTCGAGGACGTCACGCCCGTCCGCGCCGCCGTAGATGCCGTACTCGTGCTGCACCACGGCCACGTCGTAGGACGACAGGAGCCGGGCGGCGGCCTCGAGGCTGCGGGCGGAGCCGTTCACCAGGTGCCCGACGACGCGACGGTCGTCCGCAGCGACCCGGGGCGGCTCGTCGGGGTCCAGGACGCGGACCACGCCCACCGCGCCCGGGGCGCCGCCCAGGTGCTCGGCCAGCGCCGCGGTGAACGTCGCCAGCCCGCACTGCGTGGGGGGATAGGTGCTGAGGAGCCCGACGGTGGTGCCGGACCCGGTCAGCGCCGTGCTGCGCCTCCGGAGCTGCTGATCGCGGTGATGGCGGGGTTGGGCGTCTGGCCCTTGGACTTCTTGTTCTTGTCCGCCTTGGGCTTCTTGGTCTCGCGACCGCCCTTGTTCTTGCCTGCCATGAGGATCTCCTCGTGCTGGAGGCGTCGCCGGCACGTGCCCGGGGACTCCCGGCAGCCATGGGCGCTCCGGGCACCATCCCACGGATCCCGGTCGTTGCCTACGCGAGCGCGGCGTCGCCCGGTGTCCCTTCCCACCGCGCGCCCCGGGAGGCAGGCTGGGGCGGGTGACGACCACGAGCGGCGAGGGCACGACCACGGCCGGACCCGCAGGCGCGGTGGACGTCGCCCTGCTCGAGGTCGGGCTCGACCCGGAGTCGGCGCTGGCGCCGTCGGCCACCCTCCTCGACCCCGAACCGGTGGACCTGCTGGTCGTGGGGGCGGGCCCGGTCGGGCTGTACGCCGCCTACTACGCCGGGTTCCGCGGGCTGCGGGTGGCGCTGGTGGACTCCCTGCCCGAGCCCGGCGGCCAGGTGACCGCGATGTACCCCGAGAAGCTGATCTTCGACGTCGCCGGGTTCCCCGCCGTCAAGGGTCGGGACCTCGTCCAGGGCCTGGTCGAGCAGGCGTCCCGCTACGCCCCCACCTACCTGCTGGGCTCGCAGGCCCGCGCCCTGGTGGACGAGCCCGACGGCGACGGCCTGCTGGTGTCGATGGCCGACGGTCGCACCGTCCGGGCGCGGGTGCTGCTGGTGACGGCGGGGATGGGGGAGTTCACCCCCAAGCCGCTGCCGGCCGGCAGCGGGTGGCTGGGCCGGGGGCTGGTCCACTTCGTGCCGCGCCCGACGGAGCTGGCGGGACACCACGTGGTCGTCGTCGGGGGCGGCGACTCGGCGTTCGACTGGGCGCTCATGCTGGCCCCCGTCGCGGCGAGCGTCACGCTGGTCCACCGCCGCGACGCGTTCCGCGCCCACTCCGGGACGATCGACGCCGTCCGGGCGCTGGGGGTGCCGGTGATGGGTGGCTTCGAGGTCGCCCAGCTGGTGCCCGACGTGGAGGGCGTGCTGGCCGGCGTCGTCGTGCAGGGGCGGCAGCCGGCGACCCTGGGGCAGGAGCACGAGCTGCCCGCCGACACCGTGGTCGCGGCGCTGGGGTTCCACGCCGACCTGGGGCCGCTGATCTCCTGGGGTCTGGACCTGGACCACCGCGCGGTGGTCGTCGACTCCCGGATGGCGACGTCACGTCGTCGCGTGTACGCCGCCGGGGACGTCTGCACCTACCCCGGCAAGGTCAAGCTCATCGCCACCGGGTTCGGCGAGGCCGCGACCGCCGTCAACAACCTGGCCGTCGACCTGGACCCGTCGACGCACGTGTTCCCCGGTCACTCCAGCGCCGAGTGAGCCGGGCCCGGGCAGCGTGGTGGCCGCCCGGCTGCGTGAGTCCGATCTGGTTGACGTGTGTACGACCTGGGGCGCCGGGTACAGGTCCCGTGCACCACGACGCACCCGATCAGAGGAGAACCATGCGCGCGCTCGTCTACAACGGTCCTTTCGACGTCACCGTGAACGACGTCCCGGACGCCACCATCGAGGCACCCACCGACGCGGTGGTCCGGATCACGACCACCAACATCTGCGGGTCCGACCTGCACATGTATGAAGGGCGCACGGGTGTGGAGCCCGGCACCGTGTTCGGCCACGAGAACATGGGCGTCGTCGAGGAGGTCGGCGCCGGGGTGGTCGGCCTGGAGGTCGGCGACCGCGTGTCGCTGCCGTTCAACATCGGCTGCGGTCACTGCGCCAGCTGCAACAAGGGCCTGACGGCGTTCTGCCTGACGATCAACCCCGCCATGGCCGGCGGTGCCTACGGCTACGCGTCGATGGGCCCGTACCGCGGTGGCCAGGCCGAGCTGCTCCGCGTGCCGTTCGCCGACTTCAACGCGCTCGTCCTGCCGCAGGGCACCGAGCACGAGAACGACTTCACCATGCTCAGCGACGTCTTCCCGACCGGCTGGCACGGCGTGGAGCTGTCGGGGCAGCGTCCCGGTGAGTCCGTCGTCGTCATCGGCGCCGGTCCCGTCGGCCTGATGGCCGCGCACAGCGCCATGATCCGCGGCGCCTCGCAGGTGTTCGTGGTCGACAAGCAGGCCGACCGGCTGAAGCTGGCCGAGCAGTACGGCTGCACGCCCGTCGACTACAGCAAGCACGACGTCGTCGAGCAGCTGATGGAGCTCACCGGCGGGCAGGGCGTCGACCGCGGGGTCGAGGCCGTCGGCTACCAGGCCCACGACGCCTCCGGCGAGGAGGACGCGGCGATGACGCTCAACCAGCTCTTCGCCTCGGTGAAGGCCACCGGCGGGATCGGCGTCGTCGGGGTGTTCCTGCCCGAGGACCCCGGCGCCCCGACCGAGGACCTCAAGCAGGGCAGGATCACGCTGGACTACGGCTTGTTCTTCTCCAAGGGCCAGACCATGGGCACCGGTCAGGCCAACGTCAAGGCGTACAACCGCGAGCTGCGCGACCTCATCGTCGCCGGCCGTGCCACGCCGGGCGCGATCGTGTCGCACGAGCTGTCGCTGGAGGAGGCCCCCGAGGGCTACGACCAGTTCGACAAGCGCGTCGACGGCTGGACCAAGGTGCTGCTCAAGCCCGCAGCCTGAACCGACCGGGTCTGCGACGGCGGACCCACCCCGTCACGGGGTGGGCCCGCCGTCGTCGTCGTGCTCGACAACCGGGGTCTGCCCGGCCTGTCGGCCCTGCGCGCCGGTTCGCCCGCGACGGTCGTCACGGGCGAGGCCGCCTGCTCGGTGCTGCTCTCCCACGCCCGCTGACGGACCCCGCTGCCCGTGGAGCGCCCCGCCACGGAGCCGTTATGCTGCTCGTCTGCGGTCGCTCGAGCGACCCAGCGCGGATGTAGTTCAATGGTAGAACTTCAGCTTCCCAAGCTGATAGTGCGGGTTCGATTCCCGTCATCCGCTCCCAGGTCAGAGCAGGGTTCGCCCCGCGGCACGAGTCCGAGACCCGCCCGCGTGCCCGCTACGTGCCCGATCGCGGTTCCCGAGGCCACCCACCGCCGCTCACTGCGCCACTCTGTGGCGTGTTCCCACCGCCCCTGTTGGTGTTCGACTGCGACGACGAGGTCTACGCCTTCCGTGCTCTCGCCACGGCGGAGGGGTTCCTCGAGTCGATCGACGTCCTCGACGGTGAGTACCGCGGTGCGTTCACCACCGATGGGCACGTAGTGACCATCACGGGTGAGCCTGACGGACCCGTGACGCTGACCCTCACGTCCGAGGTCGACCGCGGCACTCTGACCGAGCTGCTCGAGGCTGCGGCGAACCGACGTGGTCGGCCGTGGCCCTCGGACGATCCATCCGCTGTCGCCGCTCAGCTGCTGCACGAGGTGTGGGAACAGCGGTGGCCTCGGCGCCCGCGCTGGCTGTCCCGGCGCCTCCACGGGGAAGAGCCGACCGTGCCCGACAGCCCCTGAACTCTTCGTCTCCATCACTGTCGCCCCACGATCAGTTCGTCGAGGGCTGCCGCGACTGCCACGTCCCGGTCTGACGAGGTGTGCAGGTAGATGCGCGCCGCTCGCGTCGAGCTGTGCCCCATCCGCGCCATCAGATCCGACAACGTCGCGCCCGAGTGGGCCGTCAACGTATTGCCCGTGTGGCGCAGGTCGTGGAAGTGCACCGGTGGGACGCCGGCCGTCCCGATGGCCGCCACCCAGTGCTTCTGGAAGTTGCTCCGCCGTAACGGGGCACCCTTCGCGCCAGTGAACACCAACGCCGAGGACTCCTGGCCGGTGAACTCCTCGAGGTGGGAAGCCACCACCGGCAGCAGGCTCGGCGGGATCGCCACGACACGGCGGCCGGCGGCCGACTTCGGTGGACCGGTCACCAACCGACCGTCCGCGAGCTCCACGAGCGTCACCCGCACGTCCACCACGCCGCGGTCCAGGTCGATGGCCTCGCGGGTCAGGGCCGCCAGCTCCCCCCACCTCAGCGAGCAGAACGTACCCAGCACGACCAGCAACCGGAACCGCTCAGGCAGTGCATCGGTGAGCGCTGACACCTGCGACAACGTGAGCAACGGACGTTCAGCGATCCGCTCGGTCGACGCGCCCCGGATCTGGCACGGGTTCGACCGCAGGACCCGGTCCTCGACCGCCGTTCCCAGCATGGTCTTCAGGAGCCGGTACGCCTTCGCCACCGTCACCTCACCCAGGCCGGCCTGCAGCAGGTCCGCACGCCACGTCCGCACCCGCGCCGGAGTGATGTCCGTCAGCAGCAGCCCGCCGAGCCCGGGGGAGATGTGCAACCGGAACAGTCCCTCGTACAGGCGACGCGTCCGAGGTCGCAGCCCAGCTCGCTCGCTCACCCACCGCGCGCCGTACTCGCTGAGCGGCTCGCGGCCGGCGTCCGGGCCGAGCCAGTCACCCACCCGCAGGTCGTCCTCGATCCGCGCCAGCCAACGATCCGCATCAGCGCGCCGCTCAAAGGTGTGCGGCGCCGCCCGGTCGATGCCGTCAGGCCCGTGGTACCTCGCCTGCCAACGGCCGGACGGCAGCTGCCGGACGCGACCGAACCGACGTCGCGGCCGAGGCATCAGGCCACCTGCCCACGGCGTCGCGGGGTGGGCTCGACCGTCCCGGCCGCGATGTAGTCCCTGACGACCGACTCCGGGATCCGCACGTGCTTGCCGACCCGAACGAACCGGATGCGACGCTCGTGCACCAACCGGTACACGAACCCACGCGCCACACCCAGCCACTCGGCGACCTCCGTGACCGTCAACATGACGTCCCCGGCTGGCCGGGCCCGCTCCTTAGCGGTGCTCGTTGCCCCCATGACCCTCTCCTCTCCTAAGCAGCGTGACCGCTCGACGGGTTGCCTCGCGGGTTATCCACAGCCCCGCCGGGCGGCCCGGTCGCTCCGGGTCCGGTGGTCGCCATCTTTTGCTTCGCGGACTCGTACTGCGCCCGCCACCGGTTCCGCTCCTGCACGGCGGCGAGGATCGCGCCGGCGTAGTCCGCCTCGGGCATCGGGACGTCCTCCCAGGTGAACCGGGGGCTGCCGTCGTCGAGGGTGTGATCGACGCCCATCCGGTCCACATCGGGAGCCTCGATGCCGGCGGCGAGGAGGGTCTCCCGGACGACGGTCGCGCGGTCGGCGCGGTGCTCAGCCAGGGTCTTGCCGGACCACTGCTTGGAGACCTGGACGCGGCGGCCGCCGTAGCCGAGGTTGTCCCGCTCATGGGCCCGCTTCTCACACCGGCCCGGCTCCAGGCCGGGCAGGCAGTCCTTCGGCTCGATCCCGTAACGGAGCCAGTTGCTGCACTCCGGGGAGCAGGGCAGCCAGCGGACCTGCTCGTGCAACCGGTCGACGTGCGCCTCATACGCGGCCCTCCGGGCAGCAGCTCGTGCGCGTTGGCGGGCGGAGCGGGCGTCCCACTCGTCGGGGTGGCCGACATGGTCGGAGGCCGGGTCGTCCAGCTCCTCGGGCGTGAACGTGTCCGCGAGGCTCTTGGTCAGGTACTTGGTCAGGTAGCGGATCGTGCGGTCGGCGTCGTCGCTGGTGCCGAGGATGCCCTTGACGTCGGTCTGCTGCCCGAACCTCATGGTGTGCGCGGCCGGCTGGGCGGGGTTGGCGTCGAGCTGGGCGTCGAGGTCGTCCAACGCCTCCTCCCACGTCGGCAGCGGCATGCCCGTATGGGGGTCCCGGTACGCGCCGTCACACCACTCGGGGACACCGGTGGTCTGCTCGTCGTAGACGACGTGGTCGAAGGCGGGCCACCAGACCTGCACGTAGGTCGCCTTCGTCACGTCCCGAAGCACGTGCCGGGGGATGGCGCCCCGGATCGCGACGTGCACGTGCGGTGCCAGGCGCTTCTGGGGTTCGATGGCGGCGAAGTACTGGGCCTTGTAGCCGGCGCATCGGCGGAGGTTCTGCACCCACCGCGCGAACAGTCGGGGCAGGTGGATTGCGTCGAGGGCGGCCCGCCGGTAGTTGTAGCCGTCCGGGTCGATGGGGGTGCCGGTGCCGGGGGTGATGCGCCCGTAGGAGGGCAGGGTCAACGTCACGAACATCGACGGTCGGTAGACCTGGCCGTGGTTGCCGGTGAAGGTGCGGCCGATGGTGCGGTTCTCCTGCGGCACACGTGGCAGGTCTGACACGTCGTCACGGCGCCGGGTCGACCGCACCCGACGATCACCTTCAGACTCGGCCATCTCGGCGTCAACCCCTTCCCCATCGACCGGCGCTGGATCTACCGGTGGGTCCGCGAGATCGGGTTCCGGTTCGTCCTCGCGGTGCCAGCCCTCACGGCACTGCTGCTGTCGCACCTTCCGGGCTCTGGTCGCGCACGGTGGGCACACCCGTTCGCGGGTGGACTTGCAAGGAATCGGGACCTTGGTCGTGTCCCCGGTCTCGTGGTTCACGACCAGGCGCAGGAGTGGGCGGACGCAGACGCCGGCGTGCTCGGCCCAGGTGCGGATCATCTGACCGTCCACGCGCAGGGTCGGGTCGTCGACGACGCGCTGCTCTCCGGTGGTCCACCGGGTGCCGGCCTTGTCGACGAGGCCGCGGTCGAGGACGGCAGTCATGTCGCCACCGCCTTGCGCTGCGGCTGCCGGTCTCGGTCGGTGCCCTGGCCGTAGCCGGCCCCGACCGGTTCGTCGTCCAGCTCAGTCAGCAGCCTCAGGAGGTCGGGGGCGTCGACGCCATCGCGGAAGCTGCCGGCCCAGAACCCGGCCGACGCGTGGGACTCCTTGGCGTAGTGCCGGCAGCAGCCTCGTACTGGGCAGGTCCGGCAGAGCTGCGCCATCGCCGCCCGGGGCCCGTCCGAGACCCGGTGCGCGTCCTCGGTCCACGGCAGATCGGTTCGCCGAGCGCACGCGGCGCGGGTCATCCAGTGGTGGTCGAGGGCGGCCAGCGTGTCGGGGGTGACGGTGCGTGCGCGGGTGTTCATGAGTGCACCGCCGAACCGGTGTCCACGCCGGGACGGCTGGTGGAGGGTGCCCGGCCAGGCGTAGCGTCCATGTCCGGGTCGAGTCCCCCCACTCGGCCCGGCTGCCCGTCCTCGCCTGGCTTGCCGGAGTGCCCTTCACCCCCACCGATCCCCCCATCGGTCGAAGGGCCCGCGAAGACGGGCAGCCCCTTGTCACCACCAGCCAGCGCAGGCACCGGGTAAGCGCGGCCCAGCTGCTCGATCGTCTGGTCCGGGACGTACACCGCGCGGGCCCGCTGGGGGTCGGGGACGCCGTCGAGGCGGACGAAGCAGACGCCCGGGGTGGCGAGCGGGATCCTGTCGCAGGCGGCGCCGCGGTGCAGGGCGCCGTCGCCCAGCACCATGTCGACCTGGATCGGCTCGTCCAGCCGGAACGCCACCCTGACCGCATGCAAACCCCGCCAGCGCACCACCTCCTTCGAAGGGTCGACCGTCGTGGTGATGACGGTGAACCCCACTGCCCGACCCCGGGAGAGCAGGGCGCCCAGGGCGGCCTCGACCCGGCGGGTGCTCTTGGAGTCGGCGAGGGCGGTGAGGGTGGCGAGCTCGTCGACGACGACAACCCGGTGCGGGGACGACACCGAGGGCTCGTGCTGACGGCTGACCCCGGCGAGGGATGCAGCGCGCTGGTCGAGCTCGAGGACCAGGGCGTCGAGAGTGTCGGCCATGTCGTCGATTCGGTCGACGACGTGGGCGAGGGGTCGGGCGGGGATGGCTTCCATGCCGCCCTTGGGGTCCAGCCAGGTGACCCGCACCAGGCCCGCGTGGATGGCCGTCGACAGGCCGGCGACGATCGCCCACAGCAGGCTGCTCTTCCCGGAGCCGGTGGTGCCGGCGATGAGGACGTGCGCGCCCCGCAGCCGCAGCCGCCACGAGGTGCCGTCCTCGAGCACCCCCACCGACAGCCCGGCCAGACCCGCGAGGACCGAGGCGGGATCGGTCAGTTGGGGGACGCCGCCCAGGACGAGGGGGCGGGCGAGGGTGTCGGCGCGGGTGATGTCTAGCCACACCCGCCCCGGACCCGCCGGACGCACCCGCACCGCCAGCACCCGCCAGGCGTGGGCGAGGGAGTCGCAGGCGGCGATGACGGTGTCGGGGGTCATGCCGGACGGGAGGGCTACCAGGAGGTGGTCGGTCCGCCCGGTGAACCGGACTCGCTTGAGGCGGGCGACCTCGACCGATTGCCCTTCCTCGCGCAGCGCCCGCGGGGTGTCCGCCCACGCGAGGACAAGGGCATTGCCACCGCCGCCAGGGTTGTCCCGGCGGTCTGTGACGTACAGGCTGTGCCGCAGCGCCAAAGTCTTCCAGGACGGGCCGTAGACGTAGCGACGACGCCACCACGACCCCCACCAACGCCCGACCGCCCAGTCGAACGACCGCCGGGCCCGCCACCGCCACACGGCCAGCAGCAGGCCACACAGGACAGCGAGGGCAGCCAACCTTGCCTGCTGCTGCCAGGGCGCCGACAGCACCCACAGATACGCCCCGACGCCCAGGAGACCGACGCCGATCACCGTCCGGACGGGGTGACGCAGCAGGTCAGCCAGCACGAGCCGCAGAACCCACCAGCCGCGACGCCACACCGCAGTGAGGAGGCCCCACCAGCCCTGGCGCACGCGGCCGAGGTCGAGACCACGCCGGGCGCGAGGGACCTCGGTGGCCCCCATGGCGGTGGGCGCGGCGGTCATCAGTCGCCGTGGGTCGAGCGTGCGACCCGCAGCACCTCGTGACCGACGTCCTCGAGCAGCCCGAACGCGCGGACCAGGTCGGCCCGCAGCTCGTCGTCGGGGTAGTCCCGCACCCGGGCCATCAGGGCCGCCAGCTCGTCCAACACTCGCGCGATGTCCGCGGAGGTCTTGATGGCGTGCTCCCACACCTCGTCGCCGCTACTGACGCCCAGAGCACGGGCCCAGGCCACGACGTCAACCCGGCCCCGAGCGAGACCACCGCTACCGCCGGTGGAGGCGAGGCCGGCGCTCACCGGACACCACCCCTCACGCCCGCGGTACGCGAGCGACCGATGCGACCATCGGCGGCGGTCGTGGCGGCACGGCGGTCGAAGTCCAGGACCATCCAGACGCCCTCGGCCAGCGCGCGGAACAGCAACAGCATGTCGTCGGTGTCCGGGTCCACGTCTGCCAGGCCCGACAGGGAGCACTGCACGGCGGCGGCGTCGGACGCGATCGCATCCACCCGGCCGCACGCCTGGTTCAGCGTGGTGGCGAGGTCGTCGGCACCACGGCACCCCAGGGCGTCGGCCCAGCGGACGGGGTCGAAGCGCCCAGCGGGATCGGTGGCCATGTCAGGCCGCCTCGCTCGACGAGGCCGAGGAGCTGTTGGTGCTGGACGGCCGGCGACCGGAGCCCGGCACGGGGGCGGCGATGGCCTCGGCGGACCAGTACTCGACCAGTCCACCGGTGTTCTTGTTGACCCGGACCTCGACCCGCAGGCCCTCGAAGGTGATCGGCCCCAAAGCGCTGACGTCGGGGCGGTCGTAGGCGGGGACGGTGATGGAGGCGATGACGCTGCTGGTCCGGCCGTACTGGACCTGCTGGTACATCACCTCGACGCCCCACATCGGCATCCCGGTGTTCTCGTCCCGCGTCTGGACGTCGGACTGTGCGCGGCCACCGCCGGCGGTTTCGACCCAGTCGAACCTTGCGTCCACCACCCCCGTGGCCACCATCGGCTGCTTGCTGCTGTCCACCACGTATGCAGGCATTGCCCGCTCCTCTCGTCTGGAGGCCCGTTGCGGGCCGCCCTCCAAGGGCAGCGGAGTTGATGGCGGCGCAGAAGATGGCGCCAGTTAGCGCGACTTGTCCACAGGCGCGCTAACGGTCCGCACTTCGGCAGGCCAGGAGGGTCATGCTGTTCGTTATGGACGGTGATGCCGGGGTTGTCCTTCGAGCGCGTCGACCGCAGCTTTCCGCGCTACGTCGTGAACGCGGCTGGTCACAATCACGTCTGCTGTATGCAGTGCGCGAGCGAGCGGAGAGCCGGGGCATGACCCTGGCTTCGGCCGCGTCGTTGAAGGTGGCGCTGTCCCGCTGGGAGAACGGCCACCAGATCCCCGACGGCACTCACCGTCGACTCCTGGCGGACGCCCTAGGCGTGCCGGCCGCGGATTTGGGTTTCGATGACCCCGCTCCGCAACCCTTCGTGCCGAAGCGCGTTGTCGGTCCCGACTTGGTCGCCTACTACGAGGCGGCGTTCCGGCTGCACGTCACCGCGGACCAAGTTGTTGGTCCTGCGGACGTCCGCCCCGTCGTAATGGCGCAGGTCAAGGCGCTCGAGCAGGCACGCCGGAGCGCGTCCGGCGAGACGGCGCAGCGACTATTGAAAGCCAGCGCCCGCTATCTCGAACTCGCCGGCTGGCTGGCTCAGGACACCGGTGACCTCGGGCTCGCAGAGCGGTTGACCGCCCGGGCTGGTGATCAAGCGAACGCGCTCGGCGATGAGGACTTCGCCACCTACGTCACCGTTCGGCGCGCAGCCATCGTCGGCGAGGCAAACCGCGCGCAGGATGCCCTCGACCTGGCCCAGCTCGCGCACCGGCGTGCAGCCGGCCTACCCGGTGCAACAAGGGCCCTGGCCGGTCGTCAGGTGGCGCTGGCCGCCGCCCAGAGTGCCGACACCGCCGCTACGTCCAGGGCCATTGACCAGGCCCTCGCCGCTGTCAGGGAACCGATGCCGGCTGATCACCCCGGGCACTACTGCTCCCCGTCTTACGTGCACATGGAGGCGGCCCAGGCGCTACGAGTCCTCGGCCGTTCAGCGGACGCCGTCGAGCACCTCGTTACCGCGCTCGACGCCTGGCCGCACCACCAGGAACGCGATCAAGCGCTGTGCCTCGCGAGGTTGGCGGACACCCACGCATGCCTCGACGCCGTCGACGAGGCGTGCACCGCCGCCACGTCGAGCATCGCAATCCACGCCGTGGCGCCGTCGGCGCGAACAGCCCGCACGCTCCGCCGGGTTCGCAACCGCCTCAGCGCCCACCGTCGTGACCCATCCGTGCAGCCGGTCCTACTCAGCCTCAGCGCCGTAGGCTGACACCAGCAGGCCGGTTCTTGATGGGAGGCACGAGTGATCACCACAGCGACCTCGCACGAGGTCCGCGACGCCAGGCCGAACATCGCCGTGCTTCCGGTGGGCAGTTTCGAGCAGCACGGCGGGCACCTGCCCTTGACCACTGACACAGTCGTCGCTGCCGCCATCTCCGCCGCGATTGCCGACTCTTACGGCATGTTCCTGCTGCCACCGATCACCATTGGCTGCTCACACGAACACGAGGACTTCCCCGGCACGGTGAGTATCCGCGCGACCACCCTGGCCGCGGTGGTCGAGGACGTCTTGGACAGCCTTGCCAGGCAAGGCATCAGCCGAGCTGTCATCGTCAATGGCCACGGCGGCAACTACGTCCTAAGCAACGTCGTACAACAAGCCAACCGAGGACCCCGCAGCGTCGCCCTCTACCCGGAGAAGGCCGAATGGGCCGAGGCACGCACGGCCGCTGGCTGCGACACCGACCACAGCAGCGACATGCACGCCGGAGAACTCGAGACCTCCCTGCTGCTGCACCTGGACCCCGCCCTCGTCCAAGAAGGTTGGCAACAGGCAGACCACTTTGCCCCCGACCGCCGGCGGCTCCTGACCGAGGGTATGAAGGCCTTAACAACCGCCGGTGTCGTGGGCAAGCCCTCCGCGGCCACGCCGGCGAAGGGTGCCGCCGCCCTAGACAGCCTGACAAAGAACTTCGCCAATCGCCTGGACTCGCTAGCGCGGTGACGCGCACATCCTGACGACCGTTGGGCCCCGCCCCATACCCGGCCTCGACTCGGGATGTGGGAGGAAGGCCACTGAATCTTCGGTCTTGGGCAACTGCTCGCCGCCGGGCCGACCGTCGAGGCGTTTGGGCGAATCGTCGCCGATCGGCTTGTCCTCGCCGTCATCGTCGTCGAAGAGGACGTGCAGCTCGGTGCTGCTGGTCTGTCCCCGCTCCATGCCTGGCCGTCTGGGCCGGACGCGACCCCTTCGAACGCTACCGAGCGGCGGACGTCAACTGAACAGCAAACTCCTTGGAGGACTCATGACCGAAGAAGCCCGCTCGCCCGAGCCCGGCCTGCAGCAGTACACCATCCGACTGAACTACCCCGTCCACGCCAAGGACCACGCTGACGCGATGCGACGCTTCGGTGTCGACCTGCTGACCCACGGCATCGGCGAGCTGTTCTTCCGGGTGCTGAGGACCGGCGAGACGGACGCTCGGATCTTCCGTAACAGCGAGCAGGTCAGCACCGACCAGCAGAACCTCGACTACCTGCGCGAGGTCGCCGAGAAGCAGCCCGAGGTCGTGGCCGACGACAAGTCCTGACGGCCGACGGTAAAGGCCCCGCATCACCAGCACGGCAGGGCACTCGCCTCGCCAGTAGCCGAACATCCTTACCTCTCGCCGCCGAAGGTCGGGGAGTACAACGACACCCTCGGCGCCCGCTCCAGCCGAGCCTCGATGAGATCCAGTCCTACATCCAGCAGATCCAGGCCCTGGCGGGACGCATCCGCCAGACGCCCCAAACCAGGCAGGTGGCAGCAGCGTGACCGAGAGTCCCGACCGACCGAAGCTCGACCCGCACTTCTTCGCCCGGGAGGAGGACGGCAGCGTGCGTGTGCGCATCCGTCTGACCGCCGACCGGGCGACCGCGATCGAGAACGCCGCAGGTGACGTGCCGCTGGTGCAGTGGATCAACCGCGTCATTGACGCCGCCTCCCGACAGGCCGAGATCCCCTCGGCCACCCGCCTGCCCCGCCCGTCCCGCACCACCGACGACGACAAGGACCGCCGATGAGCCCCGACGACCACAGCCTGACCAGCATCTTCGACGACCTCGAGCCGGGCGACTTCGCCACGGCCGAGCCGTTCCACCAGGACGCACCGACGGGTCTCACCTTCCAGGCCTGGGTGCAGAACAACCTGCGCATGTCCCGCTTCGCCTACGCCGCGGCGATGGGCACCCCGCAGCAGGTCATCATCCTCGCCTCGGCCACGGTCGAACGCTGGTACAGCCCGCTGCCCGAGGAGAGCCTGGGCGACTTCCTGGCCCGCGTACAGGCCGAGGCACGGCGGCTCATCGCGACGCGGATGTTCACGTTCCGCCTGACGATGGGCATGTGGTCCCGCCCGGAGCCCGAGCAGGTCCGACTGCAGGTGCGCACCGAGGCCGAGGAGCCCGGAATGAGCCGCACGCTCTACTTCTACGCCATCACCACCGAAGAGCCCGAGACGGCGGAGGCTCACCGGCGAATCCACGGCGGCCTGGAAATCAACGGCAGCTTCACCGGCGAGGTCACCTACGCCTACCCCCAGCAGGTCACCGACCTGTACGAGATCCTGCCCGAGTCGCGCAAGCGCTGACCCGACCAGCAGAGGAGCCATCATGCCCTTCGACGTGTGGGCCGATGAGGACCTGTCCGAGTTCACGGACGACGTCGACACCTACGAGCACCACCCCCAACCAGGCGACTCCGACTTCAACCCCTTGCTCGCTGGTGCCGCCTACGCCCTCTACCGCCACGGTCAGGACCGACAGACCGCCGACATCGCGCGCCTCGTCGCCGGTCAGGGTGGAGCGGGTCGACTCGACATCCACGTGCACACTAACGAGGACGAGCCCGGCATCGCCCCGGTCAACGCCCTCGAGTTCACCACCAGCGACCACGAGGACATGACGTGGGATCGCTTCATCGGCCAGGCCGCACTGAAGCGCATCCTGAACGTGGCCATCAATTCCGCCAAGCTCCGCGGCGAGACCCTGGACCACGTCCTCCTCGCATCGGTGCGCCCTGGTGTAGGAAAGACCACCGTGGCGCGCTTGATTGCGAAGAGTCTGGGAGGCCAGATTATCGAGATGGTGCCGCCGTTCAACGTCTACACAATTGTCGAGGCGGCGTCGCAGTTGAACGACGGCGACGTCCTCTTCATCGACGAGGTGCACCTGCTCTGCAACAACGGCAAGAAGGGCGCCGAGATCCTCCCGAAGATCCTGGAGGACTGGGTGGCCTACCTGCCCGACGGTCGAGTCGTGCAACTCCCCCGCATCACCATCATTGCCGCCACTACCGAGGCGGATCTGCTGCCCGAGCCGGTTCTCGATAGGTTCGGCCATCGGCCCGGGTTCGCCCCCTACTCCGAGGACGATCTCATCGGGATCACGGTCCGTTTCGCTGCTCGTCTGAACTGCATGCCCGCAGTTGACGACGACGTCGTGGTTACCATCTCCGAGGCCTGCCGCGACACCCCCCGGGTGATCGAGAACATGGTCGTCGCGACGAGGGACCTAGCGCTGTACCTAAAGCGCAACGCGACGTCCGAGGAGCTTCTCACCCACCTGGAGGTGCAGCCCGACGGCCTCACCCGCGCCCACGTGGAGTACATAACCGCACTGCGGAAGTACTTCGGCCGGGTGAATGAGGACGACGAGGTCGAGTACCTGGCCGGCGAGGCCGCCATGCAGCAGCTGATGCGTGAGTCTGAGAAGGGCATCAACCGCATCGAGCGTTTCCTCATCGAGAGGCGCTACCTCGACAAGACCCCCCGCGGCCGCCGTCTCACCGAGCGCGGCATCACCAAGGCCGAGGAGCTCATCGCCGCCGGCAAAGGCCTGCCGGACACTTGACCCACCCCACGAACGACCACTGACACCCGGCGAAGGGGTGGCATAGCCACCGACACCCCTGCATTCTGAGACCGTCTTTATGCCCATCGCGACCCGGCGCCCATGAGTCTTCTCCACCAGGGGCCGTCGCCGTCTCGAAGTCGCCAGAATGCGCGACGGCTGGCAGGTGCACGTTGGCGACGCCCCTCGGGCCCGGCCTGATCCTGGGGGGGGCTCCGCCCCCACACCCCCGGGCCTCGGCTCAAGGATGCGAGGGGGGCACTTCAGGTGGTGACCCCATCCCCTCGTCGACCACGAGGGTGTGCCACACGACGAGCACGGCCGCAAGGCCAAGCCGCTGCGCGGTCGCTTCGCGAGCCCGGCACCCGCACTCCTCGCGCGCCACATCAGAGACCGCCGACGCGATGGGATCACCACCCGGCATCAGCTGAGGTCAGGGGTGACCAGGACCGAGGACTGCGGTCTGTCTGCGGTCTTGCTGCGGTCGTGCTGCTCCGTTGACCTCTATGGCATCAAGGCGCCGCGCTGGCGCGCGGCGCGGGAG
>NZ_JBPKAO010000013.1:80044-147723 GCF_051216895.1 Aquipuribacter aurantiacus
CCCGCCAGCCGGCGGCTTGCGCGTGCGGCGCAGGCGCCGTTCGCGCCGCCGGCTGGCCCAGCACCCAGGACGAGCAAACTGAGGCCGGAGATAGGTTTGGTCTTAGCGCTGGCGAGGTGCAACGTCGCTAGGGTGTGTGAACGAGGGGCAGCATGACTTGGGTCACTCGGTCGCTTCGACGTTCGCACGGCGTTTGACGAGTAGGTCAATGTCGAACCTATTCAAACCCAATGACGTGAGTGAACGTCATCTGTCAAGCAAGGGGATTCGTTTGACTATAACCCGGGGCAGGCGACTGTCCCTCAATGAAATGCGAGACCGCGTTGCTCGATTCGCCGTAGACTATAAAGATGTCAGGCGTGAACGGCAGAACACAGGGGATTTCTGGCGTGCATTCATGCGCTGTTACGGGGTCGAAGACTCGTACCTGCAGGGTGTGACCTTCGAGTACCCAGCTCGTCGATCGGACACGGGTGGCCGCGGCTTCATTGATGTCTTCCTGCCCGGGAAGTACCTCATCGAGCAGAAGTCCGAAGGGCGGATAAAGCGCCCGAAGGGCTCAGAGCAGTCGAACGCGGAACAACAGGCCGCGGCATACCTCACCGGTGGTGACATAGCACCAGCTCAGATGCCCCGCTGGGTCATCACGTCTGACTTCGTCACGGTGCAGGTAACAGATCTCTCGGTCTCGAGGAGGTCGCCAACGCGCACCAAGACGGTTCGGACAGAGGACCTGGTCGATCACGTCGAACTGTTTTTGTTTCTCACAGGCGAAGACTCCGAAGCACTAATTGCAGAGGAGCAGGCCGACGCCTCGGTCGCCGCTGCACGAATTATGGGCAATCTCTATTCCGCGATGACTCATGACGCGGACACAGACTCCAGCGAGATAGAGGATGCCGGCCAGGAGGACGCTGCGACGATGCAGGCCTCCGTTCTTCTGACCCGGCTTCTATTCCTGATGTTTGGGGATGATGCTGGATTATGGGAGAGGGGGCTATTCGAACGGTTCATTAGGACGCGCACCTCGGCGGACGGGTCGGACCTCGGTCCACAACTGGCCGCACTCTTCGATGTACTAGACACGCCGAAGCCGCGCGACAAGCGCATGGATGAGGCCTTCCAAGAGTTCCCGCACATCAATGGCGCCCTCTTTGCGCGAGGTGGAACGCAAACGATGTGGTTCGACTCCACCATGCGGGATGCACTGCTGGAGGCGTGCAATTTTGATTGGGCACGCATCTCCCCGGCTGTGTTCGGCTCTCTGTTTCAGACCATCAAGTCGAAGGCGGCGCGCAGGGAGTCAGGAGAGCACTACACCTCCGAAGCGAACATTTTGAAGGTCTTGCGGCCGATGTTTCTTGATGATATGCGGAAGCGTCTCGACGCCGCCCACACCAAGCCTGCTCTGCAGGAGCTGCATGATGAATTCAGGCAGTATCGGTACGTTGATCCCGCCTGTGGCTGTGGCAATTTCTTGATTGTCGCTTATCGAGAAATGCGAGCCCTGGAACTGGAGCTGTTGGTTAAGCTGCAGGCTAAACGTGGGCGAGACGAGGAGTTACTGCTTGATCCCAGCGATCTGCTACACGTGAGGCTCGACCAGTTCTTCGGCATCGAACTGTACTGGTGGCCGGCAAAGATCGCTGAGACGGCCATGTTCCTGGTAGACCATCAGGCCAATCAGCGAATGGCAAAAGTGCTGGGGTACACACCCAATCGACTACCCATCACTATTTCTGCGACCATCGTGCATGTCAATGCGCTGACCGTCGATTGGAATGTGTTGCTACCGAACGACGGGGCTAAGGTGCTGATCTTTGGGAATCCTCCCTTCGTGGGCACCAAAGAGAGAACGGCAGCCCAAACCCAAGAGTTGAAGGCCGTCTGGGGCGCAGACAAGTACTCCGGCTTTCTTGACTTCGTCACCGCATGGTTGGCCAAATCCGTCGACTATCTTGATGGTCGGACTGGCGACTTTGCATTCGTCACAACCAATTCAATCACACAAGGTATGCAGCCCGCGAATCTCTTTCCAGTCTTCAAGGCAGCGGGATGGCGCATCGCCTTCGCTCACCGCACCTTCGTCTGGACGTCCGAGGCTGCAAGTAGTGAGAAGGCCTCCGTCCATTGTGTGATCGTGGGATTCTCACGACAAGTGCAGGCAAAGGGCATCCTTTATGACTACCCGGACCAACGTGGTCCTGGTGAACTGGTCAAGCTTGCTACGGGCATCAATGGCTACCTGGTGGATGCCAGCGACGTGTCAGTGGAAGCAAGGCGGCACCCACTTTCGCCCGAGTTGCCCGAGGTCAATGTTGGAAGCAAGGCTGTTGATTGGGGTTTTCTAACCATTGATGAGACTGAGTTTGCTGAGGTAAGCGCCGACCCGATCCTGCGCAAGTATCTTCGACGCTACGTCGGAGGCAAGGAATTGATCAATGGGCTGCAGCGCTGGTGTCTTTGGTTGGTGGATTTGGAGCCTAGCGACCTTGCCAAGTCGCATGCCTTACGGGAGAGGATCGCAAAGGTCAAGGCGCTGCGATCTTCCAGCAAGAAGGAGGCTACGCGGGTCCTGGCGGACACCCCACACTTGTTCGGAGAGCGCTACCAGCCGCTGGGTCCCTACCTGGGGATTCCTCAAACGTTCTCTGAGAACAGGCAGTTCGCGACCGTCGAGCGTTTAGAAGGCCAAGTTATTGCCTCAATGAAGTTGTTCACATGCCCAGACCCTGACGGTTTTGCCTACGCCATCTTTGGGACTAGCATGTTCATCACCTGGCAAAAGACTGTCGGAGGACGGCTGAAATCCGATCCATCATTCTCCAACACACTTGTTTGGAACACCCTACCCATACCTGTTCTGGGTGGGTCACTACGGAGACGCATCATCACTGCAGGGAAGGCCGTGAATCTGGCGCGGAGCCTGTTTCCAGACCGAACGCTGGCCGAGCACTACAATCCGCTCGGAATGAAGCCGGAACTTGTCAAGGCGCATAGGGACTTGGACAAACTGGTGGACAGGGCACTAGGTGTAACTAGCAGAAGGCCCACAGAGCTGGAGCGTCAAAAGGCGCTCTTTGCCAGCTACGAACGGCTGAATATGGTCCAGTAGTCTGGATGGGCCCCTCCCTGCTCGGGCTTGACTATCCGCGGTCTTCTTCACCCCACTGGCGCTGGTTAAGGCTCTGGGCCTGATTAACATGGCGGTCGAGTTGGCGTGAGGACGCCCACCCGACTTGACCTGCCAGAACTCGACAAGCCAGGGGCTCCGCCCCAAACGCCAGGCCTCGGCTCCGGGATGCGCGGAAGGCACCAGGGTGGCGACCCCGCCGCGTCGACCAGCCACAGGCCAGCCACCCCGGGGGTGGTCCGTCCAGGACCTACGGCCGCTACGCGGTGACTACGTCATCCTGGACAGACCACCCCCGGGCCGGCTCACGGCCCAGCTGGCCGACGCGACGGGATCACCACCCACACCACCCGAGTTGGGGTCAGACCCCATGCCCCACAGATGCCGCCCGCGGCCTCTCGACAAAGACAATCTCGGCGTTGAGGGTCGTGGGGTCCGAGAGGTGACCCGCGTAGTAGGCCTCCTCGTGGACGACGTCGACGACCATGCGGCCGCGGCCGTCGACGTGCTTCTCGCTGACCGCGCGAACGTCGAACACCCAGGCTGTGGCCTGCAGCACGACCACCCGCTCACCCCGGACCGGCCCCGGGTAGTCGGCGACGGCGATGGCCTCGCGGGTCTCTGGCGGCCGGATGGGTACGACGAGGGAGCCGTCGGAGGCCACCTTCGGGTACACCGGCTCGGTCACCATGCTGCGACCGTACGACGAGGCTCGGACAGAGACCAGGGAGAGAGTCCGGCCGCTTGTGGTGCGTTGTTTGTCGAGCTCGAGCCAGCCGGTAGGGGTGGTCGGGTGATGCTGATGAGGACGTCGGACCAGTAGGGGTCGTTGAGGACGTCGGGGACGTACTCGACGGTCTTTCCGGTGCGGGGGGCGTGGATCATGCCTCCGCGGCCGTCGAAGAGGCCGTCGTGGCTGACGCGGGACCCGCCGGCGGTGGCGAACGACAGGATGTCGCCGGCGCGGGCCTGGGAGGCCGGGACGGGGGTCGACATGGCTTCGATGGCGACGGAGGAGTGCGGGAGCGTGATGCCTGCGGCCTGGTACCAGGCGTGAAGGATGAGCCCGGAGCAGTCGAACCCGACGATGCCCGCGCCTTGGGCGGAGCCCTCGCTGGGGCCGCTGGTGGTGCCGCCGCCCCAGGAGTACGGGGTGCCGATCCAGGACGCGGCGACGTTCACCGCGACCTCCCCGCTGTGAGCGCCGGGCAGGGCGGTGAAGTCGGCGGGGACGGCCCGGTCTTGGCAGCGCTGGGTGGCGCTGGCGTAGGTCTGCTCGAGGCCGCCCGCCCCTGGTGAAGCGCCAACACCGGCGGGCCGGGTAGACGTTGCCGAGAGGGCGGTGAGGAGCTCGTCGGCGAGGGATTCCCACTGGGCGTAGGCGTTGGGGAACGCGGAGCGTTGGACGCGTTGCGCGGCCACAGTGAGTGGCAGCTGCTCCCAGCCGGGGACGTCGAGGAGGGTGTCGTAGAACTTCCCGGCGGCGTAGACGGGGTCCATGAGCTCGTCGAGGGTGCCCCACCAGGGGTACTGCTGCTGGAACACGTTGACGGACCCGTGGTCGCGGCCGACGGCGTCGTGCGGGTAGGCGAGGGACCGGGAGACGTCGCGCTGGTCGGGGCGGAGGTCTCCGGTGCCGTCGTTGGCGTAGTTGCGGAACTTCGACTCCTGCGCGGCGACGGCGAGGGCGACCCGGATGGCCTGATCAGGCAGAGCTCGCTGACGGCCGACCTGGACGATGGTCGCGGCGTGGGCGAGCTGGGTGTCGTCAAGGCCCTCGACGTCAAGGCCGGTGGGGTTGATGACCACGGTGCAGTCGCCTCGGGTGTCGGTCTGCTCGGTCTCGACGGTGACACTGAGCACGAGCAGCGTGGCCAGCCCGGCGATGGCGAGCTGGACGCCGATGACGACGGCGATGATCTTGCCCCAGGGCAGGGAGGCAGCGGCGTGGAGGGTCAGCGTGTGCCACATCAGGTCACGTCCAGGGCGTCGGTGTCGAGGACGGGCTGCAGGTCGGCGAGGAGCCACTGGTCTTGTTCGAGCACGAGGATGAGGGCGAGCCGGGTGCCGTCTTCGAGCTGGACGTCGACGAGGGCCTGACCGTCGGCCTCGCTCCGCAGGAGTACCCGCGCGGGGCGAGCGGAGGGGACGCGGGTGGCGTTGATGGTGGTGGCGGTCTCCTGATATTCGGCGGTGGCCACGGCGCGGAGTGCTTCCGTCCGAGTCTGGTCGTCGGGTGACTGCCAGGCCAGCACTGCGCGCTCGGCAACCGTGATGAGGTCCGCCGCGCCCGATTCACCGGTCGGGCCCGACGTCGGAACCACGACCGCCTCCGGTGGAAGCAGCTGCGACGTGTCGTCGACCACTGGTGCGTCACCGGGGTTCTCCGCCTCGGGCGGTACGACGCGTGCCGTTGCCGAGAGAACCGCGGTCGGCTCGCGGAGCGCGCTCTGCTCTGCTGCGTCGGTGTCCGTGATCCGTGTGACGAGGAGCACGGTCCCAACGACCACCAGGAGCAGTGCTGCGGCCAGGAGGCGGCTGGGGCGTGTCATGGCAGGCCCTCCTTGCGGGAGGTGACGACGTCGCCGGGCACAACCTGGGCGGCGCGGGTGCCAGGTGCGGCGTCGGTGGGGGCGTAGTGGTCGACGACGGGGCCGTCGAGGGTGTGGATGACGGTGACGGTCTCGCCGTCCACGACGACGGCGTCGAAGTCACGCATGGGCGTCGTCTCCGGCCGGCTCAGCGGTTCGGTCTGACCATCGTCGAGCGGGACTGTCGGAGTCGGGGTGCTGCTGTAGCCGGGTGATTGGGCGGGCATGGTCGCTGCGGCGTGGGCGCCCGTCGACGTGGGGACCTGGGGGATCAGGTCCGGCGGGCTGGTGTCGGTGGAGCCGGCGGGGCCTCTTGGGGCAGGCAGGGTGTGTCCGCCGGGTCCGGCGATGGCAGCAGGTGCGGGTCCGCCAATCGCAGTAGGTGAGGGAGCGCCGTCGAGCTGCGCGGGTGGTCCGGTCCGCGGTCGGTAGTCGGATGTGGGGGGTGCGGCGGTGGCGAAGTGCTCGGGGCGGAGGGTGTCCGGGCCGATCCGATAGGGCTCCGACGCGGCCTGGGTTCGTGCCTCGTCGTCGTCCTTCTTGCTGAGTTTCTTCGCGAGGAGGGCGCCGGCGGCGACCTTCGCGGTTCCGCCGGCGAAGCGGGCCGCACTACCGGCCAGGTCGGTGGCGCCCTTCTTGTACTTCCGGTACTCGTCGGTGCTGGTCTTCACGGCGTCGTTGCCGCGGACCATCGTGGTGAGACGGCGGTAGGGGCTGAGGACGATCCACATCGCGCTGCCGACGACGAACGCGAGCAGGATCCCTAGCAAGGCAGGGATACCTGAGTCCGCCGACAGGAACACCCCGTAGAGGTAGGCGGTGACGGCGGCGCCGACGGCGAAGACGACGCTGTTGATCAGGGCCGCGGCCACCAGGCTGCCGAGGCTGCGCAGGGTTCCCTTGAGCAGGAGCGCGACGAGCGCCACCAGGGGCAGGAACATGACGACGAGTCGGATGATCAGATAGCTCATGGCCACGAGCAGCAGGCTCATCAGCAGGAACGGCAGGATCCCGACCAGCGCCAGCGCCACCAGGGCGTGGCCGACGCGGTCGAGGCTGCGGGCTCCGGTGAGGTACTCGTACGCGTCGGGGTCGCTGGCCTGGACGGCTTCGGCGGCGTCGGTCCACTGCTGTCGTTTGGCGTCGATGAGGTCCGCGCCGGCGCCGTCGGGGTCGTTGCGGACGAGCTCGGTCTCGGCCCAGGTGAGGGTGGAGGCTCGGTAGAGCTCGGGGCCGTACTGCCGGGCGGTCGGAGAGGAGGAGTCGCCGAGGGTGCCGGCGACCCACCGGTCGTACAGGATCGCGTCCACCAGCGGGGCGACGGTGGCGGTGGCGGGGTCGGCGTCCTCGCTGCCGGCCATGGCGCCGTTCACGGACACGATCGCCGTGACCGTGACCTGGTCGGTGAGCCTCGCGACCGTGCTGGGGTAGTTCGCGGCGAACGCGGCCAGCGTCGCAGCGACCAGGACGAGGCAGCCAGTGCCGATGGCCGCGGACAACCGGGCCCGCCGGACGCTGATGACCATGAGGACACCGACCGCGACCGCGATGACCGGGAAGAACGGCCGGGTGAAGCCCTCGTACAGGGCGTCGGACACATAGGCGACGGGCTCGTTGAGGACGGCGAGCCAGGTCTGGTTGTACACGGTGTCGGCGAGCGTGGCGACCATGCCCACGGCGAGAACCGGCAGCGACATCAGCGAGTTCGCGGTCGAGGTGAGCGCACCGTTGGTGGCCTGACCGGGGCCAGGGACGCAGGAGTCGACGTACATGTGCCAGCGGTAGCCAGCAAGGCCAGTCGTCTCGTAGACGCTGACGCCCGAGCCGTCGGTGAACGGGTCGGCGTCCAGCGGCGGCGGGTCACTTGGTTGAGGAGTGATGAACCCGCCCAGGCCGCGATCTGGTGACTCCGCGGTGGGTGGCGTCTGGCAGTCCGGTAGCCCCGGGATTGGCAGCTGCGGGACAGACGACGCGCTGGCCACCGGCACGACCCCGGCCGTCGCGGCAGCTGCGGGTCCTGTCACCCCGAGCATCACGGTCGCGAGGGTGACGAGAGCGAGCAGGACCCGCCGGCCGGTGCTCACGCGACGCTCCAGTCGTCGGCGTGCTCGTCGGTGCCGGTCTCGGACCCGTTGAGCCTGGCGATGGCCGGCGCCCGCTGCGCTCGGCGCGTGGGGGTGTCGGTGTCGCGTAGGTCGACGCGACGGGCCTGGTCAGGACTTCGGTCCGGTTGGGGCTGCTCGAGGCGGGTGGGGTTGCCGACGGCGGTGGTGTCCAGGGCCTGCAGGACGTGGGGGAGGTGGCCGAGGTCCCAGCGGACGCGTTCGGTGTAGCCGTCGGCGTCTCGGAGGATGACGTCACGGGCCCCGCTACGTCCTTGGCCGACGTGGGGTCGGAGGCCTCCGAGGGCGAGGGTGGCGACGGCGCGTTCGTAGCCGAGGCCGGTGGGAATGCGGGCCAGGCGGAGCGCGGCGGCGGCCTCGTCGGGGTCCTCGATCCCGCCGATGATGCACTCGTCGATCAGCCCGCCGGCCTCGAGGCTAAGGAGGTCGCCGGGCTTCTGGGAGGCGGCGAGGACTCGGGTGTTCCACTTGCGGGAGTCCCGGGCGAACCGCTCGACCAGGGCCCGGCCGGCGGGGGTGCGGCGCAGGGCGTGGGCCTCGTCGATGACGACGACCTTCCGTTCGCCCATCCGGCGGCCGTAGACGCGGCGGGAGGCGTAGTTCGCGGCCAGGCTGAGCAGCGGCACGCTGATCCGCTCGTCCTCGGTCCAGTTCGTCTCCTCCGCGTCCGGCTCCGGAAGCGTCAGACCGCCGAGGGTGAACACCAGCAGCGTCGGCTCCGCGGAACGAACCGGCGGGTGCCTGGTGTCGCCGGCGGTGAAGAACAGGCGCGCGGAGGGAAACTCGGCCATGTCACGGAGGACGTCGTGGATCTCGTGGTCGGCGTCGCGACCATCGGCGCGGATGGCGTCGAGGACCTGGCCGAGGGACGCGTCATGCCCGCCCCCGACGTGACGCACGGCGTTGCGGATGACGTGGCTGGACTCCCGCGCCCGCCGGATCTCCGGCGGCAGCAGCAGCCGCAGGGTGTCAGTGGCCAATTGCATCCGACGGCGACCGGCCAGGTAGAGGGCGTCGGCGAACACCTCGTCGAGCTTCTCCTCGTGAGCGGTGCCGTGCAGGCCCATGAGGCGTTCGTCGTCGACCAGGTTGTGCCGCTCCGGTTCTGGCACCGCGGCGTACGGCGACAGGGTTCCGGCCTCGGACCGGAGGAGGTCGACGTACTGCGACACCGCGGCGATCTGGGGGATGAGCGTCAGCCGGGCGAGCGGGCCGGACGGGTCGAACACGGTGGTGCAGATCCCGCGCAGCGTGGCGTCGTAGGCGAGGGAGCCGACGACGACGGACTTGCCGGAGCCGAGGCCGCCGATGACGGGGGTGAAGCCGGACCGTTCGCGGACCTCCATCGCGTGGTGCAGGTTCCACGCCACCGCCCGCCGAGACGTGCCCACCGTGTAGCCGATGTAGGAACCGTCGCGGGTGCCGACGGTGCTGGACAGGTGCGGCAAGCCGGCGGCGAGGAACTCCGTCTTCCCGCGGCGCCGGTGGGCGGTCGAGGCGGCGGGTTCGCCGGGGATGAACTCGCGGTGCAGGCCGTACTGGTCGGGGTCGCGGTGCAGCTCGACCCGGTAGTCGCGGTAGTGGTTGAGCACGGCGTTGACGCGGTCCTCGAGCTCCGCCTGCGACGCGGCGGTGACGGCGAGCTGGAACCGGCCGTCGATGCGGGCGACGGCGTGCACCCCTCCGTCGGCGATCTCATCAGCCGTCGCGCGGGCCTGCTCCCCGGTGCGGCGCAGCGACAGTGGGACCTCGACCGAGGCGCTGGCGGTGTACTGCTGCTCCTGGTCGACGACCTGATCGATGCGGGTCTGCATCGACGACGCGGCCTCCCGCCCGGACAGGACCCGGATGCTGCCGGACCACTCGACCGGGAACGGCAGCGAGTCCGCGAACGCCATCCACGGCAGGTGCGACTGCGGGATCTTCAGCCCCTCCATCCGGCCGACGCTGAGGACCGCCAGGTACCGCTCCACGACGGTGGCGTCGCCGGTGCGTTGCGGGCGGGCGACGAGGCGCACGTAGGGCCGGCCCGGGCTCGGGTCGACGTCGAGGGTGCCGGTAAACATGGTCAGATCCGACGCCTCGACCGGAACGGTCATGCCGTCGACCGTGGTGTGGGGCTGGGGCAGGCCGATGCCGAGGCTGCGGTGGACCAGCCACTCGACCTCGCCCTGGGTGGCGCGGACCCCGTCCAGGCCCGGGGTGCCGAGCAGGGCGTCGAGGCGGGTGAGGTCGGTCGCGACCTTGGCCGCGGTGCGCTTGCTGATTCGGTCGCCGTGGTGGGTGACCTGAAGGCTGACGCCGAGGTAGGTCTCGGTGTCGGAGAACGTGGACCCGCGCAGGTGCCGCTGCACGCCGACGAGGTGCTCGCCCCACGCCTGCCGGTTGAC
Source organism: Aquipuribacter aurantiacus (assembly GCF_051216895.1). Lineage (NCBI taxonomy): Bacteria > Bacillati > Actinomycetota > Actinomycetes > Micrococcales > Intrasporangiaceae > Aquipuribacter > Aquipuribacter aurantiacus. The sequence continues at coordinate 90,282 of NZ_JBPKAO010000013.1, forward strand.
CGGGTCGGGGGTGTCGTCGGCGAGGGCCTTGGCCCAGGTGTGGATCGGGTAGGGCCGCTGCACGCTACGCATGTGGATCGTGCGGCCGGCCAACGCGGAGTACGTGTCGCCGATCTGCCGGATGAGGTTCTCGCGGCGTTCGTCACCCTGCCACGACCACTGCTGGGGCCCCAGCCGGTACCAGGCCCGCAGCCCCTTGCGGGTGATGGTCACGTTTTCCTGGATGCCGCGCAGCGTCAGTGGCAGCGGAGGGAAGTCTGCCGGACCTACCGACATCGAGCGCCAGACCCGCCGGCCGGTCTGGACGCGGTGCTGGCCGTCCGCGACGTCCTGCGAGTCCGCCGTATCGGTGGCGGTCGTGTCGGGGTGCTGGCCGTTGCGTCGACGCAGACGGACGCGTGTGCTCATGTCGACTCCCTCGAGAACGTGTGGTGCAGCGGGCGGGCCCGCATGGACGCGCGGCGGCAGCGGACCCAGTGGCGGGCGGCGCGCAGCTCGCCCCGGGCGTAGGCGAGCCAGGCCATGAGGGGCTGCTCGCTGGTGAAGTAGGGCGCCAGCAGGTAGCCGGCGACGAACCCGACGGCCAGCGTGTAGAGCCCTCCCGGCCACAGCCCGAACAGCAGCACCAGCGGCAGCGCGACCAGTCCGGTGACGGCCGCGCCGATGGCCAGGACCGTGTAGCGGGGCTGGCCGAGTACGGTCCACCCGCGCAGGTCGACGAGGCGTGGCTGGTAGCGCCAGATGGCGTCGTCGTTGCCGATCAGCATGACGACGCTCAGTTGAGGAGGAAGTTGAGGATGTCATCGCTCGTGCCCGTGATGAGCGGCACGCTGACGCCCGCAATCAGCAGGGCAATGATGACGATGGCGACTGTGCCGAGAGCGTCGCCGATCTTGATGCGACGGATGCCCACCAGCACGATGAGCGCGACGACGACCAGACCGACGCCGAGCAGCTGCAGCAGCAGGTCCTGGATGCCACCGACGTTGACCGGGGTGCCGGAGGGAACGGCAAGCAGGGTGGTGAGAGACGTGTTCATGAACGGGTTCTCCTTCGGGTGAGGAGCCCGCGGGTCCCGAGTCACAGCGACTCTGGATCCCCCGGGCGGAGGACGGTCAGAGCAGGACGCGCTATGAGGTGTTCCGACGCCTTCGCGCCATTTCGGACGGTAGTGACGAGGTTGCCCCCCGTAGTGCGGACGATCGGTATCTGTGGATAAGGGCAGGTCGACAGGGCCTGAGGATCAGTTCGCTCGAAGACCGTCGGTGTCGAGGGATCAGGGGACGCTCCGACGTCGCGTCCAGCTGCCAACCCCAAGCACGGAAGACCGTTCCTGCGGTCACCACGGAAGGGAGAGACGGCCAGCTGCACCGCCAGGACTGTTGCGAGGACGGTGACGAAGTGAGGCGTGCGGCACGCGTGCCCGCCACGTGCCCGATCGCCGCAGCAGTCCCCGACCCCTCTGATGACGTCCCGGAACGAGTCGCCTCGTGGGCGGTGCCAGCTGTCAACGCAGCGTGGTCCGCGATCACTGTCTGTCGGGCCGAGGACCTTCCCAAGCTGATAGTGCGGGTTCGATTCCCGTCATCCGCTCCCAGGCCAGAGACGTGTCAGCCCCGCCGCAGGAGTCCGAGAGCGACCCGCGTGCCCGCTCCGCGCCCGTCGGGTGGGCGCCTGTTGCGGCTCGCGCCCGCGGCAGGCGCGCCCGGGTTCACCACGATGACCGCCACCGTCGTCGACGAGGCAGAGCTGGTGAGGCCCCTCGACGCAGCCGCCGTCCCGGACCAGCGAGGTCGCCGACGTGGTTCAGCCCCGCTCGCGCCGCCGGAGGGCCGCGGAGGACGCGAGGATCCCGAGGGCCAGCACGGTCCACAGGGCGGCCAGGACGACCTCGACCGGTCCGCCACCCGGCACCTGGAACAGCCAGCCGAGGACCGCGAGGACGGTGAACAGCCCGCCCAGCCAGAAGCCCTGGCGGGACGTGCGCGTCAGCTGCCACGGCGGCGTCCTCCCCTCGGCCATGGGGCGAACGCTACCGACGCGACGGGCCGGTGACGCGGTCCCCGGTCGCGGTCGGACCCGGCCGTCTCGTGGGCCCAGGTGACGCGCTGGACGCGGTTGCGGGTGCCGGCAGGGCGATCACGCCGACACGGAGCGGCCAGGCGGACCCCTCACGGTGCGGTCCGCCCGCTCGGTGCCTACGGTCGTCGGATGGCTATCAGCAAGGGTGACGCAGTGACCTGGAACACCCCGCAGGGCGAGACGCACGGCAAGGCCGTCGAGAAGCGGACCGAGGAGTTCCAGCACGACGGTCAGACGTTCAAGGCCAGCGACGACGAGCCGTTCTGGATCGTCGAGTCCGACAAGAGCGGTTCCCGGGCCGCCCACAAGGAGTCCTCCCTCACCAAGGCGTGACGCCCGCGCAGTGGTCGGTGGCACGCGCAGTGGTCGCGATCCGTCGTCGACCAGGGCAGTTCCGCAGCCACTGCGTGTGCCACGGCTGGGTGACTAGCGTGTCCTGATGGCTGTGACCCTCGCCTCGATCCGCCGCTACCCGGTCAAGGCCATGGGCGGGGAAGGGCTCGACCACGTCGACGTCGACGACCGGGGCCTGGCCGGGGACCGCTGGTACGCCGTGGTCGACCCCGACGGCCGGCTGGCGTCGCACAAGGACACCCGACGGATGCGGCGTCGCGACGCGGTGGCCGGCTACCGGGCCCGGACCGACGGGGCGGGCCTCGTCGTGGTCGCCGACGGGCAGGGCCGCACCTGGCCGGTCGAGGACCCGGCGCTCGCGGCGCACCTGGGCGAGGTGATGGGCGCCACCGTGACGCTCGAGGCCGAGAGCGGGACCTCGCACCAGGACGACGGCGCCGTCTCGGTCGTCGGCACCGCCACGCTGCGCTGGTGCGCCGAACGGTGGGACCTGGACGCCGACCCACGCCGGCTGCGCGTCAACCTGGTCGTGGACACCGACGAGCCGTTCGTCGAGGAGACCTGGGTCGGCCGGTCCGTGGCGGTCGGGTCCGTCCTGCTGGCGGTCGAGGAGCGGATCGAGCGCTGCCGCACCGTCGACGTGCCGCAGGACGGGACGAGCGCCACCGGACGCTGGTTCAAGCCGTTGGCGGCCGAGCGGGACATGTCCCTCGCGGTGTACGCCCGGGTGCTGCGGCCGGGCCCCCTGGCGGTGGGCGACGCCGTCGTGCCGTCCTGACCCACCCTCCTCACCGACCTCGTGGGCGCACCTCGCCGTCCGGCCCCCCACTCGCACGGCGAGACGATGGCGTATGGAGTCGCGCCTCTCGGCGATGGCCCGTCTCGCCATGGGCGGGTTGGCTGGCCGCATGACCACACCCGCCACCACCGCCGACCGCCGTCCCGTCCTCGTCCTCGGCGCCACCGGCAAGACCGGCCGCCGGGTCCTGCGCCGTCTGCAGCAACGGGGCGTCCCGGTCCGGGCCGGTTCCCGGACCGCGTCACCGCCGTTCGACTGGGAGGACGGCACCACCTGGGCGCCGGCGCTCGCGGGCACCCGCGCCGTCTACGTCTCCTACTACCCGGACCTGGCCCTGCCCGGTGCACCCGAGGCCGTGGGCCGGCTCACCGGGCTCGCGGTCGCCGCGGGCGTCGGGCGGGTCGTCCTGCTGTCCGGCAGGGGTGAGCCCGAGGCCCAGCGGGCCGAGCAGGTCGTCGCCGACGTGCTGCCCACCCGGACCGTGCTGCGGTGCAGCTGGTTCGCCCAGAACTTCGACGAGGGCCAGCTGGCCCCGGCGGTCGGCTCCGGTGAGCTGGCCCTCCCGGTGGGCGAGGTCCGCGAGCCGTTCGTGGACGCCGACGACATCGCGGACGTCGCCGTGGCCGCCCTGCTGGAGGGCGGCCACGAGGGGCAGGTCTACGAGCTCACCGGACCGCGGGCGGTGACGTTCGCCGAGGCGATGGCCGTGGTGGCGCGGGCGACCGGTCGGTCGGTGGCCTTCCGCAGCATCGGCGTCGACGACTTCCGCGCGGGGCTCGCGGCCGTGGGTGTCCCCGGTGCGGAGGTGGACCTGCTCACCTACCTCGTCACGACCGTGCTGGACGGACGGGGCGCCACCCCGGCCGACGGGGTGCGCCGTGCGCTCGGTCGTGAGCCGCGCGACCTGGAGACCTGGGCGGCCGCGGCGCGGCGGGCCGGGGCGTGGTCGACCGCGTCGGCCACCGCCGCGTCGCCCGTCCTCGACCGGAGTAGTTGAAAGTTGGCGCTTTCTGGTCGAGGCCCTTACGGTCGAGGCATGGCCGAGCACACCAGCTACGTCGAAGAGTCGTTCCAGCGCGACACCAAGTACATCGAGGACCGCATCGTCCGTGACCCGAGCGGGGACGGGCAGTGGCCGGTCGAGGCCGGCCGCTACCGGCTGGTGGTCGCGCGGGCCTGCCCGTGGGCCAACCGCGCGCTGATCGTGCGGCGCCTGCTCGGCCTGGAGGACGCGATCTCGCTCGGCCTGACGGGTCCCGTCCACGACGCGCGGTCGTGGACCTTCGACCTGGACCCCGGCGAGGTCGACCCGGTCCTGGGCATCCCGCGGCTCAAGGACGCCTACGAGAAGCGGTTCCCCGGCTACCCCAAGGGCATCACCGTCCCCGCGATCGTGGACGTGCCCAGCGGGGGCGTCGTCACCAACGACTTCCCCCAGATGACGCTCGACCTGTCGACGGAGTGGACCGCGCACCACCGTGACGGTGCTCCCGACCTGTTCCCCGAGGCGCACCGCGACGAGATCCTCGAGGTCGCCGACTCCTTCTACGAGGACGTCAACAACGGCGTCTACAAGTGCGGCTTCGCCGGCTCGCAGAAGTCGTACGACCGGGCCTACACGCGCCTGTTCGAGCGGCTCGACCAGCTGTCGGCGCGGCTGGAGAACCAGCGCTACCTGGTGGGCGACACCATCACCGAGGCGGACGTCCGGCTGTGGACCACGCTGGCCCGCTTCGACGCGGTCTACCACGGCCACTTCAAGACCAACCGGTCCAAGCTGACGGAGATGCCGGTGCTGTGGGCCTACGCCCGCGACCTGTTCCAGACGCCGGGCTTCGGCGACACCCAGGACTTCGTGCAGATCAAGCAGCACTACTACGCGACGCACCTGGACATCAACCCGACCGGGGTCGTCCCGTCGGGTCCGGACGAGACCGTCTGGGCCACCCCGCACCACCGCGAGCAGCTGGGTGGTCGTCCCTTCGGCGACGGCACGCCGCCCGGGCCGGTGGCGGACGCCGAGGCCGTCCCGGCGGAGCACAACCGCGCCCTGGCGCTGCTGGCGGGCTGACGCGCCGTCGGTCGGGGCGGCACGCCCGCCGGCCTTCCCACCGGCTTCCCACCGGAGGACGCTGGGAAGCGGCGCGTGCCGCCTCGACGAAGAGGAGACGGTCATGATCGGTGCTCTGCTCTGCCGGGTCGGTATGCACCGCTGGGAACGCCGGACGTCGCCGGGTACGGCAGGGAACCCCAGGTACCTGGCGTGCGCCCGGTGCAACAAGGAGCGGTACACGCCTGGTCCTGAGCAGACCAGGGGCATGACGGGCATCGGCGGCTGAGGCGTCCGTCCCCCGCTCAGCCGCCGGCGGTCCCGCAGGGCCGTCCGACCTGCTGCAGCTCCACCAGCGGCCCGACCGCCACGACCACCGAGTCGATGGCGGGCACCACCTCGAGCCCGACGAGGAGCCGCGTGCGCAGCGTCGACGCCCACCCGGACGGACCCGGTTCCTCGACCTGCAGCTGCTGCGTGGTCCGCAGCCGGCCGTCGGTGGTCTCCTGGTACGCCTCGCCCGGGAAGTAGTAGGGCGGGGTGCGCAACGGGGTCGTGTCCAGCACGTAGTCCTCGGCCACCACCACCCCGTCCAGGACGAACAGCGTGATCCGGTCGCCGCCCCGGGCCTGCTCCACCGTCTCGCAGCCCTCACCCGTGAGGCCGGCCACCAGCGGGGCCCACCCGGACGTCGAGGCCAGCTGCTCGATGGTGGACCCCGAGCTGCTCAGGTAGCGGTGCCCGAGGTCGGCGGGACCGATGGCCTCGGTGGCGGACGTGAGCGCGACCTGGGTGCTGGGGAACCGGGACGACTGGAGCAGGTCGGCGTCCAGGGTGCACGCCTCGCCCACCTCGGTGGCCACCTCCACGAACCGGAGGGTCGGGCCGCCGACGTCCGACACGAGGACGCGGCCGGCGTCGGAGTCGAGACGGCCCGTGGTGACCCGACGCCCGTCCGCCCCCACGGGGTGGACCGTCAGCTGCTGCGCCGACGTCTGCGGGACGGGCACGCCGAAGGTGAACCCGGCCTCGGTGGGCACCTGCTCGACGGTGGCCGTCGCGGCCTCCAGCTGCAGCGACACCACCTGGTCGTCGACGGCCCAGCCGGCGAGGGTGGCGTCGGCGAGCTCCTGCGGGAGCAGCCGCACGCAGCCGCCGACGTCGTAGGTCTGCCAGCCGGCCGCCACCAGGTCGGCCGGGTCGTCGCCCAGCGCGAGCGGCCCGATCCCGTCCGCCCTGACCGGGACGTCGGCCAGGGTCAGGCCGGCGAGCCGATCCGGCTGCCGCGGGTCCCCGGACGGCCGCGGTCCGGCCACGTCGTCCGGGGAGGCCTGGCTGCCCGGACGCACGAGCAGGACCGCCAGGACGAGCGCGACCACCGCCCCTGCCGCCACCCACCACGAGCGCCTCATCGAGCCTCCGTCGCCGACCGTCGAAGGCCTCGCCCGGCCCCGTGCCGGTGGAAGCGTGGCACGCCCTGCGGTTGTCGGAGGGCGCGACCCCTACCGCTCGAGCGGCAGTCCGGGCCGGACCGCCGGGGCCTGAGGCGCCGCGGCCTGAGGTGATGCGGCCTGAGGTGATGCGGCCTGAGGTGACGCGGCCGGGACCGGCGCGGCCCCGGCCGGTACCTCCTGGACCGACGAGGTCCGGGGCACGATCACAGGGACCGCCACGACGGTGGGCGGATCCGTCCAGGCCGTGACCACCCGACCACGACCGGCCCGCTTCGCGGCGTACATCGCGGCGTCCGCGTCGCGCAGCAACGAGGCGGCGCTGTCGCCCGGCTGCGACAGGGCCACCCCGGCACTCATCCCCACCGCCAGCAGGTGGCCCAGGACGAGCATGGGCGGGGTGAAGGCGTCGATGAGCCGGGTGGCGAGCTCGCGGGCCTGGTCGGCGTCCTGGACGTCGGTGCAGCAGGCCACGAACTCGTCCCCGCCGATGCGGGCGACCGTGTCGCCGGGACGCAGCGCCGCCTGCAGCCGTTCGGCCGCCGTGACCAGGACCACGTCGCCGACCTCGTGGCCGAGGGCGTCGTTGATGCCCTTGAAGCCGTCCAGGTCGAGGAACACCACGGCGACGCGACCGTGGCCGCGCACCGCGACCGACAGGTCGTGGTCCAGCCGGTCGCGCAGCAGCAACCGGTTCGGCAGCGCCGTCAACGGGTCGTGCAGCGCCAGGTGCGACAGGTGGGCCTCGGCGTCCTTGCGGGCGGTGATGTCCAGCATCTGCACCACGGCGGTGGCCGGACGGCCGTCCGGACCGGCGAGGACCGACGCGTGCACCTGCGCCCAGAGGCTGGTCGCCGACGGCAACCGGTGCAGGACCTCGCCGTTCCAGGTCCGACGGGAGCCGGTGCCCAGCTCCTGGAGCACCTCCGCGACGACGGGGCGGGAGTCCGGCGCGAGCAGGTGACGCCAGGACAGGGGCTCCGGCGCCCCCGGGAACAGCCCGCGCATCGCCGGGTTGGCGTCGACGAGCACCAGCGCGGGGTCGTCGAGCTCGACCAGGGCCGTCCCGACCAGCGCCGACTCGCTCGTGCGGCGCAGCCGGGCCTCGCTGTCGCGCAGCTGCACCGCCACCTCGTCGCGCTCACGCTGCAGCGTCGACAGCATAAGCGCGATGAGGACCGCGAGCACCGTGAAGACCTGGACCAGGGCGGTCAGCTGGCTGATCGACGACACGTCGGACAGGGCGTTGGACCCCGCCGACGTCGACTCGACGGCGACCACGCTCACCAGCGCGCTGATCGCCGCAGCCCGGGGGACGCCGAGGCGGGAGCCCGCCCAGACGGGCAGCGTGATGACCAGGAACCCCACCGGGAGCGCGCCGTGCCAGGTGACCGCGACCACGGAGAAGGCCGTCGTCAGGGCCAGCAGCCCGACGAACTCGCCCGCGCGGTGGCGGGTGACGAGGTTGCGCAGCCGGTGCGGTGGGCGGACCGCCAGCACCGTGGCCATGACGACGAACGTCGTCCCGGCGTTGCGGGAGACGAACAGGAGGAACGACTCCGCGAGGTCGCCGTCGAGCAGCTGCCAGGTGAGCAGCGCCGAGACGCTCCCGCTGACCAGGCCGGCCACCGCCGACACCCGCACCAGGCGCAGCACGTCCGCCGGCGAGGTCAGGTGGGCCTCGCCCGGCCAGAGCCGTCGGGCGGCCCAGTGCGCGGACAGGCCGTGACCCAGGTTGGCCAGACCGAACAGCAGGGCCCCCACCAGCGGCAGCCCGGTCAACAGCTGCAGGACGACCGTGAGCACCGTCAGCAGCGCGGCGTCGACGACCAGGCGAGCGCCCCGCAGCCTCATCAGCCACCAGGCTCCCACCCCGGCCGCGGGCCACACCAGGGCGACCTCGGACCCTTCGGGGCGGCTCTCGCGGCCCACGATCACGGCGACCGAGAACAGCAGCACGAACACGACGCTGCGGGCCCAGCTCGGTGCACCACCGCTCGCCACCGCGCCTCCTCCGGCTGCCCCGCAGGTCGGACGACCTGTGGTAGGAGGTATCGACAGGTGGTGGTCGCTACCTGAGGCCCCGCTGCCCGGCGATGACGCGCGTTCGCGGCGCGCGATACGGTCGGCCCGTGCTGCTGTCCGACCACGACGTGTCCGCCGCCGTCGACGCCGGTGAGATCGCCCTCGAGCCGTACGAGCCGGAGATGATCCAGCCCAGCAGCGTCGACGTGCGCATCGACAAGTGGTTCCGGCTGTTCGACAACCACCGCTACGGGCTCATCGACCCGGCGGTGGAGCAGCCCGACCTGACGCGTCTCGTCGAGGTGCCGTCCGGTGAGCCGTTCATCCTCCACCCGGGGGAGTTCGTGCTCGGCAGCACCTACGAGAAGGTCACGCTCGGGGCCTCGCTGGCGGCGCGCCTGGAGGGCAAGTCGAGCCTCGGGCGGCTCGGGCTGCTGACCCACTCCACCGCCGGGTTCATCGACCCGGGGTTCTCCGGCCACGTCACCCTCGAGCTGTCCAACATGGCGACCCTGCCGATCGCGCTCTGGCCGGGGATGAAGATCGGCCAGCTCTGCTTCTTCCAGCTGTCCAGCCCGGCCGCGCACCCCTACGGCTCGGGCGATGGTCGCAACAACCGGTACCAGGGCCAGCGCGGGCCGACGGCCAGCCGGTCGTGGCAGAGCTTCCACCGGACCGAGGTCTGAGGCGCGTGGCCGGGCTGCGGCGCCGCGCCGCCTCCGACCCCCACGCCGTCCTGCGCAGCCGGCACCTGCTGCTGGTCCCGACGGTCGTCCCGGTCGAGCAGGTCGACTCGCTGGTGCGCTGCTGGTACCCCGCCAGCGACCTCGCCGGGACCGGCACGGCCGACCTCGCGGGACGGGCGGGGCTGAACGGTCCGCACGAGATCGACATGGAGGCGGCGGTGTCCGCCGACGTCCCCACGCCCTGGTCGGTGGCCTACGACCTCGAGGTCACGAGCTCGCCGCGTGAGCCGGGCCGACCGGTCCGTCGTCCCGACGGGCTGCACCGCAGCTTCCCCGACGGGCTGCCCACCGGGGACGAGATGGCGGGTCTGGACCTGCTGCTCGCCCTGGCGCGCCGGCTCGGTGGCGGGGTCCGCCCCGTCGGCTCAGAGGAGGTGCTGGTCCCCGAGGCGGCCAGCGCCCTGGAGACCAGGGTCATCTCGCCCACGTGGATCCGGGTCGCCGACGTGGCCGCGGTCTGCGCCCAGGAGGGCGACGGGGTCGAGGCCGCCGTGGAGGGGGACGCCTCGCCGGAGGCGCTCGCCCGCCCTGATGGCACCCCCTTCGTCGTGCACCTCCCGATCGGCCCCGCGGGCGCGGTCGTCGTCGAGGCCGTGGTGGCGGAGCGGCCCGAGCCGGCGGTCGCCGGGGAGACGTTCGGCGCCGGGCCGATGGCGCTGTACGACGTCCGCTGGCAGGCCCCGGACGAGGGGTGGCGCCTGACCGAGCACCTGGAGGGCATGGCGCTGGCCTGCCGCGAGCGGGCGCGGGCCCCGATGGCCTCGATCACCCGTGCGCTGGCCGAGCTGGGCGGCGGCGCAGTGGTGGACGCCGACGGCTTCCTGGTCGACCGCTACCAGGTGTGATCATCGTCTGACCTGCGGTGATGCCACGCCGCGACCCCCTCGAACGGGCTAGTCGCAGGTCCCCCGGCGATGCCGCCTGACCCCATACTGTCGCCATGCTGACCGACCCGGACCAGGTGCCGACGATGGCCGTCCAGGCGATCGTCAACGCCACCGGGCGCGAGGTCGGGGTCGAGCTGCTGTTCCGCCACCCGCCGGCGACCTCGGCCCCGGAGATGAGCTCGGAGGCGGACCACGAGTTCGCGACCACCACCGTCGTCGACCTGCTGCACCAGATGGACGACGACGCCACGGGGCTGCTGTTCGTCAACGCGCCCCGTGCGTTCCTCGTCGGCGAGCAGCCGCTGCCGGCGGCCAACGGCCGGATCGTCGTCGAGGTCCTCGAGGGGGTCGCCGCCGACCCGCAGGTGGTCGAGGGCGTGCGCGAGCTGCTGTCGCGCGGTTACCAGATCGCCGTGGACGACTGGGAGGGCGGAGAGGACCGGGCCGCCCTGATGGCCTACGCCGACTTCGTCAAGGTGGACCTCGAGGCCGTCACCGCCGCCCGCCTGCCGGACGTCATCGCCCAGGCGCGAGCCCTGCGCCCCGGCATCACCGTCGTGGTCGAGCGGATCGAGACCGTCGACGACCTGCAGGTGGCCGTCGAGGCCGGTGCCGACCTGTTCCAGGGGTTCCTGCTCGCCACCCCCGACCTGGTCTGAGCGGGCCGGGTCCGCGCGGGCCTCAGGCCTGACCGGCCGCCTGGGGGGCCCGGGTCCGGCCGCGGTTCACGGCCTCCAGCAGCAGCTGCGCGACGTCGAGCACCTCGGTCGCCTCCGGCGCCTTCTGCTCGCTCTGCAGGCTGGTCAACCCGTCGGACAGCATGACGCGGCAGAACGGGCAGCCGACGGCGATGGCGGCGGCCCCGGTGGCCACGGCCTCCTCGGTCCGGTTCATGTTGATCCGGGTGCCGAGCTTCTCCTCCATCCACATCCGCGCGCCGCCCGCACCGCAGCAGAAGCTGGTCTCGCTGTTGCGGGGCATCTCGGTGAGGGTCGTCCCGCTGGCCTCGATGAGCTCACGCGGCGGGGCGTAGACCCCGTTGTGACGGCCCAGGTAGCAGGGGTCGTGGTAGGTGACGTCGCGTCGCTCGGCCGTCGGGGCCGACACCGGCGTCAGCCGCTTCTCGCGGACCAGGCGGTTGAGCAGCTGGGTGTGGTGCACGACGTCCAGGTCGGTGCCGAGCTGCGGGTACTCGTTGCCCAGGGTGTTGAAGCAGTGGGGGCAGGTGACGACCACCTTGGTGCGGCCGCCGCCGGCGGTGGTCCCCACCTCGGACAGCGTCTCGACGTTCTGCGCCGCGAGCATCTGGAACAGGAACTCGTTGCCCGCGCGTCGGGCCGGGTCGCCCGTGCAGGCCTCTCCCGGACCGAGCACCGCGAAGCTCACGCCGGCGTGGTGCAGCAGCTCGGCGACGGCGCGGGTCGTCTTCTTGGCCCGGTCCTCGAACGCGCCGGCGCAGCCCACCCAGAACAGGTAGTCCACGCCCGACAGGTCCGCCGGGTCGTCCGCCCCGCCGCCCCCGACCACGGGCACCGGGAACGGCAGGTCCTTGGCCCAGTCCATCCGGGCCTTGGCCGCGACGCCCCACGGGTTCTGCCGCTTCTCGAGGTTGCCGAACAGGCCGTTGAGCTCGCTCGGGAACGCGGACTCCAGCAGCACCTGGTGCCGGCGCATGTCGACGATGGTGTCGACGTGCTCGATGTCGACCGGGCACTGCTCGACGCAGGCGCCGCAGGTCGTGCACGACCACAGCACGTCCTCGGTCAGGGCGGCGCTGGACAGGAAGGCGTTGGACAGGACGTCCGCGTGGACCTCGGCCGCGGACGGCCCACCCCGACGCTGGGCCCCGCCGGGGCCGACGTAGTCCCCGCCACCGGCGACCTCACCCACCAGGGGTCGCTGCGGGGCGGCCTCACCGGCCAGCAGGTACGGCGCGTCGTCGTAGGCCCGGGTGCGCAGCGCCGTGATGAGCAGCTTGGGGCTCAGCGGCTTCTCGGTCTGCCACGCGGGGCACTGGTCCTGGCAGCGGCCGCACTCGGTGCACGTCGTCAGGTCGAGCAGGTTCTTCCAGGTCAGGTCCTGCGCCTTGCCCACGCCCAGGGCGGCGTCCTCGTCCAGCTCGTCGGCGTTCTCCAGGTCGACCGGGGTGCCGTCGACCATGATCGGCTGCAGCGCGCCCAGGCTGGTCCGGCCGTCGGCGTGGCGCTGGAGGAACACGTTGAACGGGGCCGTGAACCGGTGCCAGGCGACGCCCATGGTCGGGGTGAGCCCGATGACCACGAACCACGCCATCGACACCACGATCTTGACGGTGGCGACCACCACGATCGCCGCACCGAGCGTGCCGAGCGACAGCCCCGTCAGGCCCTCGCCGAGCCACGCCGTCAACGGGTAGTGCAGCGTCGTGGCGGTGCTCGCGCCGACCGCGGCCTCGTAGGCGTACTCCAGCGCCCGCAGGGCCAGCACGCAGACGGCGATGCCGACGATGGTGGCCTCGACGTAGTACGCCTGCCACGTGGTCGAGCGGTAGAAGCGGCTCCACCGCCCGGACGAGCGGGGCCCCTGGACCTGCCGGACCACGACCAGGGTGAGGATCCCGAGCAGGGTGAGCCAGGCGATGGTCTCGACGGCCCACTCGTAGGGCGGGAAGTGCCCGATCACCGGCAGCACGAAGCCGGGGTCGCCGACCTGGCCGTAGGCGGTGACCAGGGTGCCGATCAGGGCGACGAAGCCCACCATCACGAACCAGTGGGCCGCCCCGACCACAGGACGGCGCAGCATCCGGGTGTGACCGACGATCTCGCGGACCGAGGTGACCAGCCGGGTGCCCAGGTGGTCCGTACGGGAGCGGTCGGCCTGACCGGTGCCCAGCACGGCCACCATCCGCCCGATGGTCGCCGCGAACAGCGCGACCCCCGTGACGCTCACCGCGACGACCACGACCAGCGCGACCGTCTGCAACACCTGTGACTGCTCCACGTCGAGCTCTCTCCCTCTGCCGGCCTCTGCCGCCCGATGTTACCCGTCGGTAACCGCGTCGGTGCGGGTACCGCGGCGGACCCTCGTCACCCGCTGGTCACCAGGCGGTCGTCACAGCAGCGAGAGGAGCCAGCTCAGGGCGACGAAGAGGAACGGCGCTGCCACGGCGAGCATGCCCACGATGATCAGCACGGCGACCAGCTTGGCCCCCGGCGAGACCTGCCCGTCCGCGGTCCGACCCCGGAGGAACCTCAGCACGGGGCCACCTCCTGGACCTCGACCCGGACCTCGTCCGTCGTGCTGCTGCGGGGGGTCATCGCCGCCGCCTCGGGGTGCGGGCGTCGCCGGTGTACGGCGTCTCCAACGCCTCGGGCAGGTCCTTGCCCTTCTTCTGGGCGCGGGCCGCCACCTTGCGCGTGGCGACGGTCCGCACCGTCGCCACCAGGGCGCCGCTGATCGCGGCGAAGAGGATGGCCTCGAACGCCCGGACCTCGGGGCTCTCGGGCTCCTCGGGGGCCTCGTGGCCGGTCACGGCCTTCCAGGTGGCCAGCAGGGCCTTGTTGACCACCGCCAGGGCGATGACCCGGAACAGGATGGACGCGAGCTTCCACACGGGAGTGGGCATGGGGTCGACCCTGCCCGGTGGGTGGGTGCAGGGCAACACCAGTCTCCCCGGCGTCGTAGTTGAGTCGAGTAGGCTCAAGAACGGTCTTCTCAACTTGACACCTGGGGGCTCAAGGCCGACCCTGGACCACAGGAAGCACCCGCGTGACCGCGCGGGTCGTACCCGCAGACGAAGGAGAACAACCCACATGGGCCGTGCAGTCGGTATCGACCTGGGCACCACCAACTCGGTGGTCGCCGTCCTCGACGGCGGCGAGCCGAGCGTCATCGCGAACGCCGAGGGCGGGCGTACGACGCCGTCCGTCGTCGCGTTCGCCAAGAACGGCGACGTCCTCGTCGGCGAGATCGCCAAGCGCCAGGCCGTCACCAACGTCGAGCGCACCATCCGCTCCGTCAAGCGCCACATGGGCACCGACTGGTCGACGGCCATCGACGACAAGACGTACACCCCGCAGGAGATCAGCGCCCGCGTCCTGCAGAAGCTCAAGCGTGACGCCGAGGCCTACCTGGGCGAGCCCGTCACCGACGCCGTCATCACCGTCCCGGCGTACTTCAACGACGCCGAGCGCCAGGCCACCAAGGAGGCCGGCGAGGTCGCGGGCCTCACCGTCCTGCGCATCATCAACGAGCCCACCGCCGCGGCGCTGGCCTACGGGCTGGAGAAGGGCAAGGAGGACGAGAACATCCTCGTCTTCGACCTGGGCGGCGGGACGTTCGACGTCTCCCTCCTCGAGGTGGGCAAGGACGAGGACGGCTTCTCGACCATCCAGGTCCGTTCGACCTCCGGTGACAACCGCCTCGGCGGCGACGACTGGGACTCCGCCGTCGTCGACCACCTGCTGGCCAAGGTCAAGATGTCGACCGGCGTCGACCTGTCCAAGGACAAGATCGCCATGCAGCGGCTGTCCGAGGCCGCCGAGCAGGCCAAGAAGGAGCTGTCCAGCTCCACGAGCACCAGCATCTCGCTGCAGTACCTGTCGATGACCGAGAACGGCCCCGTCCACCTGGACGAGCAGCTGACCCGGGCGCAGTTCGAGCAGATGACCGCGAGCCTGCTCGAGCGCACGAAGGCCCCGTTCCAGCAGGTCATCAAGGACGCCGGCGTCTCGCTGTCCGACATCGCCCACGTGGTGCTGGTCGGCGGCTCGACCCGGATGCCGGCCGTGACCGCACTGGTCAAGGAGCTCACGGGCGGCAAGGAGCCCAACAAGGGCGTCAACCCGGACGAGGTCGTCGCGCTGGGCGCGGCCCTGCAGGCCGGTGTCCTCAAGGGCGACCGCAAGGACGTCCTGCTCATCGACGTCACGCCGCTGAGCCTGGGCATCGAGACCAAGGGCGGCCTGATGACCAAGCTCATCGAGCGCAACACGGCCATCCCCACCAAGCGCTCCGAGGTCTTCACCACGGCCGACGACAACCAGCCGTCCGTGCTCATCCAGGTGTTCCAGGGCGAGCGTGAGCTGGCCCAGCACAACAAGCCGCTGGGCACCTTCGAGCTGACCGGCATCGCCCCGGCGCCGCGTGGTGTCCCGCAGGTCGAGGTGACCTTCGACATCGACGCCAACGGCATCGTCCACGTCAACGCCAAGGACCGCGGCACCGGCAAGGAGCAGTCCATGACGATCTCGGGCGGCTCGGCGCTGCCCAAGGACGAGATCGACCGGATGGTGCGCGAGGCCGAGGAGCACGCGGAGGAGGACCGCACGCGCCGCGAGGAGGCCGAGACCCGCAACCAGGCCGAGGCGCTGGTGTTCCAGACCGAGAAGTTCCTCGCCGAGAACACCGACAAGGTCCCGGCCGGCGAGCGCGAGGAGGTCGACACCGCGCTGGCCGACCTCAAGAAGGCCCTGGAGGACCCCGCGACCCCGGTCGCGGACGTCAAGACCAAGGTCGAGGCCGTCAGCAGCTCCAGCCAGAAGCTGGGCGCTGCGATGTACGCGGCCAACGAGCAGGCCGCCGCGAACGAGGGCGGCGACGGCTCCGACGAGCAGCCTGCCGCCTCCGACGACGACGTGGTGGACGCCGAGGTCGTGGACGAGGACGAGCGCAAGTGACGGACCCCACCCACGACCAGGACCCGACCGGTGGCCAGGACCAGGCCGGCGCGTCGGGCGGCGACCGCCCCGGGCCTGACGACGCGCCGCGCACCGAGCCGGGCAGCGACCTGCCCGGCGCCGGGGCCGACGACCTGCAGCGCGTGGCCGACGAGGTCGACGCCGCCATGGCAGGCGTCGCCCAGGAGGCCGACCTGACCGGCGCGGCCGGCGGGTCGGACCCGCTGGCCGACGCCCTGGCGCTGGCGGAGGCACGCCTCGCCGACCTCCAGCGCGAGCGCGCCGAGTTCGTCAACTACCGCCGGCGGGTCGAGCGTGACCGCGAGGTGGCCGGCGCGGAGGGCCGGACCGGGGTGCTGTCCGCCCTGCTCCCGGTGCTCGACGACATCGACGGCGCGCGCACCCACGGCGACCTCGTGGGCCCGTTCGCCGCGGTCGCCGACAAGCTCGACGGCATCCTGCGACGGATCGGCCTGGAGCCGTTCGGCGAGGTCGGCGAGCCGTTCGACCCCGCGCTGCACGAGGCCCTGCTCCACGACGGGGCCACCCAGGTGGACGAGCCGACCTGCACCCAGGTGCTGCAGCGCGGTTACCGCAGCGGTGATCGTGTGCTCCGCCCGGCGCGCGTTGCGGTGGCCAGCCCGCAGTGACGTAAAGGCCGGGTGCCTGCCTGCCGAGGAGAACCGTGTGACCGTCGACATCTCCACCGACCTGAGCACGGTCCTCGTCGGCAGGCAGGGCATCTACCGCGCAGGCGGTGGCCTGGAGGCCTACGAGCTGCTGTTCCGTCAGCTCCCGATCGACTCGCTGCGCAGCGAGGCCGACCACGAGGGCGCCACGGCGCAGGTCATCAGCTCGGTGTTCGGCGACTTCGGGGTGGCCGACATCGCCGGCTCCCGACCGCTGTTCCTCAACGTCACCCGCGCGTTCCTCGTCGGCGACATCGCCCTGCCCGACGCGCCGGGCCAGATCGTCGTCGAGGTGCTCGAGCACGTCGTGCTCGACGAGGCCGTGCTGGAGGGCATCGCCCGGTTGCGCGCCGCCGGCTACCGGGTCGCGGCCGACGACTGGGACGGCTCGCCGGAGCGCGACCCCCTGGTCCGGTTGTGCGACCTGGTCAAGATCGACCTCGCCGCCGTCGACCGCGACGGCCTGGGGGACCTGGTCGCCCGGGCCCGCGAGCTGCGACCGGGCGTCCTCGTGGTGGTGGAGCGCATCGAGACCCACGCCGACGCCGCCCTGGCGCGTGCGGCCGGGGCCGACCTGCTGCAGGGGTTCCTGCTCGACCGCCCGCAGACCGTCAGCGCGGCGGTGATGACCCCCTCCGACGTGGTGTGCCTGCGGCTGCTGGGCGCCCTGGCCAGCGACGCCGACGTCGAGGAGCAGGAGCGTCTGGTGGCCTCCGACCCCGGGCTCGCGATGCGCGTGCTGCGCATGGCGGGCAGCCCCGCCGGGGTGGGCAGGCCCGTCCGGTCGGTGCAGCAGGCCGTCGTGCTGCTCGGCCCGCGCAAGCTGAGCGCCTGGGTCGTGCTCATGGTGCTGGGCGGGTCCTCGCGGATGCCGGCGGAGCACGTCGTCACCATGCTGGCCCGGGCCGGTGCCTGCGCCCGGCTGTCGCCGACGCGGCCGGACGTGGCCTACACCGCGGGCCTGCTGTCCGCGGTCGCCGAGGTGCTCGGTGCCGACCCGGCCCACACGGTCCGCTCCAGCGGGGTCGACCCCTCCATCGCCGACGCCGTGCTGCGGGGCGAGGGCCCGGTCGGGGCCACCCTGCGGGCCGTCGTCGGTCACGAGCGGGCCAACCCGACGGCCGTGGTCGCGAACGGCTTCGTCCCGTTCGACGTCTCGCGTGTGTACCTCGAGGCGCTGCGCGACGCCCTCGAGACCGCCAAGGCCTTGCACAGCTGAGCCGCACGGGTGGCGGGCACGTCGCCGAAGGGGTGCCCGCCGTCGAGCAAACTTGACACGCCTCGACGCAACCTTGCACCCTGACCGCATCATGACTGGACAGGACTGGCTCGAGAAGGACTTCTACGCCGTCCTCGGCGTGCCCAAGGGGGCGGACGAGGCTGCCATCAAGAAGGCCTACCGATCCCTCGCGCGCAAGCACCACCCGGACGCCAACGCGGGCGACCCGGCGTCGGAGCGGCGGTTCAAGGAGGTCGGCGAGGCCTACTCGGTGCTGTCCGACCCCGAGAAGCGCCAGCAGTACGACGCCGTCCGGGCCATGCGCTCCGGTGCCCGCTTCACGGCCGGCGCGGGTACCCCCGGTGGTGGCGGCGCCGGGTTCGAGGACCTGTTCGGCGGCATGTTCGGCGCGGGCGCGGGGCGGGGCGCGCCGTCGGCCGGCCGGGCGCGGGCCGGCTCACGCCGCAGCCGCGAGGGCTCGGCGGAGTTCGACGACCTGCTGGCGGACCTGCTCGGTCAGCAGGGTGGCGGCGGGTTCAGCGGCGCGCCGACCCGCGGGCCGGAGAAGGGCCGTGACCTGGCGGCCACGGCCCGCATCAGCCTGGCCCAGGCCCTGAACGGCGCCGAGGTCGACGTCCAGGTGCTCGACCCGCAGGCCGGCGCGCGATCGGTGCACGCCCGGCTGCCCGGGGGCGTGCGCGACGCGCAGAAGGTGCGCGTGCGGGGCAAGGGGGCCCGCGGGTCGGCCGGACCCGGCGACCTGCTGGTGACCGTGCGCGTGGAGCCCGACGAGGTGTTCGCCTGGGACGGCACGTCGCTCAAGGTCACGGTCCCCGTCACGTTCGCCGAGGCCGCCCTCGGCGGCACCGTGGCCGTGCCCACCCTGGAGGGCGTCGCCCGGCTCAAGGTCCCGGCCGGCACGCCCTCGGGTCGTACCTTCCGGCTCAAGGGCCGCGGCCCCACCGTCAAGGGTGTGGCCACCGACGTGCTGGCCACCGTCACCGTGGTCGTGCCGCAGAAGCTGTCGTCGTCCGCCCGGGCGGCGCTCGAGGCGCTGCAGGCCGCCGAGGGGGACGCCGACCCGCGCGCGGGCCTGCTGGCGGCCGCGGAGCAGTCCCGGGCCCGGGTGGGTACGACGACATGAGCGAGCGGGTGCTGCGTCGCGCCTACGTGATCTCGGTCGCGGCCGAGCTGGCGGGCATGCACCCGCAGACGCTGCGCCAGTACGACCGCGAGGGTCTCGTCATCCCGACCCGGACCTCCGGTGGTGGGCGTCGCTACACCGACGAGGACATCGAACGGCTCCGCGAGGTCCAGCGGCTGTCGCAGGAGGAGGGCGTCAACCTCGCCGGCATCCGGCGCATCCTCGAGCTGGAGGAGGAGACGCGCCAGCTGCGCGGCGCGCTCGCCGAGACCCGCGAGGAGCTGCGCAGCACCCGTGAGGCCGCCGACCGTGTGTTCGCGGCCGGGTCGGCGGGCGACATCGTCGCCCTGGCGCCGGGTCGGCGGCCGCAGCGGCGGCGGCTCTCCACGGCGCTCGTGGTGTGGAGCCCCGGCCGGCGGGACTGAGCGCCGGACCCGTCACGGTCGACGCAGCAGGCCCGGCCCCCACGGGGGACCGGGCCTGCTGCGTGCGGCGGGCCGGCTCAGGCGACCGGGTCGCGGTCCTTGATCGGACGGACGACGCCGCTCCTGCGGTCCGCCTGGTACTCCCGCAGCATCCTGGACACCTCGGGCATGAGCAGGTACAGCCCGAAGATGTTGATCAGGGCGCAGACGAAGAGCATCGCGTCGGCGAAGTTGAGCACGGCGCTGAACGTCAGCACCGTGCCGATCACGATGAAGACGCAGTAGATGACCTTGAAGACGAGCTCGCTCACCGTGCTGCGGCCGAACAGGGTGGTCCACGCCTTGAGCGTGTAGTACGACCACGTGATCAGCGTCGAGAAGGCGAACAGCACCACGGCCACGGCGAGCACGATCGGGAACCACGGGATCACGGTGGCGAACGCGTCGCTGGTCAGCACCACGCCGTCGGGGTTCGGGCTCTCACCGGCGGCGTAGGCCTCGCGGGCGTTCAGCCAGGACTCCGGCCGGGCGATGACGATGGCCAGGGCCGTCATGGTGCAGATGATGACGGTGTCGATGAAGGGCTCGAGCAGGGCGACGAAGCCCTCGGTGACCGGGCGCTTGGTCTTGACCGCGCTGTGGGCGATGGCGGCCGAGCCGAGGCCGGCCTCGTTGGAGAAGGCCGCCCGCTGGAAGCCGACGATCATGACTCCGAGCACGCCGCCGGCGACGCCCTCGGGGTTGAAGGCGCCGGTGACGATCTCGCCCATGGCGCCGGGGATGTCGGCGGCGTTGAAACCGATCACGGTGAGGCAGCCCAGGACGTAGACGATCGCCATGGCGGGGACCAGTCGGCTGGTCACCTTGGCGATGGACTGGATCCCGCCGAGGATCACCAGGCCCACGACGACCGCAACGACGACGCCGAAGATCAGCGAGGCGCCCGGCCCGCCCAGCACGCCGTCGTCACCGCCGGTCACGTTCTGCACCTGCGCGAACATCTGGTTGGCCTGGAACATGTTGCCGCCGGCCAGGCCGAAGGCGAGGATCGCGATGGCGTACACGCCCACGAGGATCGACGGGAGGACCGGGATCCTCAGCTTGGCGAAGGCCACCTTGAGGTAGCGGAACGGACCGCCGGTGACGGTGCCGTCCTCGTGCTCCTCACGGAACGCGACGCCGAGGGTGCACTCGACGAACTTGGTGGCCATGCCCAGCAGGCCGGCGACGATCATCCAGAACGTCGCGCCCGGGCCACCGATGGACACCGCGACCGCGACGCCGGCGATGTTGCCGAGGCCCACGGTGCCGGACACCGCGGCGGTCAGGGCCTGGAAGTGGGTGACCTCACCCGGGTCGTCCGGGTCGTCGTAGCCCCCACGGGCCAGCGCGACCGCGTGCCCGAAGCCGCGGAACTGGATGAACCGGTACCCGATCGTGAACACGACGGCACCGATGATCAGCCAGGCGACGATCCAGGGGAACGACG
Organism: Aquipuribacter aurantiacus; assembly: GCF_051216895.1. Classification (NCBI taxonomy): domain Bacteria; kingdom Bacillati; phylum Actinomycetota; class Actinomycetes; order Micrococcales; family Intrasporangiaceae; genus Aquipuribacter; species Aquipuribacter aurantiacus. The sequence goes on from NZ_JBPKAO010000013.1 coordinate 111,299, forward strand.
ACCCCGCGATGGTGACGGGGTAGAAGATGACGCCGCCGACGGCATCGGACAGCGGGGTGAACGCCCCGTCGATCGCCCCCTCGACGTCCGAGATGACTCCGGTGGGTACGACGCTGGACATGCGGCTCCTCGCGGGGGGTGGACGTGGGGCGCTGGTAGCAAGGTCCCGGGAACCGTAGTCCGCGCCGTGTGTCGTGCACCACAACCGAGCCGTAACGATCCGACGGTCGCTCGGGCCCGCCGCGACGGGCCGCCCCGCGGATCAGACCAGGTCGACGAGCTCCGCGACCGAGCCCCGGACCAGGCTGGGGCGGAACGGGTACCGCTCGATGTCGGCGGCCTGGGTGACCCCGCTCAGCACCAGGACCGTTCGCAGACCGGCCTCCATGCCGGAGATGACGTCGGTGTCCATCCGGTCGCCGACCATGGTCGTGGTCTCGGAGTGGGCGCCGATCATGTTCATGGCGTAGCGGAACATCATGGGGTTGGGCTTGCCCACGACGTAGGGCCGCTTGCCGGTGGCGGCCGCGATCAGCTCGGCCACGGCGCCGCAGGCGGGCAGCGGGCCCTCGGGCGACGGTCCGGTGGTGTCCGGGTTGGTCGCGATGAACCGGGCGCCCCCCTCGATCATCCGGATGGCCTTGGTGATCGCCTCGAAGGAGTAGGTCCGGGTCTCGCCCAGCACCACGTAGTCCGGGTCGCTGTCGGTGAGCACGAAGCCTGCGTCGTGCAGTGCCGAGGTCAGCCCGGCCTCACCGACCACGAAGGCCGTGCCGCCCGGTCGCTGGTCGGACAGGAACGTGGCCGTGGCCAGCGCCGAGGTCCAGATCTCGTCCTCGAGGATCTCCAGCCCCATGTGGTGCAGCCGGGCCGACAGGTCCCGCGCGGTCCAGATGGAGTTGTTGGTCAGCACCAGGAACGGGCGGTCGGCCGAGCGCAGGGCGCTGACGAACTCCGCCGCCCCGGCGATGGCCTTGCCCTCGCTGACCAGGACCCCGTCCATGTCGGTCAGCCACGCGCGGGACTCGAAGTCCTCGCCCTCCTCGAGACCGGCGTCCTTGACCGTCTCGGCCGTCTCGGCCCGCTCCGCGATGATCTCGTCCGTGCGAGGTGTCATGGCAGGAGCGTACGGGTGGGCGGAATTGACTCCCATCGACTCAACTCTCATCATTGAGTCCTGAAGGCTCAACTACCGAGGAGGCCACGTGGACCTGAAGCTCACGACCCGCAGCCAGGAGGCGCTGTCCACGGCCGTGCACCGCGCGACCACCGGCGGCAACCCGTTCGTCGAGCCCGCCCACCTGCTGCAGGCGCTGCTGGTGGACCGGGGCGGCGTCCCGGCCGGCCTCCTCGAGGCGGTGGGCGTGGACGCGGGCTCGCTGCGCTCCCGCGTCGACACGCTGGTCTCCGGGTTGCCCAGCGCCTCCGGTGACTCGGTGTCCGAGCCGCGGGTGGCGCGGGGCACGCACACGGTGCTGTCCACCGCGGGGGACGAGGCCCGGGCGCTGGACGACGCGTTCGTGTCCACCGAGCACCTGCTGCTGGCCCTCGCCGCGGACCACGGTCCGGCCGGCAAGGCCCTGGGTGCGGTGGGCGTCACCCGGGACGGGCTGCTGGCCGCGCTGCCGGGGGTGCGCGGTCCCGGGCCGGTGACCAGCGCCGACCCCGAGGCGACCAACGACGCGCTGCAGAAGTACGGCCGTGACCTGACGGCCGACGCCCGCGAGGGCCGTCTCGACCCCGTGATCGGCCGCGACGCCGAGATCCGCCGGGTGGTGCAGGTGCTGAGCCGTCGGACCAAGAACAACCCCGTGCTGATCGGCGAGCCCGGGGTGGGCAAGACCGCCGTCGTGGAGGGCCTGGCCCAGCGGATCGTGTCCGGGGACGTGCCGGAGTCCCTGCGCGACAAGCGGCTCATCTCCCTCGACCTGGGCGCGATGGTCGCCGGGGCCAAGTACCGCGGTGAGTTCGAGGAGCGGCTCAAGGCCGTCCTGGCCGAGATCCAGGCGGCCGAGGGGCAGGTCGTCACGTTCATCGACGAGCTGCACACCGTGGTCGGCGCGGGCGCGGCCGAGGGGTCGATGGACGCGTCCAACATGCTCAAGCCGCTGCTGGCCCGGGGCGCGCTCCGGCTGGTCGGGGCGACCACGCTGGACGAGTACCGCCAGCACATCGAGAAGGACGCCGCCCTGGAGCGCCGGTTCCAGCAGGTGCTGGTCGGCGAGCCCAGCCCCGAGGACACCATCGCCATCCTGCGCGGGCTCAAGGGCCGCTACGAGGCGCACCACAAGGTCGAGATCTCCGACGCGGCGCTGGTGGCCGCCGCCATGCTGTCCGACCGGTACATCCCCGGCCGGCAGCTGCCCGACAAGGCCATCGACCTGATGGACGAGGCCGCGTCGCGGCTCAACATGGAGATCCAGTCCTCGCCCGTCGAGATCGACGAGCTCCGCCGCGCGGTGGACCGGATGAAGATGGAGGAGCTCGCGCTGCAGAAGGAGAGCGACGCCGCCTCGGTCGAGCGGCTGGATCGCCTGGAGGCCGAGCTGGCCGACGCCGAGGAGCGGCTGAGGGCGCTGCAGATGCGGTGGGACGCCGAGAAGGGGTCCCTCACCGCTGTCGGCGACCTCAAGCAGCGCATCGAGGAGCTGACCGTCCAGGCCGAGATCGCCCAGCGGGACAACGACCTCGAGACCGCCAGCCGGCTCCTGTACGGCGAGATCCCCGAGGTCGAGAAGGCCCTGGCCACGGCCGAGGCCGGCGGGGCGGTCGCCGCGGGCGACCCCGACCGGATGGTCAACGCGAGCGTCGGCGCCGACGACATCGCCGAGGTGGTCGCGGCCTGGACCGGCATCCCCACCGGTCGGCTGCTCGAGGGCGAGACCGAGAAGCTGCTGCACATGGAGCAGGTCCTCGGTCGGCGCCTGATCGGGCAGCAGGAGGCCGTCCGGGCGGTGTCGGACGCCGTGCGTCGCTCCCGCGCCGGCATCAGCGACCCCGACCGCCCGACCGGGTCGTTCCTGTTCCTGGGCCCGACCGGGGTCGGCAAGACCGAGCTGGCCAAGTCGCTGGCGGACTTCCTGTTCGACGACGAGCGGGCCATGGTCCGCATCGACATGAGCGAGTACGGCGAGCGGCACTCGGTGTCCCGGCTGGTCGGGGCGCCCCCCGGCTACGTCGGCTACGAGTCCGGCGGCCAGCTGACCGAGGCGGTCCGTCGTCGGCCCTACTCGGTGATCCTGCTGGACGAGGTCGAGAAGGCCCACCCCGAGGTGTTCGACGTCCTGCTGCAGGTGCTCGACGACGGCCGCCTCACCGACGGCCAGGGCCGGACCGTCGACTTCCGCAACGTGATCCTGGTGCTGACGTCCAACCTGGGCTCGGTCGCCCTGATGGACACCACGGCGTCGTCGGAGGACCGTCGCGCCGCGGTGATGGACGCCGTGCGGCGGGCGTTCAAGCCGGAGTTCGTCAACCGGCTCGACGAGATCGTCGTCTTCGACCCGCTGAGCATCGACCAGCTGGGCGGGATCGTCGACCTGCACGTCGACGCCCTGGCCCGTCGGCTCGCGGAACGCCGGCTGCGGCTGCAGGTGAGCGACGCGGCCCGGGAGTGGCTGGCGCTGACCGGGTACGACCCGGCCTACGGGGCACGCCCGCTGCGCCGGCTGGTGCAGCGCGAGATCGGCGACCGGCTGGCGCGCGAGCTGCTCGCGGGCCAGATCGCCGACGGGGACACGGTCGTGGTGGACGTGACCGTGGGGGCGGACGGCACCCGGGACGGGCTCAGCGTGCTGCCGGTGGCGACGGTCGAGGCCTGAGGGGTCGGGGAGTCGTTTCGGCGGGCGGGCCCAGGGGTACCCGACCCCACGGGCGCCTCCGTGCCCGTGACCGCGACGAAGGAGTCCGACGATGGCTGGTCCCAGCGGCAGCAGTCCGGCCGGCGGCGCCCGCAGCGGCGCCGGCACGAGCACCGAGGGCGGCAACCACACCGCGCACGCGATCCTCATCTCGGTGGTCGCCGCCATCGGCGGGTTCCTGTTCGGGTTCGACACCGCCGTCATCAACGGCGCGGTCGACGCCATGTCGGCCGACTTCGAGCTGTCCGCCGGGCTGAGCGGGTTCGCGGTGTCCAGCGCCCTGCTGGGCTGCGCGGCAGGCGCGTGGTTCGCGGGCAGCGCCGCCGACCGGTTCGGCCGTCAGCCGGTCATGATCGCCGCCGCCGTGCTGTTCCTGGCCAGCGCCATCGGCTCCGGCCTGGCGCTCGGCGTGTGGGACCTGATCTTCTGGCGCGTCATCGGTGGGCTCGGCGTCGGGGTCGCCTCCGTCATCGCCCCCGCCTACATCGCCGAGATCGCGCCGGCCGAGATCCGCGGCCGGCTCGCCTCGCTGCAGCAGCTCGCCATCGTCACCGGCATCTTCGTGGCCCTGCTGTCCGACGCGTTCATCGCCCAGGCCGCCGGCGGCGCGGCCGAGCAGTCGTGGCTGGGTCTGACGGCGTGGCGCTGGATGTTCCTCGCCGAGACCGTCCCCGCGGTCGCCTACGGCCTGCTCGCGCTCACCATCCCGGAGTCGCCGCGGTTCCTGGTGGCCCGCGGCGAGGAGAGCCGGGCCCGTGAGGTGCTGCAGAAGCTGATGAGCCGCGAGAACGCCCGCGAGCGCATCACCGCCATCAAGAACTCGCTCAAGGGCGAGAAGCTGGTCGGCCTCCGCAACCTGCAGGGCGACCGGCTGGGCCTCAAGCCCATCGTCTGGGTCGGCATCTTCCTGTCGCTGTTCCAGCAGCTGGTCGGGATCAACGTGATCTTCTACTACTCCACGACGCTGTGGCGCTCCGTCGGCTTCGAGGAGTCCGACGCCCTCACCATCACGGTCATCACGTCCGTGACCAACGTCGCCGTGACGATCGTCGCGATCATGCTGGTGGACAAGATCGGGCGCCGCCCGCTGCTGCTCGTCGGCTCCACGGCGATGGGGGTCGCGCTGGCCACGATGGCCGTCTGCTTCTCGCAGGCGACCGGGACCGGCGACGACGTCAGCCTGGCCGAGCCGTGGTCGACCGTGGCCCTGGTCGCGGCCAACGTGTTCGTCGTCGGGTTCGGGGTGTCGTGGGGCCCGGTCGTCTGGGTGCTCCTGGGCGAGATGTTCCCCAACAAGCTGCGCGCCCCCGCCCTGGCCGTCGCCGCCGCGGCGCAGTGGCTGGCCAACTTCGCGGTCAGCACGTCGTTCCCGTGGCTGTCGCAGAACGCGGGCCTGTCGGTCACCTACGGCGGCTACGCGGTGTTCGCCGTCCTGTCGGGGCTGTTCGTCGCCACCCAGGTGCGCGAGACCAAGGGTCAGGAGCTCGAGGACATGACCGGCGCGACCGGTCGGACACCCCGGAAGGACTCCGTCCCGACCGGTTGAAACCGGAACTTCCTACCCGGATGCCCTGATTCAAGACGAATGCTTCTGCTGCGGGTCATTCGGGACTACGTTCCGGTTCTCGGGACTACGGGGAGAGGAACCCAGATGCATCGGAGCACTCGTCCATGGCGGCTCGGAGCCGTCGCCGTCACCGCCGGTTCGTTGGTCGCGGCGTCGGTCGTCGCGCTTCCGGCTGCTGCCGCGCCGGCGGGCCGGGCCTGCGACAACCGCGCCAACCTGACCTACAGCAACCTGCTCGACTGCATCACCCTGGACGGGGTGATGGAGCACCTGGAGGCGTTCCAGGCCATCGCGGACGACAACGGCGGCGACCGCGCCGACCAGACACCGGGGTTCGACGCCAGCGTCGACTACGTGGTCGACGAGCTCGAGTCCTACGGCTGGCAGACGGAGCTCGTGCCGTTCACCTACCCGGGCGTCGAGTCGCAGCTGCACCAGCTGTCACCGGTGAGCGCCACCTACGACCAGTTCGCCGCCACCGGCACCGGTGAGGGTGACGTCACGGCTGCCGTCGTCCCCGTCGACGTCAACCTGACGCCGCCGCGCGCCAACAGCAGCGGGTGCGAGGCCTCGGACTTCGCCGGGTTCCCGGCGGGCGCCATCGCGCTCCTGCAGCGCGGCACCTGCCCGTTCTCCGTCAAGGCCCTCAACGCCGAGGCGGCCGGGGCGTCCGCGGTCGTCCTGTTCAACCAGGGTGACACCGACGCCGAGGACCGCAACAACGTCCTCAATGCCACGCTCGGCGGCGCGGACGTCGTCGACATCCCCGTCGTCGGGACCAGCTTCGCCGCCGGTCAGGCGTTGGCCGCCCCCGGCTCCACCGCCCGCGTGCAGGTCGACCTGTTCGACGTCGAGTCCGTCAACGTGATCGCCGAGCTGGCCGGGCGCACGGACGACAACGTGGTCATCGCAGGGTCGCACCTGGACTCCGCGCCCGGCGCACCCGGCATCAGCGACACCGCTACCGGGGTGGCGGCCCTGCTGGAGGTCGGCCAGATGATGGCTAGGTCCAAGCCCCAGAACACGGTGCGCCTCGCCTTCTGGGGAGCCGAGGAGCTCGGGCTGTTCGGCTCTACCGAGTGGGTGGGCCAGCGGACGCAGGCCGAGCTCGACGAGATCGCGCTGTACCTGAACTTCGACATGATCGGCTCCCCGAACCACTACCTCGGGGTCTACGACGCCGACGAGTCGAGCTTCCCCGCCCCCGCCGGCATCCCGATCCCTGACGGTTCGCAGGCGATCGAGAAGGCCTTCGAGTCCTTCTTCACGCTGAGCGGAGAACCCTACGACGACTCCGAGTTCAGCGGTCGTAGCGACTACCAGGCGTTCATCCTCAACGACATCCCGTCCGGCGGGCTGTTCACCGGTGCGGACGGTGTCAAGACGCCGGAGCAGGCCGCGATCTGGGGTGGCACCGCGGGGGCGCTCTTCGACCCCTGCTATCACACGCCGTGCGACGACATCAGCAACCTGAATCTCGACGCCCTGGAGATCAACGCCGACGCGGTCGCCTTCGCGGTGTTCCGGTACGCCCACTCGACCGAGGAGGTCAACGGGGTCGAGGGACGTCGTGTCCCGGGCCGCTTCCTGATCCCGGCCCCGGCCGGCCCCGAGGGCACCTTCCTCACCCCGTGAGGGCGGGCCGGTCCTGGCGGCGACGTCGGACGGCCACGGCACCGGACGGGCCCGCGAGCGCACCCGCGCTCGCGGGCCCCGTGCCGGTGGGCGGGTCAGGGCGTGGGGTCGAGCAGCTCGGCCTTGCGGCTGAGCCGGGCGTCGAGGGCGCTCAGCGTTCCGACCGCGATGGCCCCGAGCAGGGCGATGACGACGACCCCGCCGATGCCCTCGAGGCCGCCGGACGGCGCGAGCAGGCCGCGGTCCTCGGTCTGCCACGGCCACAGCGCCCGCAGCGACCCGACCATCAGGCCGGCCATCGCCAGCAGCGTGACGTGACGGTGGCGGTGCAGCAACCACCGGACGACCCGGACGAAGCTGCCCAGGCCGATGATCGCGCCCAGCGCGAACACGCCCAGGTAGACCAGGTCGCGGTCGTTGACCGCCCCGATCGTGGTGTCGTACAGGCCGATGCTGAGCAGGAAGAACGACCCGCTGACCCCGGGCAGCACCAGCGCGCACACCGCCACCGCCGCGGCCAGTCCGACCAGCAGCAGGTTCGGGTCGCCCTGCTGCGACGGCGGCAGGCCGGTGAGGACGAACGCGAAGACCGCGGCCCCGGCCAGGACCGCCCAGTCGCGCAGCCCCTTCATCCGGTCGGCCATCCGCAGCGGCACCGCGACGGAGGCGGCGATGAAGCCGAAGAACAGCCCCCGCATGCCGACCGGGTAGTCCTCCAGCAACGGCTCGATGGCGGCGGCGGCCAGCACGACGGCGGCGACCATCCCGACCAGCACGGGCAGCAGGACCGACCAGTGGACCTGGCCCATCTCGGCCTTGGTGACGGCCCACCCCTTGCCCGGTCGGACCAGGGCCAGGGCGCCCCGGACGAAGTGGTCGACCCCGGTGATGATGCGCTCGTACAGGCCGAGCACCAGCGCCAGCGTCCCGCCGGAGACGCCCGGGACGACCTCCGCGCAGCCGACCAGCGCGCCGCTGGCCAGGTAACCGGGCAGCCGGGCCGGGTACGACAGGTCGGTGCGTCCGCCGCGGTCGGCGGGGGTGGGGCGTGCCACGGCGTCGTCGGACCCGTCGCTCACGCGGCGCCGCCGTCCAGCTCGACGACGACGGGGGCGTGGTCGCTGGGCCCCTGACCCGTGGTCGAGCCCTTGGGCTTGCGCTGCTCACGGTCGACGAAGGCGTGCGTGACCCGCCTCGCGAAGGCCTCGTTGCCCAGCACCAGGTCGATGCGCAGGCCGCGCTTCTTGGGGAACGCGAGCTGCTGGTAGTCCCAGTAGCTGAACACCCCCGGCCCGGTGACGGGCAGCACGACGTCGGTGAACCCGTCGTCGACGAACGCCTGCAGCGCGCCCCGCTCGGCCGGGGTGACGTGGGTGTCGGTGAACACCGCCGGGTCCCAGACGTCGTCGTCGGTCGGGGCGATGTTCCAGTCGCCGACCAGGGCCAACGGCTGGTCCGGGGCCGCCGCGGTCCAGCCCGCGGCCGCCGCGCGCAGCGCCTTCAGCCACTCCAGCTTGTAGGCGTAGTGCGGGTCGGCGACGGTGCGGCCGTTGGGCACGTAGAGGCTCCACAGGCGCACGCCGCCGCAGGTGGCGCCCATCGCGCGGGCCTCGGTCACGGCCGGGTCGCCGAACCCGGGGGCACCGGGGAAGCCCACCTCGACGTCGCTGAGACCGACGCGGGACACGACCGCGACCCCGTTCCACTGGTTGAGCCCGTGGTAGGCGACCTCGTACCCGGCGGCCTCGAACGCCATCACCGGGAACTTGTCGTCGGCCACCTTGGTCTCCTGCAGGGCGACGACGTCGACGTCGGCGGTGCCGAGCCACTCCACCACCCGCTCGAGCCGGGAGCGGAGGGAGTTGACGTTCCAGGTGGCCAGTCGCACCCGGCCACCGTAGGCCACGCCGATACCGTGGGTGCTCGTGAGCAGCCCACCCGGCACCACCCCGACCCGTCCCACGGCCCTCGTGACAGGACCGACGTCAGGGATCGGCCACTCCTTCGCCCGCGCGCTCGCCGCGTCCGGCCACGACCTGGTCCTGGTCTCCCGCGACGAGGCGCGGCTGCAGGTCACCGCGGCCGAGCTGCGGGAGCGCTACGCCGTGACCGTCGAGGTGCTCCCGGCCGACCTGTCCGACCGCGCGCAGGTGCTGCGGGTGGCGGAGCGGCTGCGCGAGGCCGACCGGCCCGTCGACCTGCTCGTCAACAACGCCGGGTTCGGGGTCAGGGGCCGGTTCCTGGACGGCGACCTGGACGCCGAGCTGCGCCAGCTGGACGTCCTGGCCACCGCGGTCCTCGTGCTCTCGCACGCAGCCGCGCCGGGGATGGTGGCGCGCGGGCGGGGGGCGGTCGTGAACGTCAGCTCCGTGGCCGGGTTCGGGCCGATGGGCAGCTACTCCGCGGCCAAGGCCTGGTGCACCTCGTTCACCGAGCACCTCGCCGCCACCCTGCAGGGCACCGGGGTGACCGCGACGGCGCTGTGCCCCGGGTTCGTCCGGACCGAGTTCCACGACCGGGCCGGCATGGACGTCGGCAGCCGCTCGTCCGGCTGGTGGCTGGACCCGGACGACCTGGTGGAGGACTGCCTGCGGGACGTCCGGCGCGGGCGGGCGATCAGCGTGCCGAGCCGCCGCTACCGAGCCCTGGTCGTGCTGCTCGGCCTGCTCCCCGCCGGCACCTACCGCGCGAGAATGCTGGCCGCCGGCCGCCGCCGGACCGGCACCCACCGAGGAGACGACGCATGAACGAGCCCACCAGCACCCCTGTCGAGCCCACCACGGCCGGTCGCCCCGACGACCCGGGGGCCGGCGACGCGCGGAACCGGCTGGCCGCACTGGTGGCCGAGCGGGCCGTCGTCCACGGCGAGGTGACGCTGTCCTCCGGCGCCACGGCCGACTACTACGTCGACCTGCGCCGGGTGACCCTGGACGGCGAGGTCGCCCCGCTGATCGGGGAGGTCATGCTCGACCTGGTCGCCGACCTCGACGTCGACGCCGTCGGCGGGCTCACCCTGGGCGCCGACCCGGTCGCGACGGCGATGCTGCACACCGCCGCCGCGCGCGGTCGGCGCCTCGACGCGTTCGTCGTCCGCAAGGCCGGCAAGGCCCACGGCCTGCAGCGACGGATCGAAGGCCCGGACGTCGCGGGCCGACGCGTGCTGGCCGTCGAGGACACGTCCACCACGGGCGGGTCGGTCCTGACCGCGGTCGAGGCGCTGCGCGAGGCCGGGGCCGACGTCGTCGCGGTCGCCGTCATCGTCGACCGGGGCACCGTCGCCGCGCAGAAGGTCGCCGAGGCGGGGCTGGAGTACCGCTACGCGCTGGGGCTGGCCGATCTCGGCCTGGGCTGAGGGCAGGTCCGGTGGTCGGTGAGCCCCAGGCCTCGGTGCCGGACGACCAGGCCGTCGACCCCGAGCAGGACCGGCGCAACGTCGAGGACCGCTACCGCGGCTGGAGCGTCGACGCCGTGCGCGCCGACCTGGCCGCGCGATCGCACCCGTTCCACGTCGCCATCGAGAACCTGGCCCACGACTTCAACATCGGGTCGATCGTGCGCACGGCCAACGCGTTCAACGCCCGTTCGGTCCACGTCGTCGGTCGTCGTCGGTGGAACCGGCGCGGCGCCATGGTCACCGACCGCTACCTCGACGTCCGTCACCAGCCCGACGCGGCCGCCCTGCACGGCTGGGCCGCGGGCCAGGGGCTGCCCGTGATCGGCGTCGACAACGTGCCCGGGGCGCGGCCGCTGGAGACGTTCGAGCTGCCGCGGGAGTGCGTGCTGCTGTTCGGCGCCGAGGGGCCCGGGCTGTCCGAGGCGGCGGGGGCCGGCTGCACGCACCTGGTCGGCATCACCCAGTTCGGCTCGACGCGGTCGATCAACGTCGGGGCCGCCGCGGCCGTGGTGATGCACGCGTGGGTCCGGCGCTGGGCGTTCGACCAGCCCGTGTGAGGACGGGGCCGGTGGCCGCGCCGGGTCGGTGACGGCCGCCCCCTGCGTGCCTCAGGGGGCGCCGACCACGAACACCCCGCCGACGATCTCGCCCTCGACCGGGACCGGCTCGTCGGTCCACGAGACGTCGCCCTCGGTCGTGGTGGCCGCCCCGACGGTGGCCGCCCCGACGGTGGCCCCGCTCTCGTCGAGCGCGATCGACGCCCCGCCGCACTGGGGCGGGAAGGACTCCGCCAGCGCCTCGCACAACCTGGCCCCGTCGCCGTCGTCCAGGTAGTACCCGCTCATGAGGAACGGTCCCTCGACCCCCGCGGCCAGGGCGTCCGCCACGGGCAGGGACCCGTCCGGCCCGGACTCGGGACCGCCGGTGCCGGTGGGCATGTCGGCGCAGTCGGTCGCGCCCTCCAGGCACGCCCCGGCGGCGCCGTCACCGGTGGTCGCGCCGTCGTCAGCCCCGCACGCCGTCAGCAGCAGCAGCGCGGCGACCGTCCCCGTCGCCTGCAGGTATCTCGTCATGGTCGTTGGACGTCGCCGGCCCGGCTGCGGTTCCGGGGGCCGGGACGGGCTCGGTCGGCACCTTCCGGGCCCTCGCCGCCCTGACCTCCAGGACGGCCACCGCGACGCTGTGGGGGACCGTGAGCGCCCAGATCACCGCGAGCAGGCCACCCAGGACGGTGGCCCCGGTCAACCCGAGCGCGACCGCCACGACGAGCACCCCGACGGTGGCGGGCACGCCCGCCCACGCGGAGTCCAGCACCTCGCGCAGCGGCCGGTCGACGTGACGGGCGCTCGGTGCCCCCGTGGGCCCGCGCAGGACCTGGGCCAGGCGCGACTGGTGGCGCAGCGCGTGCCAGAACGCGAAGAAGACGGCGAACGCGATCAGCGGGTGCGCCAGCGCGGCCAGCGCGGTCAGGGCGGCGAGCTCGGTGGCCACCGTGGCGGCCCGGTGGTCGCCGCGGACCGAGGCCGCCACGCACCACAGCACGGCGGTCACCCCGACGACGACCAGCACGTCGGCCAGCAGCGGCAGCGGTCCCAGCACCGGCGCCAGCCGCGGGTCGACCGCCGTCAGGGCGGCGCCGGCCTCGCGGGAGGCCAGCGGCAGCACCACGACCACGGCCCCGCCGAGCGAGGCCACCCAGGCCAGCGGGTCCGTCCAGCCGCGGGCCAGGCCGCGCTCCACGGCGACCCCGGCCTCACCGGTGGCGAAGTGCGCCACGCTCAGGACGAGGAACAGCGCGAACCCGGCTCGGGGGGCCATCAGGTAGGCGGTGAGGCTGAGCAGGGCCAGCGTGACGTAACCGGTGACGAACCGGGTGCTCAGCCCGCGGAACGACGCGACGACGGGCGCGCCCCGCAGCCGGTCCAGCCGACCCGCGAGCCGGCCGCCCCTGGTCGCGCCCCGGTCGTGGCGGTCGCGAGCGTCGGGGGCGTCGGGGCGGCCGGCCAGGAGCACCAGGTGGTCCAGCGCCCCGTGGGGGCTGCCGAGGGCGATGAGCAGGACCGCCACGGCTCCGGCCACCCCGGTGCGCCACGGCTCGCCGAACGGCGCCAGCAGGACCGAGACCGCGATGCCGACGACGACGGCCACGGTTCCGGTGCGGGTGATGCGGTCGTGCGCCACCAACGGCATGGACCCAGCCTGCGACCCCGCCGGGCATCGCACAACCCGACCGGGGCCGACCCGTCCGCCCGCGGCCCAGCACGGCTCGCTCAGAGCAGGTCCACGTCCAGCCAGACCGTGCCCGCGGCGACGTCGAAGGACCCGCCCCAGCGCGCCGGCAGCACGACCACCCCGCCGGGACCCAGGTCGTGCGGCACGGCGGGGTGCTGCAGCGCACCGGACACCACGACGACCACGCGGGGGTGGTCGCGCTGCGGCACGTGGGTACGACCGGGGAGGGCAGCGGTGGACCGGCTGATCCGGTAGTGCCTGGTGTCGACCAGCAGGCCGTCGCCACGGCGCGGGGCCGGCGGGTCCAGGTTGACCCACCACTCCGCCCGCAGGCACAGCATGGCCTCGTCGTGGTGCAGGGTGCGCGGGGCCCGGTCGTACTCCTGCGTCCAGTCGTACACCCGGTACGTGGTGTCGGACGGGGTCTGCGGCTCCGCGACCACGACCCCGGCGCCCAGGGCGTGGAGCAGCCCGGCGGGGACGTGGTGCACGTCGCCCACCCGGGCGGGGACCCGCCGGATCATGGGCACCACGGCCGGGGTGCCGAACGCGGCGTCGAAGTCGTCCGGACCGACACCGCTGTGCACGCCCAGCATCAGCTCGGCGCCGGGCTCGGCGTGCACCACCACCCACGACTCGGTCTTCAGCTGCGCGCCCGGCAACCGGTCGAGGACCGCCGCCGACGGGTGCACCTGCAGCGACAGGTTCTCCCGTGCGTCCAGGTGCTTGAGCAGCAGGGGGAACCGGCCGCCGGCGGCGGGCTCCACCAGCCCGAGCAGGTCCTCGCGGTGCGAGGCGACCAGCTCGCCCAGGGTGCGGCCGGTGAACGGGCCGTGGGCGACCCGCGACACCGGGTCGGTGACGTCGGTGGCGGACGGGTCCAGGTCCGCGACGTCCCAGGACTCGCCGACCGGCACGTCCGGTGGCAGGTCCCGCCCCAGCTCGGCCAGCCGGCGCCCACCCCACGGCTTCGGCACCAGACGGGGGGTGAGGACGAGCGGGCCCAGGGTCACGGCCACCAGGGTCCCACCCGGCCGGGGCTGCGTCCGGACGACCGACGACCCTCGCCCGGACGGTGCACCGGGATCAGTGCCAGACGGTGCGGCGACCGCGCTGCTGCGGGGCCCGGCTGGTCTGCCAGACCCGACGCCAGCGGGCGACGTCGGGACCGCTGGCCGGCGCGTTGCCCTCGCCCGCGGCGCGCAGCCGGGCCGAGAACCAGTCGTTGCTGTCCTCGTCCAGCAGCCCGGCCAGGGCCGCCTCGACCCGCTTGCCGAAGTCGCGGGGCCCCTCGCCCTGGACGGGGGTCACGGGCTCGCCGTAACGGATGCTCACCGGCGGACGACCGCGGCTGGGCCAGGACTGCTCGTGCGGCATGGCGTTGAACGAGCCACGGATGGCGATCGGCACGACGGGCACCCCGTAGGTGGTGGCCATGAACGCCGCGCCGAGCTTGAACTGCCCCGTCCAGCCGTCCCTCGACCGCGTCCCCTCGGGGTAGACGACGATCGACCAGCCGTCCTTGAGCAGGTAGCCGGGGGTGCTCGACAGCGACCCGCCGCGACGCTCGATGGGGAAGGTGTTGAACAGCACCGCCGACCCGGCCGCGCGCCACCAGGTGTCGAAGAAGTAGTCCGCCGCCGCCGCGACGGCGGTCTTGCGGCGCCACCGGGCGGGCAGGGTGTTCATGATCAGCGGGGTGTCGACGTGCGAGGTGTGGTTGGCGACGAACACCACCGGGCCCTGCACGCGGTCCAGCACGTCCAGGCCGTGCGCCTTGACCGAGACCTGCGAGCGGAGCAGCCCGTTCATGCCGACGCCGAGGACGACCTCGCGGACGCCGCGCATGAGCGGCGTGCGGGCCCAGCGGGTCGGGAAGACGCGCGTCGACCGGGCGGGGACGTACGGCTCGGCCGAGCGCGGCACCAGGGCCTTGCGCCCGACGCCCCAGCGCCAGCCGCGGGCGACGGTGCGGACGTCGCGGACGCCGTCCCGCACCCACGAGGTGGGCGTGGTCCGGCTCACGTGACGTCCGCCACCAGGTGCGGCGGGTTGTGCAGGTAGGTGATGGACGGGTCCGGGCCGACGGTGTCCGACACCATCTCCAGCGCGTCCTGCAGCGTGGTCGCCGCACGGAAGCCCATCCGGGCGCAGGCCTTGCGGTTGCCGCCCACCCACACCACGTTGCGCCCGCTGCCCAGGTGGTCCAGGGCGTGCGCAATCCAGTACCACATGTAGAACGGGTGGACCCCGTGGTAGGCGTAGCTGGTCCGGTACAGGTGGACGTACCAAGGGTCGGTCGCGTACCGCTCCTCGAACTGCTTCTCGATGACCTGCGGGTCGGTCGAGGTCGACAGCACCTCCTCGAAGAAGTCCACGTACGAGGGGTGGTGCAGCTGGTTGAACTCCTGCGTGACCGGGTGGTAGAGGATCACCGCGCCGCCCTTGCGGACGACGGGCTGGCCCCGATAGCTGTTGAAGTAGTAGCCCAGCCCCATGCACGCGGCCAGGACCGGGTTCATGATCGAGTCGACGTTGTAGGGGCCCACGAACGGCACGCCCAGCACCATGACGTCGCTCTGCCCCTGGACCGGGACGAGCTGCTGGCGGTGCACGGCGGCGATGGTCTTCTCGTGGACGGCCTCGACCTCGCCGGCCACCACGCCGGTCAGCCCGTAGGCGCCGCGCATGGAGTGGAACGCGTTGTGGCGGACCCGCTTGGGCGCGATCGCCAGGCCCCGGCGGATGCCGACGAAACGGGCCTGGTCGGCGATGTTCCACTCCCACTCGCGCTTCTGCAGGAACGAGTACGCGTCGGGGAAGATCGTGTTGTTGAGCGTGGTCTCGATCTGGAACACCTTGACGTGCTCCGCGACGACCTTGCCCATGCGCCAGGCGCTGGAGTGCAGGGCCGACTTCTTGTGGTCCATGAACGACCGGCTGTTGACCATGGTCTGCGGGTTGTGGTGGTGCTTGAGGCTCGAGTACGGCGCCAGGCCGATCGCGACGGACTTGTGGCCGCCGTCCATCGCCACCAGGTTGACGTTGACGTAGACGAGCAGGTCGGACTCCGCGGACCGCTTGTGGATCTGGACGTCCTCGTCGTGACGCGTCTTCCCGAGGGTGGCGATGTTCTCCTTGTCCTCGGCGTCGAAGTTGTAGAGCGCGCCCTGCGGGAAGAAGCTGCGGAACACGCGCTCGCCGACGATGTGCTTGAGCTCGTCGGGGTTGAGGCGGCGGTGCAGGGCGTTGGCGCTGACCAGCTCGACGTCGTCCACACCGGCCGCGGCGGCCATCTCCAGGACGGCCTCGATGATGCGCTGCCGGATGTCCGGGCTCTTCATCGGGGGCAGCGGGATCGAGATGTCGTCGAAGGCGATCGTCAGGCGCATGCCGGCGAAGAGCAGGCTGGGCAGCGGCTCGCTGTCGACCGGGTTGCGCAGCGCCTCGTCGATCGCGGCGTCCACGTCGGGGACGGCGGGCAGGCTCTCCGGCGGGTACACCACGCGGGTGCCGCGCGGGAACGACTCGAGCCGGAACCCCTCGCCCTCGTGGACCACCAGCGGCGGGGTCCGGTCGTCCACCTCGAGCACGAAACCGGGACGCGTCATGGGCGTCATCCAACCACCGCCGGGCCCCTTCGTCGGAACCGCGCCGGTGCGCAGGGGGCCGCGCGGGCGCCGGGCCCTGCGGTCCGCCCCCGCGGTCGGGGGCGTCAGGTGGTCCGGCTGGCAGACTCCGCGGGATGCGACCCGTGACGGTGATGGCGGGTGTCGAGGCCGTGGTGCTGGCCGGCGGGGCCGGGAGCAGGTTCGGCGGGGACAAGACCGCGGCCACGGTCGGCGGGGTCTCGTTGCTGGGGCGGGCCGTGGACGCGGCCGCGCTCGCCGGGGTGGCTCGCGTCGTGGTCGTCGGACCACGGCTGCCCGACGACGTCACGACGGCGTGCCCGCTGGTCCTGACCCGGGAGGAGCCCGCGGGCTCGGGTCCCGTCGCGGGTCTGCTGGCCGGTCTGGAGCAGGTGACCGCGGACGTCGTCGTCCTGCTGGCCGCCGACCTGCCGCACCTGCCGGGCGAGGCGCTGCGGGCGCTGGTGGCCCGGCTGGGGGCGGAGCCGGGGCTGGACGCCGTGGTCGCGGAGGACGGCGACGGCCGGGCGCAGTGGCTGACCGCGGCCTACCGCGTCGCCCCGCTCGGGCGGGCGGCGGAGGCCGCGGTGGCGGCGGCCGCGGCCCGGGGCGAGGGCGCCAGGGCGCCGGGGCTGCGGCACGTCGTCACCGGGCTGCGGTGGGTGGGCGCTCCGCCGCCCCGTGAGTGGGGCAGGCTGGTCGACGTGGACACCCCCGAGGACCTGAGCCGCGCACGTCTGGACGACTGGGCGGCACGCCTGGTGGAGGAGCTGCAGCTGCACGCGGCGACCGAGGGGGTCCCGGTCGGCGAGCTCGTCGACCTGGTGCTCGACCTGGCCCGCGACGCCGCGCACACCGTCGCCCGCCCGGCCGCCCCGCTGACCACGTTCGCCGTGGGGGTGGCGGCGGGGCTGGCTGCCGCCGGGCCGCAGGGCCGCGCCGACCTGCCCGCGCTGCGCGACCGGGTGCTCGCCATGCTCCCCGCCGACGGCGACGGGTGAACCGACCCGACCTCGACGAGGCGCGTCGTCTCGCCCGCGAGCTGGGCGGGGCCAGGGTGCCCCGCCACGTCCCGGTGGCGCTGGAGCGGGCGCTGGGACGCGTCCTGGCCGTCGACGTGCGGGCGGCCTCGCACGTGCCTGCCGCCGACTCCTCCGCCGTGGACGGCTGGGCCGTGTCCGGGCCCGGACCGTGGCAGCTCGTCGGTGCGGTCCAGAACCGTCGCGCCGAGGACGGCGCGGCCCCGGACCGCCGCGCCGACGTCGGTGCGCTCTCGAGCCGTCGCGGCGACAGCGGCGCCGTCCCCCACCGTCGCGCCGGCGACGGTGCCGGGTCCGACTGCCGCGTCGACGCGGGTCTGGGTGTCGGTCGCTCCGGTGCCGTCGAACGGCTCGGTCCCGGCCAGGCCTGCGCCGTCGCGACCGGGGACGCCCTCCCGCGGGGCGCCGACGCGGCGCTCCGGCGCGAGGACGGGCTCGTGGACCAGGGGCGGCTCCACGCCCCCGACCCCGCAGCCGGTCGGCACGTCCGGACCCGCGGCGAGGAGCTGCGGGCCGGCGAGATGGTCCTCGGCCGGGGGGCCGTGCTGACGCCGGCCCGTCTGGGCCTGGTCGCCGCGGCGGGCGCCGACACCGTGCACGTCGTGGTCGAGCCGCGGGGTGTCCTGCTGGTCCTCGGGGACGAGCTGTCGGACTCCGGCACCGCCCGACCGGGCCGGACCCGCGACAGCCTGAGCCACGTGCTGCCGCCGGTGCTGCACGACCTCGGGGTCGACCTCGGGCGTACCGCCCGGACCGGTGACGACCCGCAGACGCTGCGTGACGTGTTCGCCGGGCCCTACCGCTCGACCGTCGACCTGGTGGTGACGACCGGTGGCACGGGCCGAGGGCCCGCCGACCACGTGCGCGAGGCGCTGCGGGACGTCGGGGCGAGGACCGTCGTCGACGGCACGGTGGTCCGTCCGGGTGCCTCCGCGGTCCTGGCCGTGGTGCCGGACGGGCCGGTGGTGCTGGGTCTGCCGGGCGACCCGCTGGCCTCGGTCGCCGCGGTGACGACGCTGCTGGTCCCGCTGCTCCACGGCTGGCTGGGCCGACCCGACGAGCCGCTGCCCGAGGTCGTCCGGCCGGAGGGGGCGGACGTCCCCGACGTGGGCACCCGCCTGCTGCCCGCCCGGCTGGTGCCGGGGCGGGGCCGGCCGGTGCCGACCGGTCACGACGGGGCGCCGATGCTCCGCGGGCTGGCCGACGCGCAGGGCTTCGTGGTGCTCGGCGTCGACGGCCGGTGCCGCTGGCTGACGCTGCCCTGAGGTCGGGCTCCGTGACGGCCGGTGCGCGGCCGGACGGCCGTCGCCGACCCCGGCGCCGCTCGTCCGTCGCGGTGCCGCCGTGCGCCCCGCCGGTCCTCAGCGCTGCCGGGGGTCGAACGCGATCTTGACCGCGCCGAGCCGGCCGGCGCTGCTGGCGTGGTCCAGCGCCTCGCGCCAGCGGTGCAGCGGGTAGACGGCGCTCAGCACGTCGCCCTCGCCCCCGATGCCGTCGCCCAGGGGCGCCTCGGCCGCCAGGGTCAGCGCCGTGGCGAACGCGTCACCGCTGCTGGCGTAGGTGCCGACGACGTCCAGCTCGCGGAACCAGGCGGGGCTCAGGTCCGCGCCCTTCTGCGGCATGCCCGACAGCACGACGCGCCCGCCCGCCCGGGTGGCGCGCATGGCCAGGTCGAGCGAGGACGCGGAGCCCACGGCGTCGACGGCCACGTCCACCCCGCCCAGCAGGTACTGCTGGTCGTACCGCTTGGCCGCGCCCGGCAGACGGGTCTCGACGGTCAGGGCCTGCGTGCTGCGACGGACCCCGCGCAGCGCCTCGGCCGGCTGGACCACGTCGGTGGCGCCGAACGCCCGGGCCAGGGACGCCTGGGCGCCGTGCTTGGCCACGACCACGATGCGACCGGCCGGGGTCAGCCGGCGGATGGCCAGGGTGGCGAACAGCCCCACCGCGCCCGCGCCGGACACCAGGACGGTCTGCCCCTCGCGGACGTCGGCGCGCTCGGCCAGACGGACCGCGCAGGCCAGCGGCTCCACCAGCACGGCGCGGGCGTCGCTCAGCTCGTCGGGCACGACGTGCAGCTGGGAGCGGTGCGCGACGAGCCGCTCGCCCCAGCCGCCGCCGGTGCTCGAGCAGTAGCCGGTCTGCAGGCCGGGTCGCAGGTGCCCCACGCTCACCCGGTCGCAGCGGTTGGTCAGGCCCTGGGCGCACTGCTCGCACGGCTCGAGCCCGCGGGCGGCGCAGGCGAGCACGGGGTCGACCACGACGCGGGTGCCCGCGGGCAGGTCCTCGAGGTCACGGGTCAGGGTGCCGACGACCTCGTGGCCCGGCACGCACGGCATCGAGCTCACCCCGGCGAAGTACAGCGACGTGGACCCGGTCACCGCGCCCAGGTCGGAGCCGCAGATGCCGCCCAGGTGGACCTTGACCTCGCCCCAGCCGTCGTGGCGCACCTGGGGCTCGGGCCGGGTCAGCAGCCGGACCGGGGCCAGCGGTCCGACCAGGAGCCCGGGCACCGACCCGACCGCCGTGATCGCGCGGGCCGCGGTGTATCGGGGGACCGATCGGAACAGCTCCAGAGCCAGCATCACGGCCTCATCCAACCGCACGCCGGCCCCGCGAGGCGACGGGCGTCGCGTGCGCGGCGACCGTGGCGCACCTGGGCCTCAGCCCGGGAGCCGGGCCTGGGACGTGTCGATGCTCGGCAGCTGCAGGCGAGCGGTCCGCCCGGCGGTGCGCCAGTCCTCGATCGGCCAGCGCAGCTTGCGGGCCTCGCGGTACAGGGTGACGTCGGGGCTGACCGCGGTCGGGCGGCCCACGGCCTGCAGCATCGGCAGGTCGGAGTGGGAGTCCGCGTAGCCGTAGGCCTTGGTCAGGTCGGCACCCTCGACGCTCGCGTAACGACGCAGCCAGGCGGCGCGCGCCTCGCCGACCAGCGGCGGCCGCTTGAGGAACCCCGTGCACCGTCCGCGGGCGTCGACGTGCAGCTCGGCGGCGACGATCTCGTCAAACAGCGGCGCCAGCGGCCGGGTGATGGGCATGACGGCGCCGGTGATGAGGACCGTCCGGTGCCCGGCGGCCCGGTGCTCGCGGACCCGGCGGATCGCCGCCCCGCTCACCCGCTCCAGCACGTGGGGGGTGAGGGTCTCGTCGACCATGTCCTCCAGCGCCCGCAGGTCCGCGCCCTCGTAGCGGCGGTAGGCGCTGCGGATCAGCGCACCGCGGTCGCGCCGCTCGGCCCGCAGGTACAGCGGGAGCCGGGCGGCCGTGGCGGCGAGCTCGCGGACCTTGCCCGCGGTCGACAGCTCGGGCAGCCGCACCCACAGGTAGGTCTCGATGATGTTGGACGTCAGCAGCGTGCCGTCCATGTCGAACACGGCCAGCACGGGGGCGGCGTCGGGGTCGACGGGCTCGGCGGGGTCACGGGGGGCGATGACGCGCGGGGCCGGGCCGCCGGAGCGGTTGCGCTTGCGCCGGATGACGTCGTAGTCGCGCACGCCCTTGGTGATGGCGGGGCAGTGCACCTCGATCAGGTAGTGCTCCCAGTCGATGACCGCGGTGTCGAAGCCGAAGGTCTCCTGGTCGGCCGGGTCCATCCCCTGGTGCAGGGCCAGCATGTTGTCGTCGACGAAGTACAGCTCGACCTGCGTGTAGGCCCGGTACAGGTCCATGTAGCGGCGCAGGAAGTCCAGCCGACGCTTCTGGGTGTCCAGGTTGCGGGCGATCGAGCGGACCTTGTCGCTGCGCGGCGCCAGCGACAGGGCGCCCTCGGCGACGTCGTACGCGCGCTCACCGGTGGTCAGCGCCCGCTCGACGATCCGGGCCCCGGGGAAGCGCCACGTCGCGAGCCTGACCGCGCCGCGGGAGTCCATGTCGAACGGGTGCCGGGCGAAGTACTCCCGGACGTAGTCGTACAGCTGCCGGAACGTGCACGGGTTGCGCGAGCCCGAGCTCAGGTGGAAGTACGCGGGCTCCCCGACCGGGGGCGGGGTCGCGGCCACGGCGATGATGGAGTTGACGACCAGGTCGATCGGCACGATGTCGATGACGGAGTCCGGGGCGGCCGGCAGCTCGGGCAGCTCGCCGCGGCCGTAGGCGAGGATGATCGGGTCGGCCATCTTGAAGCCCTCGATCCACCCCGGGTACGGCGTGGTGAGGGCGGACTCGATGATGCTCGGCCGGTAGACCGTGGTCGGCAGGACGGGGGCGGCGACCTGCTCGACGACCCGCTCGCCGAGGGCCTTGGTGAACGTGTAGACGTCGGTCCAGCCCAGGCTGCGGGCGCGCTCGCCGCCGGCGGACTTCTGCTGGTCGCTCACCCAGGTGCGGCGGCGCTCCTCGGCGTCGGCGGCGACCGCGAGGGGTCCGGCCCGGTCGTGGTGCTTCTCGGCCTTGGCCAGCAGCTTCTGCAGCACCGCGGGGGTGCGGGAGGTGTCCTCGATCCGGGCGGCGACCCGCTGCGCGGCGTCGTACTCGGCTTGCCAGTCGACGCTGTGCTCGACGGAGGCCTCGACCACCGGACCGCGGCGGCGGCCGCCGACGTAGGCGGTGGACACGTGCACGTAGTGCAGCGGCCGGTGGCTGCCGTCCTCGCGGTGGGCGGCCTCGACCACGCGGTCCACCAGGGCCTTGACCCCGATGACGTTGGTGTCGAAGGCGGACTGGATCGGTGGGTCGAACGACACGTCCCCGGCGCAGTGCACGACGACGTCCAGGTCCTTGGGCAGCTCCGGGACGGCACCCAGGTCGCCGGACAGCGTCTCGACGCGTGCGGCGGCCCCCTCGGGCACGTCGGCGAAGATGGGCTTGGCCAGCAGCTTGGTGACGCGGTCCTGCGCCTGCTGACCCGACTTCGGCCGCACCATCGCCACCACCGTGCAGCCGGGGACGTCGCGCAGCAGCTTGTGCAGCAGCGCCTCGCCGACGAACCCGGTGACACCGGTCAGCAGGATGCGCTTGCCGTCGAGGGAGTCCGCGATCCGCATCCGAGCATCCAACCACCTGCCGATGGGCTCAGCGGGCCGCCCGCTTGTCGGCGTACATCGCCGCGTCGGCCGCGGCGAGCACCTCGTCCGGGGTGCTGCCGGTCCGGCCCGGGACGGCCCCGACGCTGATCCCCAGGCCCGGGTGGGCCGCGAGGACCGGCGTCAGGGTGCTAAGCAGCTGCTCCCGGGCCGGTCCGGGGTCACCCGGGCCGTGGAGCAGCACGGCGAACTCGTCGCCCCCCAGACGGGCGACGAAGGCGCCGGGCGCGGCCCGCCGCAGCCCGGCGGCCACGTCCACCAGCACCCGGTCGCCCGCCCCGTGACCCCAGGTGTCGTTGACGTGCTTGAAGCCGTCCAGGTCGGCGACCAGCAGGCAGAACTCCTGACCGCCGTCGCAGGCCGCCGACAGCCGGTGGTCGAAGGCCCGGCGGTTGCCCAGCCCGGTGAGCGGGTCCAGCCCGGCGACCAGGGCGAGGTCGTCCACGCTGCGGACGGCCCGCCACGTCAGCAGCGCCACCGGGGCCGTGCCGCAGAGCACCGTCAGCCACACCGGGTTCTGCACCCCCGTGTCGGCGCCCACGAGCAACCCGGCCGGGACGAGCAGCGCGAACGCCCCGGTGAGGAGCACCCGTCGCCTCGCCACCTCGTTCTCCGTGGTCGCGCGGCCGCGGGCCAGGGACAGCGCCATGGCCACCAGCGCCCCCCGGGCCACCAGGTACCCCACGTCGCTGGTCCGCCCGTCGGCGTCGGACCCTCCCGCCGTGGCGACGACGAACCCGGCGTCCGCGCCGATGAGGCCCAGGGAGGCCACCACGAGCCACATCCCGGCGCGACTGGTCTCGGGCCGGCTGACGACCAGCACCCCGATGACCACCGGCAGCACGGCCGTGGCCAGGAACGCCCCGGACAGCAGGGCGCCCGGACCGACGCCGAGGGACGTGAGCAGACCGGAGGACGTGGCGAACAGCAGCAGGCTCACGGTGCCGATCCCGACGTCGAGCCGTTCCTGCGGGGTCACGGCCCCCCGTCGCCCGACCAGCAGGAGGACCCCCAGCAGCAGGAGCAGCGTCCCGGCGCCGGCCCACCCCTCGCCGCCGTGCGGGTACGGAGCCACCCCGCCCGACCGCTCCCGGGTGGCCACGAGCTCCCCGACCCCGATCAGCACGGTCCCCACCAGCAGGGCCAGGACCGGGCGGACGTAGGGCGCCGGCACGAGGGAGCAGGCCAGCCCCAGCCCGAGCGTCGAGAGCGCGATGGACAGGTGGGACAGGGCCACCCGGGTCGACACGTCGTCGACCGCCAGGTACGCGGAGGCCACCAGGACGGTGAGGACCACCGTCGCGACGGACGCGACCTCCGGCAGCGCCGAGTCGGCACGGCGTGTCAGCACGGCCCAGCACCCCCCCGGTCGGTCGGGACCTCGGCGGCGTCCCGACGCGTCCGGGGACAGCGTGGGGCAGGGACCCGGTCCGCCGCCGCCGCTTCGCGGAACGTCCCCCTGCCGCCGTGCTGGACGCCGTCGGTCGGCCCCGGCTCGGACGTGGAAGGATCGAGGTCGCAACGTGACCTGCCACACAGAGGAGCCCGCGATGCCCATCGCAACGCCCGAGAGCTACGCCGAGATGCTGACCAAGGCCAAGGACGGCTCCTACGCCTTCCCGGCCATCAACGTCACCTCGTCCCAGACCCTGATCGGCGCCATCCGCGGCTTCGCCGAGGCCGAGAGCGACGGCATCGTCCAGGTGTCCACCGGCGGCGCCGACTACCTGTCCGGCTCCACCGTCAAGGACATGGTCGTCGGGGCCAAGGCGCTCGCCGCCTACGCCCACGAGATCGCCGACAGCTACGACGTGCAGATCGCCCTGCACACCGACCACTGCCCCAAGGACAAGCTCGACGGCTTCGTCCGCCCCCTGCTGGCGGCCAGCGCCGAGCGGGTCAAGGCCGGCGGCAACCCGCTGTTCCAGTCGCACATGTGGGACGGCTCCGCGGTGCCGCTGGAGGAGAACCTCCAGATCGCCGAGGAGCTGCTGGCCCTGTCGGCCGAGGCCAAGGTCGTCCTGGAGATCGAGGTCGGCGTCGTCGGTGGCGAGGAGGACGGCGTCGACAACGAGATCAACGACAAGCTCTACACGACCACCGAGGACGCCATCGCCATGGTCGAGGCGCTCGGCACGGGGGAGAAGGGCGTGTACATGGCGGCCCTGACCTTCGGCAACGTGCACGGCGTCTACAAGCCGGGCAACGTCAAGCTGCGCCCGGAGATCCTGCGCGAGTGCCAGGACGCCATCGCGGCGAAGACCGGTGGCTCGAAGGGCGACAAGCCCGCCCTGCTGGTCTTCCACGGCGGGTCCGGGTCCACCCCGCAGGAGATCAGCGACGCGGTCGACTACGGCGTCGTCAAGATGAACATCGACACCGACACCCAGTACGCCTTCACGCGTCCGGTCGTCAGCCACATGTTCACCAACTACGACGGCGTGCTGAAGATCGACGGCGAGGTCGGCAACAAGAAGGCCTACGACCCCCGCGCCTGGGGCAAGTCGGCCGAGGCCGGCCTGGCCGCCCGCGTCGTCGAGGCCTGCCAGAACCTGCGCAGCGCGGGGCACCGGCTCCGCTGAGCGATCCCGGCTGCCGGGCGACCGGCAGCCGGGTCAGGCCCGCGAGGCCTCGGCCCGCTGGTCCTCGTCGGGCTCGGGCTCCGCGCCCTGGCGGACCACGACGTCCAGCAGCGACGCGATCCGGGTGGTCTCGATGAGGAACCGCACCACGTCGGGCGGGTCGAGCAGGACCACCCGCCGGGACGCCCGTGACGCCAGCCGGGCCAGGAACGCGACCCCCGTCGAGTCCATGAACGTCACGAGGTGGCTGTCCACCTCGATCGCGCGCGCCGTGGTGAGGGCGTCGTCGGCGGCCTCGAGCAGGTCCGGGCCGAGCTCGGCGTCGATCTCCCCCGTGAGGACCACCCGGGTGAGCTCGGGCTCGAAGAGCACGTGCACCGAGCCCGGGTCCACCGGGCGCAGGGGGATCATGGACGGGCTGGTGTCGGTGTCCGTGAGCGGCGCTGCGACCTGCTCCGACTCGTTCTCGGCTGTCATTCTCGGATCTCCTGCTGTTCCCCCGGGGCGATGGTGCGTCGTCGAACGCTAGCAAGACCGCGCGGGTCGCGATCCTGCCGGCCGTTTGGTCACGCCCCCGCTCGGGCACCCCGGTACGAGGAATGGCGGGAGCACGGCGTCGGGGGACGCCAGGACTGAGGAGGACCAGGGTGTCGACGAGCCACCTGCCGCGTGTGATGCACGAGGCCGACGCGGCGGTGCTGGTCGTGGACCTCACCAGCAGCCGTGTGGAGTACGCCAACCTGATGGCGATGGCCATGGCCGGCAGCCAGGCCCTCCCGATCGGCGTGGACGAGTGGGGTCGCCTCGCCGGTCTCGTCGACCCCGGCGGCGCCGACCTCGCCGACACCGCGAGCGCGCTGTCGCGGGTGGCCCGCGGCGAGCCGGTGGCCGGTGAGCTGATCCGGCGCGAGTCCCACCGGGCCTCCGAGGCGGCCGGTGACGAGCAGGACCGGCAGCGGCAGGACGGCGGCGAGACCGTGGCCGACGTGGTGGGCCCGCTGTGGGTGACGGGGTTCCCCCTGGGCAGCGGGCTCAGCGGGCGCTGCCTGGTGGTGTTCATGCGCCTGACCGGGACCGCCGGCGGGGCCGTGGAGATGGAGCCCATCGTCGCGGCGGCCGACGGCGCCCTGACGGCCGCGGACACGCGCAGGCCCGTCGGGGCGGTGGCCTCGGCCCAGGAGGCGGCGCTGGCTCAGGCCGACGCGCTGCGCAACCGCGCCGTCATCGCCACGGACCTGGCGTTCACCATCTCCGACCCGACCCAGCCGGAC
Source organism: Aquipuribacter aurantiacus (assembly GCF_051216895.1). NCBI lineage: Bacteria > Bacillati > Actinomycetota > Actinomycetes > Micrococcales > Intrasporangiaceae > Aquipuribacter > Aquipuribacter aurantiacus. Next base: position 137,530 of record NZ_JBPKAO010000013.1, read on the forward strand.
AACCCGCTGGTCTGGGCCAACCCCGCCTTCGAGCGGACCACGGGCTACACCTCGGAGGAGGCCACGGGGCTCAACTGCCGGTTCCTCCAGGGGCCCGACACCGACCCCGAGACGGTCCGGCGGCTGTCGGAGGCCCTCCGCGCGCAGCGGGCCGTCACCGAGACGCTGGTCAACTACCGCAAGGACGGCACGGCCTTCTGGAACCAGGTGTCGATCACCCCGGTGCTGGACGCGGCCGGCCGGCTGGTCAACTTCGTCGGCGTCCAGGTCGACGTCACCGAGCGGGTCCTGGTCCAGGAGCAGCGTGAGCGGGCCCTGCTGGCCGAGCAGCGGGCCCGGGCCGGGCTGGTGCTGCTGGACCGGGTGAGCGACGTGGTCATCGAGCTGGACGCCGCCGCGGCGATGTCGCGGCTCACCGACGTCCTCGCCGGCTCCGTCGTGCCGTGGGCCGCCGTGCTCCGCCTGGACAGGTCCGTGGAGGTGGTCGCCGCGTCGGGCGGCGGGACGGAGGAGCTGGTCGGCGCGGGCAGGCGGATGGGGCCCGCGGTGGCCGACCTGGCCACCGACGACCCGCTGCGAGCCGTGCTGGAGGGCTTCCTGCAGGAGGCCGTCGTGGACCTGGGGACGGCCCGGCGCGCCGGTACCGTCACGGGCTGGTTCGCGCAGGCCGTCACGGGTCGGGTCGAGGACGCCTACCTGGCGCTGCCGCTGTCGGGGCGCGACGACGTCATCGCGGTCCTGCTGGTCGGTCTGGGGGACCGGCCGGCGGACGACGCGGGCCCCGCCCCGGTCGGCGAGGACCTGCACAAGCTGGTCCGGGTGGTGGCGCGGCGCACGGGGCTGAGCCTGGAGAACGCCCGGCTGTACGCGCGGGAGCACTCCCTGGCCGAGACGCTGCAGCGGTCCATGCTGCCGCAGCAGGCGGGGATCCCCGGTCTGGACGTGTGGGCGCACTACACGCCCAACGTCGACCACGCGCAGGTCGGCGGCGACTGGTACGACGTCATGCCGCTCGGCGAGGACGTGACCGGGGTCGTGGTGGGCGACGTGGTCGGCCACGACGTCGAGGCGGCCGCCACGATGGGGCAGCTGCGGTCCGTGGTGCGGTCCTACGCCTACGAGGTCGAGGACCCGGGCAGCGTCCTGATGCGGGTGGACCACCTCACGGCCGGCATGGGCATCGCCCGCATGGCGAGCCTGGTGCTGATGACCCTGCGGCGCCGCGACGACGGCCAGTGGGACCTGTCGTGGTCCTCCGCCGGGCACCTGCCGACGCTGGTGTGCAGCCCCCGCCGCCGCTCCGCGCCGGACGGGGACGCCGCGTCCGGCGCCGACGCCGTCACGGGCTACACCGTGCGGTCCCTGGACTCCGCGCAGGGGACGATGATCGGTCTGCAGGAGGGAGCCAGGCGCTCCGACACGGTGCGGCTGCGCCCCGGAGACGTCGTGGTGGCCTACACCGACGGGTTGGTCGAGCGCCGGTCCCGGCCGATGGCGCAGGGCATCGAGACGCTCAAGGGGCTGCTGCAGCGGTGCACCGCCGTCCGCGCCGACGGCGTCGGCGAGATGCTCCTGGCCGAGCTGGGCGACTCGCCGGAGGACGACACCGCCGTCGTGGTGCTGCGCGTGCCGATGGACGTGGCCGACCTGCCCGTGCCCCGGGCCGAGGCGACCCGGCAGCGCCGTTGGCAGCTGCCGTCCGACCCCTCCAGCGTGGGCAAGGCCCGCCACGCCACCATGCGCGCGTGCGCCGTGTGGGGGGTGCCGCAGGCCGACCTCGCCGAGGTCGTCGTGTCCGAGCTGGTCGCCAACGCCGTCCTGCACGGCTGGGGCATGGTGCAGCTGCGGCTCTACGACACCACCTCCGGGCTGCGCATCGAGGTCGAGGACGCCAACCCGCAGCCCCCCCGGCTCGTCCCGCACCGGCCGCTCGGCGAGGGTGGCCACGGTCTGCACGTCGTCAACGAGGTGGCACGGTGGGGGTGGTCGCCGACCCGGTCGGGCAAGCTCGTGTGGGCCCAGCTGCGGTCGGGGTACGACCCCATCCACAACCCCGTCCCCGAGGAGTCCCCGTGAGCACCCCCCCGAACCCGAACCGCGGTCCCGACCTGCTGAACGGCCCGGCCCCGACCCACCTGCCGGCCGGCCTGCACGACCCCGCCGAGCAGGCGCTGGGCGCGGGCACCCCGGCCGCGACCGTCGCCGCCGCCGCGCCCGCCTCCAGCCTGGCCTGGGCCGTGCTGGCCGAGGAGGCGCTGGTGCGAGCGGGTGCGGCGCAGGCCGCCGGCGACGACGAGCAGCGGCTGTCCGACGCGATCGCCGCCTACGCCTACGCCCGGACCGGGTACCACCGCGGTCTGGACGCCCTGCGCCGCTCGGGCTGGAAGGGCCACGGCCCGGTGCCGTGGGCGCACGTGCCCAACCAGGGCTTCCTGCGCAGCGTCCGCGCCCTGGCCGGTGCGGCCGAGCACGTCGGCGAGGCCGACGAGGTCACCCGCCTGGCCGCCCTGCTGGCCGACTGCGACCCCACCCTCGCCTGAGCCCCGCCGTCCCGCGGCGGGTGGTCGAGGGGCCGCGCGTCCCGCAGGAGCGCGGCCCCCGGTGGTCCCGGACCCCTTCGGGACCACCCGCCGACCGACCTCACGGCAGCCGACGCGGACACAGTGTGGCCTGTCATGGCCTGTCGCACTACTCGGTCAGCGTCCCGGGCGCGCCGCCCGGGCCCCGCCCCTGCCGAGCCGCCGGGCGACGGGCAGACTGAGGCCGTGACTGCCGCTCAGAGCCAGGGTCGTGTCCTCGTCGTCGGTGGGGGCATCTCGGGGGTGGCGTGCGCCCGGCGCCTGCACGACGCCGGCACCGACGTCCTGCTGGTCGACCGGGGCCGCCGCCTGGGTGGACGGATGGCCGGCCGGACGGTCGACACCGTGGTGGGCCGTCACGTCGTCGACACCGGGGCCTCGTACTTCACCGTCCGCGGCGAGGAGTTCGGCGCGGTGGTGGAGTCCTGGCGCGAGCGGGGCCTGCTGCGGCGTTGGACGGACACGTTCCACCTGTCCGACGGGGAGCGGCTGCTCGGCACCAAGGTGGGACCGGTCCGCTGGGCGGGCACCGACGGCCTACGCTCGCTGGTCGAGGACCTGGCCGACGGCCTGGCCGTGGACAACCCCCGCGAGGTCACCGAGGTGGAACGGCTCACCGGTGCGGACCGTCCGGGTGTCGTGGTCGACGGCGAGCGCTTCGACACGGTCGTGCTGGCGATGCCCGACCCCCAGGCCGTCGACCTGCTGCCCGAGGGCACGGCTCCCTCGCTGCTGGACGGCCCGCCCTGGGACTGGCGCCCCGTGCTCTCGGTCTACGCCGCGTGGACGGCGCGGACCTGGCCGGAGATCGACGGCGTGTTCGTCGACGGGTCCCCGGTCGTGGAGTGGGTGGCCGACGACGGACGCCGTCGCGGGGACGGGGCCCCGGTGCTGGTGGCCCACACCACACCGGTGTTCGCCGCCAGCCGCCTCGACGACCCGGCCTCGGCCGTCCCTCACGTGCTGGCGGACCTGTCCCGGGTGCTCGGCACGGACCTGGGGGAGCCGGAGTGGGCCCGCGCGCACCGGTGGTCGCTGGCCAGCCCGAGCCGGCCCCGTCCGGCGCCTGAGTTCGCGCTCACCGACGACGGCACGGTCGGGGTGTGCGGCGACGCCTGGGGCGAGCGCTCGCGCATCGAGGCCGCCTGGTTGTCCGGCCACCGGCTGGCTGGTGAGCTGCTGCAGCGGTCGGCGCGGGCCTCGTCCTGAGCCACCTGCACTAGCCTGACCGGGCAGAACAGGTCCCGGGAGCAGTGCGTCGCGGGACCGTTCGCACGTCAGAGGGGTCCCAGCGGCCCGAGCCAGCCGAAGGAGTCGCCGTAATGCCCGGAGTCGTGCTGATCGGTGCGCAGTGGGGTGACGAGGGGAAGGGCAAGGCCACCGACGCCCTCGGCTCGCGCGTCGACTACGTGGTCAAGTTCAACGGCGGCAACAACGCCGGGCACACCGTCGTGATCGGTTCGGAGAAGTACGCCCTGCACCTGCTGCCCTCGGGCATCCTCAGCCCCGGGGTGGTCCCGGTCATCGCCAACGGCGTCGTCATCGACCCCGAGGTGCTCTTCACCGAGATCGACGGCCTGACCGCCCGCGGGGTGGACTGCTCGCGCCTGCTGGTGTCCGCCAACGCCCACGTCATCGCCACCTACCACCGCACCCTGGACAAGGTCACCGAGCGGTTCCTGGGCAAGCAGCGGATCGGGACGACCGGCCGCGGGATCGGCCCGGCGTACGCCGACAAGATCAACCGGGTCGGGATCCGGGTCCAGGACCTGTTCGACGAGAAGATCCTGCGCCAGAAGATCGAGGGCGCGCTCGACCAGAAGAACCACCTGCTGGTCAAGGTCTACAACCGTCGGGCGATCTCGGTGGACGAGGTGGCGGACTCGCTGCTGGAGCAGGCGACCCGCCTCGAGCCGTTCGTCGCCGACACCGGGCTCGTCCTCAACCAGGCGCTGGACCGCGGCGAGACCGTCCTGTTCGAGGGCGGCCAGGCCACGCTGCTGGACGTCGACCACGGCACCTACCCGTTCGTCACCAGCTCCAACGCGACCTCCGGCGGCGCCTGCACCGGCAGCGGCGTGGCCCCCAACCGCGTCGACCGCGTCATCGCGGTGGTCAAGGCCTACACGACCCGCGTCGGCGAGGGGCCGTTCCCGACCGAGCTGTTCGACGCCGACGGCGAGCGGTTGCGTGCGGTGGGGCACGAGTTCGGCACCACGACCGGGCGGCCCCGTCGCTGCGGCTGGTACGACGCCGTCATCACCCGGTACGCCCAGCGCGTCAACGGCGTGACCGACTTCGTCGTCACCAAGCTCGACACCCTGACCGGGTTCGATCGGATCCCCGTCTGCGTGGCCTACGACGTCGACGGGACCCGGTTCGACGAGATGCCCGTGAGCCAGACGGACTTCCACCACGCCAAGCCCGTCTACGAGTTCTTCGACGGCTGGACCGAGGACCTCTCCGGCGTCCGCGCCTTCGAGGACCTGCCCGTGAACGCCCAGCGCTACGTCGAGGCGCTGGAGCAGATGAGCGGCTCGCGGATCAGCGCCATCGGGGTCGGCCCGGGTCGCGAGGAGACCGTGGTCCGCCACGACCTGCTCGGCTGAGGACCGCCGGTGGTCCACCCACCGGGACGACCGACCGGTGGTTAGCACGGGTAACTGTTACCCTCGCTAACCAGATGCGCAGCGAACCCACTCCCCCCCAGACCCGTCCGTCCGTCGACCCGTCGGCGACGGCGTCGGCCGGTACCCGGGGGCGGGCCGGGTTCTTCTCGCGGCTGGGACCGCGCGAGCTGTTCCTGCTGGCGGCCATCACCGCGGCCGGGCCGCTGACGATCGACCTCTACCTGCCTGCGTACCCCACGCTGGCGGCGGAGTTCGGCGTGGCCGAGACCCAGATCCAGCTGACCCTGACGGCGTGCGTCTTCGGCCTCGCCCTGGGGCAGCTTGTGATCGGCCCGGTCGCGGACCGCGTCGGTCGCCGGCTGCCGGTCGTGGTCGGGCTGCTGGCCTGGGCGGCGGCGTCGCTGCTGGTGGCGGCCGCGCCGACCCTGGGGTGGCTGACGGCCGGGCGCTTCGTCCAGGGCTTCGTGGTCGCCGCGGGCATGGTGACCGCGCGGGCCATCCTGCGCGACCTGTCCGAGGGCCAGGACCTCGCCCGCGCCTTCGCCAAGCTGTTCCTGGTCGTCGGCGCCGTGCCCATGGTGGCGCCGTTCCTCGGCTCGCTGGTGCTCGAGCTCACCAGCTGGCGAGGCGTGTTCGTCATCCTCGCCGTCATCGGGGTGCTGCTCGCGCTGGTGACCGCCGTCCTCCTGCCCGAGACGCTGCCCAAGGAGGCACGCCGCCCCATCCCCGTGAGCCGGCTGGCGGGCACCTACGGGCGCCTGCTCGTCGACCGGTCGTTCATCGCCCCGGCGATGGTCGCCAGCCTCGCGTTCGCCGGGTTGTTCGTCTACATCAACGGCAGCTCGTTCGTGCTGCAGGAGCAGTACGGCGTCTCGCAGCTCGGCTACGGGATGGTGTTCGCGGCGGTCACCGTGTCCCTGATCGCCGGCAGCCAGCTGTCCAGCCGCCTGGTCGCCCGCTTCGGGCTGCTGGCCGTGCTGCGCGGCGCCCCGATCGTGGGGGCCGCCACCATCGGCCTGGTGTTCGGGCTGTCGCTGCTGGGCGACCTGCCGCTGGCCGCCCTCATCGCCGGTCTCATGGTGGCGATGGGCGTCGTGGGCATGGCGATGCCGGCCGCGTCCGCGCACGTCCTCAACGGTCAGCCCCCGGCCCGCGCCGGTCTGGCCTCGGGCCTGGTCGGGGTGCTCCAGTTCGCGGTCGGCGGGGCGGTCAGCCCGTTGGCCAGCGTGTTCGGCGGGACCAGCGCCACGAGCATGACGGCCCTGATGACCGTCGCGTTCGCCGCGTCGGCCACCGTGGCGTTCCTGGTCGTGCAGGAGGAGCGGGACCCCGCCGAGGTGCTGAGCGCCTGAGGGCGTCGCAGCGGGCCGGGACGGCTCAGGGCCGCAGCAGCACCTTGATCGACTCGCGGGCGTCCATCCGGCGGTAGGCCTCGGCGGCCTCGGCCAGCGGCAGCTCGGCGTCGAAGACCGCGCCCGGGTGGATCGTGCCGTCCAGCACCAGCGGCAGCAGCGTCGGCAGGTAGGCCCGGACGGGGGCGATCCCCCCGGCCAGACCGATGTTCTGGCGGAACATCCGGCTCAGCGGCGGTCGCCCGCCGTGCGGGACGCCGACGAAGCCGACCGTCGAGCCCGGCCGGGCCACGGCGAAGGCGGTCCGCATCGACTGCTCGGTGCCCACGCACTCCAGGACGGCGTCCGCGCCCACCCCGTCGGTCAGCTCGAGGACGGCCTGCTCGCCGTCCTCGCCGCGCTCGGCGACGACGTCGGTGGCGCCGAAGCGCCGGGCCAGGGCCTGCCGGTCGGCGTGACGGCTCATCACGACCACCCGGGCCGCGCCCTGCTGCACGGCCGACAGCACCCCGCACAGCCCGACCGCGCCGTCGCCGACCACCACGACCGTCGCGCCCTCGCGGACCCCGGCCGACCGGGCCGCGTGCCACCCCGTGCCCATCACGTCGCTGCAGGCCAGCAGGTCGCGCAGCAACGCCTCCGGCGGCGGGCTGCCCGCGCCGTACCCGTCGACCCGGACCAGCGTGCCGCCGGCCTGCGGCACCCGGACCAGCTCGGCCTGGCAGCCGGTATCACCGCCGAACACCCCGCCGAGCACGCACGAGGTGTGCACACCGGCCCGGCAGTGCACGCACCGCCCGCAGGACCACGTGAACGGGGCGACCACGACGTCGCCGACCCGCACGCCCTGCACGTCGTCCCCGACGGCCTCGACGACCCCGACGTGCTCGTGACCGATGCCGTGCGGCTCCTCCACCGGGTTCTCGCCCCGGTAGGGCCACAGGTCGGACCCGCAGACGCAGGCCGCGAGGACACGCACGACCGCGTCGGTCGGCTCCTGCAGGGCGGGGTCGGGCCGGGTCTCGGAACGGATGTCGCCGGGGGCGTGGATCACGGTGGCTCTCACCGACGGACCGTACGACAGGACCGGCCGCCGGTGCGCGCCGGACAGCGCTAGCCTCGCTGCCCGTGCGAGTCGTCGTCGTCGGGTCCGGTGCCAGGGAGCACGCCATCGTCCGGTCCTTGCTCGCCGAGGACGGGGTGAGCGCCGTCGTGGCCGCCCCGGGCAACCCGGGCATGGCCGCCGCGGGTGCCGAGTGCCGCCACGTCGGCATGCAGGACCCCGCCGGCATCGCCGAGCTCGCGGTCGCCGCGGTGGCCGACCTGGTCGTGATCGGCCCCGAGGTCCCGCTCGTCGCCGGCGCCGCGGACGCGGTCCGCGCCGCCGGCATCCCGTGCTTCGGCCCGTCCGCGGCGGCGGCCCGGCTCGAGGGCAGCAAGGCCTTCGCCAAGGAGGTGATGGCCGCGGCCGGGGTGCCCACCGCACGGCCCTTCGTCTGCGACGACCTGGACGCCGCCACCGCCGCCGTCGACGAGCTCGGCGCGCCGTACGTGGTCAAGGACGACGGGCTGGCCGCGGGCAAGGGGGTCGTGGTCACCGACGACCGCACGGCCGCGCTCGCCCACGCGGCGGCCTGCCTGTCCGTGCCGCTGGGGCGCGTGGTGGTCGAGGAGTACCTGGACGGGCCCGAGGTGTCGGTGTTCTGCCTGTGCGACGGCGAGGACGTGGTGGCCCTGGGCCCCGCCCAGGACTTCAAGCGGCTGCGGGACGGCGGCCAGGGCCCCAACACCGGCGGGATGGGTGCCTACGCCCCGTTGACCTGGCTGCCCGACGGCTTCGTCGACGAGGTCCTGGACCAGGTGGCCCGGCCGGTGCTGCGCGAGATGGCCTCCCGGGGGACGCCGTTCACAGGGGTCCTGTACGTGGGGCTCGCCCTGACCGCCGACGGGCTCCGCGTCGTCGAGTTCAACGTCCGCCTCGGTGACCCCGAGGCCCAGGTCGTCCTGGCCCGGCTCGGGGCGCCGCTGGGGCAGCTGCTGCTGGCCGCCGCGCAGGGTCGCCTCGCCGAGCACCTCGAGACGTCTGGTGGCCTGCGAGAGAGCGACGACGCGGTCGTCGCCGTCGTGGTGGCCGCCCCGGGCTACCCCACCGACCCGCGCACCGGCGACGGCGTGCTGGGCCTGGACGAGGCCGCGGCGGTCCCCGGGGCGCACGTCCTGCACGCCGGCACCGCCGAGCGCGACGGGCACCTCGTCACCGCCGGCGGGCGGGTCCTGACGGTCGTCGGCACCGGAGCCGACGTGGCCGCCGCCCGCTCCACGGCCTACGAGGCCGTCGAGCACGTGCACGTCCCGGGCGGCCAGCTCCGCCTGGACATCGCCGCCGAGGGCTGAGCCGGCCCCGGCGGCCCGCCGAGGCCGCCGCCACGCCCGCGCCCGCAGGGCCGCGCCCACCGTGCCCGCGCCCGCCGCCGTGCCTGTGCCCGCCGCCTGCCGTGCCCGTGCCCGCCGCCGTGCCCGCCGCTGCCATGCCGATTGTGGGACCAGATCGGGGCCATTCGGCGGCTCCGCCCCCGATCTGATCCCACAGGGGCCGTGTCCGCCCGGCGCGCCGCTCCACCCGGCGCCGCCCTCACCGAGCGAGGTCCTCAGCCGGCGAACGCGCTTTGTGGGACGAGATCGGGGTCATTCGACGGCTCCGACCCCGATCTGATCCCACAGGGGCCGCGTCCGCCCGGCGCGCCGCCCCACCCGGCGCCGCCCTCACCGGGCGCCGTGCCACAGGGGCCGCGTCCCACCCGGGCGCCGCCCCGCCCGGGCGCCGCCCTCACCGGGCGAGGTCCTCAGCCGGCGAGCGCGCTTTGTGGGACGAGATCGGGGTCATCGGGCCGGCGGATTCAAGTGGTGGTTGCAACACCGGTTTCTGACGCGGCTGACAGTAGTCGGGCGAGGGTCTCTGTCGGGGTGTTCCATTCGAGGGTCTTGCGGGGGCGGCCGTTGAGCTGGGCGGCGACGGCGTCGAGGTCCTGGGCGCTGTGGACGGACAGGTCGGTGCCCTTGGGGAAGTACTGCCGGAGCAGGCCGTTGGTGTTCTCGTTGCTGCCGCGCTGCCAGGGTGAGTGAGGGTCGCAGAAGTAGATGTCCATGCNGCTGCCGCGCTGCCAGGGTGAGTGAGGGTCGCAGAAGTAGATGTCCATGCCGGTGGCGGTACTGATCTCCTGGTGGCGGGCCAGCTCGATCCCCTGGTCCCAGGTCAGGCTCTTGCGCAGCAGCCGTGGCAGGGTCGCGATCTGGGTGAGCATGGCGTCGCGGACGGCCTCGGCGCCGTGGTCGCCCAGGCCGTCGGTGCGCGGAGGAAGATGCAGCAGCAGGCAGTAGCGGGTGGACCGCTCGACCAGGGTCCCGATCGCGGACCTGCCGTTCCTGCCGATGATGAGATCGCCTTCCCAGTGCCCGGGGACGGCGCGGTCAGCGACCTCGGCGGGCCGTTCGCTGATCAGGATCTCTTTCGGGATCCAGGTCCGGGGCCGGCGGCGTTCGGCGTGCCGGTCCGGGACGCGCAGGGCCCGACCGGTGCGCAGGCAGCGGGTCAGCTCGCGGCGCAGCTCGCCCCGGCCCTGGACGTAGAGGGCC
>NZ_JBPKAO010000014.1:0-41708 GCF_051216895.1 Aquipuribacter aurantiacus
ACCACTCCAGGGGACTCACTCGACTTGAACAACTGACCGAATCGCGATGGGTGTTCGCTACGGGCTCGGCGCGCACCTCGAGCAGCCTCGCTCTGCACGGCCTGCACGGCCCTCGCGCAGCCCTGCACGGCCCTCGCGCAGCCCGGCTCGGCGCGGCGCGGCTCGGCGCGGCGCGGCTCGCTCGGCGCGGCGCGGCTCGCTCGGCGCGGCGCGGCTCGGCGCGACCTTGCCCCGCTCAGCGCGGCTGCCGCCTCACAGTCAGCCCTCGAGGCGCGCGAGGCGCGCCAGGCGACGGATGCCCTCGTCCAGCACCTCGTCGCGCTTGCCGAAGGTGAAGCGCACCAGGTGCCGGCCCTCCCCCGGCGTGGCGTAGAACACCTGCATCGGCACGGCCACCACGCCGCAGCGCTCGGGCAGCGACCGGCAGAAGGACAGCCCGTCGACCCCGTCCGGCAGCGTCCCGCCGAACAGCGGCCGGATGTCGGCGGCCACGAAGTACGTGCCCTGCGACACCTCGACGCCGAGCCCGGCGGCCGCGAGCCCGGCCCGCAGCCGGTCGCGCTTGGACCGCATGCTCGCCGTGAACGCCTCGAAGTAGTCGTCGTTCAGGCCCAGCGCCACCGCGACGGCCGGCTGGAACGGGGCTCCGTTCGTGTACGTCAGGTACTGCTTGACCCGCATCAGGGCCTGCACCAGCGGCTCCGGCCCGCAGACCCAGCCGATCTTCCACCCGGTGCACGAGAACGACTTGCCCGCCGAGCTGATCTGCAGCGTCCGCTCCCGCATCCCGGGCAACGAGCAGAGCGGCACGTGGCCCTGGCCGTCGGAGGAGTCGAGGACCAGGTGCTCGTAGACCTCGTCGGTGACCGCCACCACGTCGTGGGTGCGGCAGAGCTCCGCGAACCGCTCCAGCTCGGCCCGGGTCAGGACGGTGCCCGTGGGGTTGTGCGGGGAGTTGAGCAGCAGGAGCCGGGTCCGCGGCCCGAACGCCGCCCGCAGCTCGTCGGGGTCGAAGCAGAACCGGCCGTCCGCGCCCGGGCGCAGGGTGACGGGTCGCACGACCGCCCCGGCCAGGGCGACGGCCGCCGCGTAGGAGTCGTAGTGCGGGTCGAGGACGACGACCTCGTCCCCGGCCTCGCACAGCGCGAGCACCGCGGCGGTGACCGCCTCGGTCGCCCCGGCCGTGACGACCACCTCGGTCGCCGGGTCGTAGGTCAGGCCGTAGAAGCGCTGCTGGTGCGTCGCGACGGCCTCGCGCAGCTGCGGCGTGCCCGGCCCCGGCGGGTACTGGTTCACCCCGGCGTGGATGGCCCGGGCGGCTGCGTCCAGCATCTCGGCCGGGCCGTCGAAGTCCGGGAAGCCCTGACCCAGGTTGACCGCACCGGTGGCGGCGGCCAACGCCGACATCTCGGCGAAGATCGTCGTCCCGAACCCCCGCATCCGGGCCACGAGCGGCGTCGACGGCTCCGCGACAGGCATGGGGGCGAGCCTACGCAGGTCCGCCGTCGCGGGGCCCGTGTGGCAGTCTCGGCGACCGGGGGAGGTCGCCGAGAGGACGAGGAGGGTCACGTGTCGCTGCCGCTGGAGCACGTGGACTACCGGCCCGTGTTCCAGGCGATCCCCGCTCCCAGCCTGCTGGTCGACGTGAACCTCACGATCGTCGACGCCAACGACGCGTACCTGCGTGAGCTGCGCCGCGACCGGGCGGCCCTCCTCGGCCGCCCCGTCTTCGAGGCGTTCCCCGACGGACCGCACCCCCTGAGCGGCGAGGCGCTCGCCTCGTCGATGCGTCAGGTCCTGACCAGCGGGCGAGCCGACGAGCTGCCGCTGCTGGAGTACGGCGTCGAGACCGAGCCCGGGTCGGGGGTCTGGACCCGGCGCTGGTGGCGCATCGTCAACACGCCCGTCCACGGTCCCGACGGGTCGGTCACCGGCCTGCTCAACACCGTCCAGGACGTCACGACGGCGGTCGAGGAGCGCGACCGGAACGAGACGGCGCTCTCGGTGGTGTCCGAGGCCGAGCACCGCACGTCGCGGCGCCTCGCCGGCCTGGTCGAGGTGGGCATCCAGCTCGCCTCCGCCGAGACGGTCGACGACCTCACCGACGCCGTCGTGGGCCACGGCCTGTCGGTGCTGGGCGCGGACGGCGGGGCGGTGGGGGTCAGCGAGCCCGGCACGGGCACGATGCGGCTGACCACGACGGAGTCGCTGGGGCCGCAGACCCGGATGACCTACCGCGAGATCCGGCTGGACGGGCCGCTGCCGGCCGCGGTCGCCGCGCGGACCCGGACCCCGGTGCTCCTGGGGGACCGCGAGGCCGGCCTGGCCTTCTCCCCCACCATGGCCGAGGTGTACGCGACCGCCGGCCGGGAGGCCTGGGCGGCGTTCCCGCTCTTGGTCGGGCACCACGTGCTCGGGTCGATCACGATCAGCTGGGACGGCCCGCAGGAGTTCAGCAAGGCCGACACCGACCTGATGCAGGCCTTCGCCTCGCAGTGCGCCCAGGCCCTGGACCGTCTGCTGGCCCAGCAGCAGGAGCGCGAGATCGCCGCCGCCACGGCCCGGTTCGCGGAGGCCCTGCAACGCAGCCTGCTCACCGACCCGATCCAGCCGGACCACCTGCAGATCGCCGTGCGCTACCAGGCCGCGGTCCAGGAGGCCCAGGTCGGCGGGGACTGGTACGACGCGTTCCTGACCCGGGACGGCTCCACGTCGCTGGTGGTGGGTGACGTGTCGGGTCACGACCGCGACGCGGCGGCCAGCATGGCCCAGGTTCGCAACGTCCTGCGGGGGATCGGCCACGCCCTGGTGGAGCCGCCCGCCGCCGTGCTGGCCTCGCTCGACGTGGCGATGCAGAACCTGGACGTCCGGGGTCTCGCGACCGCGGTCCTGGCCCGCGTGGAGATCGACCCCGGCCGGGGCGCGGACGAGGACCAGGCCCGGATCCTGCGCTGGTCCAACGCCGGCCACCCACCCCCGATGCTGGTGCACGACGACGGCACCACCGAGCTGCTGCTGCGACCGACCGACCTGCTGCTCGGCATGGACGCCACCACGGAGCGCTTCGACCACGTCCACCCGCTGCCCCCGGGCGTCACGCTGCTGCTGTACACCGACGGCCTGGTCGAGCGGCGGGACATCGACCTCGACCAGGGTCTGCAGCGGCTCGGCACCGCGGCCTGCCGGCTGCGGGGGCTCGCGCTGGAGGACTTCACGGACGCGCTGCTCAGCGAGCTCGCGGCCGACGCCGAGGACGACGTCGTCCTGATGGCCGTGAGGGCCCACCCCAGCGGAGAGCCGCGGCCGCCCGAGGCCGGACCGGAGCGGCTGCCCGGCTCGCTGGTGGTCGACCAGGCGTGACGGGCGTCGTCGCCCCCTGGCAGCTGCGCGCGGCGTTCGCCCGCCGGCTGTCGGACATGTACGGCGCCGAGGTGCCCGCGTACACGACGCTGCTGCAGGTCAGCCACGCCGTCAACGCCGACGTCGTCGCGGCCCGGGGGGCCGACGCCGAGCGGCTGGGCCGCATCGACCGGGTCACGGCCGAGCGGCACGGCGCGATCCGGCTCGGCACCCCGCGCGAGATGGCTCAGGTGGCGAGCATCTTCGGCGCGATGGGGATGCACCCGGTCGGCTTCTACGACCTGCGCGAGACCGCGAGCGCCGTGCCCGTCATCTCCACGGCGTTCCGACCCGTCGACGCCGACGAGCTGGCCCGCAACCCGTTCCGGGTGTTCACGTCCATGCTGACCACCGCGGACCGCCGGTTCTTCTCCGCCGACCTGCAGGCCCGGTTGGAGGCGTTCCTGGGCGCGCGCGAGGTCTTCTCCCCGGACCTGGTGGCCCTGGCCGGACGGGCCGAGGCCGACGGCGGTCTGGGCGACGGCGACGCCGAGCGGTTCCTGGCGCTGGCGGTGGCCGCGTTCCAGCTGTCCGCCGAGCCCGTGGACCGCGCCTGGTACGACGAGCTCGAGGCGGTCAGCGCCGTGGCGGCCGACATCGGCGGGGTCGGGAGCACCCACGTCAACCACCTGACGCCCCGCGTGCTGGACATCGACGACCTGTACGCCCGGATGACCGACCGCGGCGTCACGATGATCGACGACATCCAGGGCCCACCCGCCTGGGAGGGCCCCGACGTGCTGCTGCGGCAGACGTCGTTCCGCGCCCTCGACGAGCCGCGCGCGTTCCGCGGGCCCGACGGCGCCGTCCGCCACGACGCGTTGCGGGTCCGGTTCGGCGAGGTCGAGGCGCGCGGCATCGCCCTGACGCCCGCGGGGCGCGAGGTGTACGACCGGGCCGTCGCCGAGGTGGCCGGGCGCGGGCTGGGCACGTCGCAGCAACGGCACGAGGCGAAGGTCGAGGTGTGGCGACGGGACCTCCCCGACTCCGAGGCCGGCCTGGCCGAGCGGGGCCTGGCCTACTTCACCTACCGTCTCGTCGACGGCGTCGTCGTGCGTGAACCGGTGGTGTACGAGGACTTCCTGCCCCAGTCCGCGGCCGGGATCTTCGCGTCCAACCTGAGCCACGACGGCGTCCGGGACGAGGACCAGGCCGGCGTCGAGCGCGACGCGGACTGGCTGGCGGGGGCGCTGCAGCGCGACCTGCACGACCCGTTCGCGCTGTACGCCGCGCAGTCGACGGCGTCCCGCGAGCGGGTGGCCGCCCAGCTGGGGGTGGCCCCGGAGACCGTCGCTCCCTCAGCGGCGGCGACCGGCGGGTGACCACCAGTACGCGCTGCCCGAGCGCGGGACGGCCCGGCGCTCGCCCGTCGCTCAGTCCGCGTGCTCGGGCGGCCACACCACCTGGAACCGCTCGAAGACCACGAGCTCGCGGGCGGGGTCCCACGCCTCGCCCAGCGCGACCAGCTGCCGCGTCCAGTAGCGGCCGTGGCCGACCAGCCACTCCTGCCGGTCCTCGTCGCCCTCGCCCTCGTCGCGGGCGAACCGGTCGTCGACGCTGTCGGCCGGCCCGACCCGCAGCTCGACCGAGCGCAGGACCACCCGCGGTCGACCGGAGCCGTCGCACGCCACCCAGTGCGACCCGATGCGCGGCGGCAGCTCACCCAGGTCGGCGAAGTCCCGCAGCAGGGCGGCCGTGGCCCGCTTGCCGCCGCCCAGCACCAGGCCGAGCAGCTCGTCCGCCAGGGCCGCGGAGTCGCCGAAGTGCTCGACCACGGGGGTGTCCCAGGCCTGGCCCGGGTGCGCCACCAGGTACTCCTGCCACATCGCGTGGGCAGCGGTGGTGTCGTGGTCGGCCACCGGAGCCCGCGGCGGCTCGTCGGCAGGTCCGGGGGCAGCGGCGGCCGGGTCGAGCGTCATGACCCCAGCCTGCCGCAGCGCAGGCCAGACTGACCGCACGCCCCCTACCCCCCAGGAGTCCACCGCATGAGCACGCCCCTGACGACCGAGCTGCGCGACACCGCCCTGGCCGCCCTGCAGCGCATCGGCGCCGAGGTCCCGCACCCGGTCGACGGCGGGGCGACGCTGACCGCCCGGTCCCCGCTGTCGGGTGAGGCGCTGCTGGACCTGCCCGCCGACGACGCCGCGGGGGTCGAGCGGGCCGTGGCCGCCGCCCACGACGCGTTCCTGACCTGGCGCTCGGTGCCGGCGCCCGCCCGTGGCGCGGTCGTCAAGCGCTTCGGCGAGCTGCTGAGCGAGCACAAGGCCGACCTGGCCACCCTGGTCACGGTCGAGGCCGGCAAGGTCACCTCGGAGGCGCTCGGCGAGGTGCAGGAGATGATCGACATCTGCGACCTGGCCGTCGGCCTCAGCCGTCAGGTCGGCGGGCGCACCATGCCCTCGGAGCGTCCCGGGCACCGCCTGATGGAGACCTGGCACCCGATCGGCGTGGTCGGCGTCATCAGCGCGTTCAACTTCCCCGCCGCCGTCTGGTCGTGGAACACCGCCGTGGCCCTGGTCTGCGGCGACCCCGTGGTGTGGAAGCCGTCGGAGCTCACCACGCTGACGGCCGTCGGCTGCAGCGCCCTGCTGGACCGGGCCCTGGTCGAGGGCGGGTACTCCCCCGACGTGCACCGCCTCGTCCTGGGCGGCCGCGAGGTGGGCGAGGCCCTGGTCGCCGACCGTCGGGTCGCGCTGCTGTCGGCCACCGGTTCGGAGCGGATGGGCGCGCAGGTCGCGCCCGTCGTCGCGGCCCGGTTCGGTCGGACGCTGCTCGAGCTCGGCGGCAACAACGCCGCGATCGTGACCCCGTCCGCCGACCTCGACATCGCGGTGCGGGGCATCGTGTTCGCCGCGGTCGGCACGGCCGGGCAGCGCTGCACGTCGATGCGCCGGCTGCTGGTGCACTCCAGCGTCGCCGAGCAGGTCCTCGACCGGCTCCGCACCGCGTACGAGGCGCTGCCGATCGGGGACCCGCGGGCCCCGGGCACCCTGGTCGGGCCCCTGGTGTCGGTGCAGGCGCGGCAGCGGATGACCGCGTCGCTGGAGCGCGCCGTGGCCGACGGCGGCGAGGTCGTCGTCGGCGGCGCAGCCGTGACGGTCGACGGGGCCGAGGGCGCCGCGTACGTGCAGCCGGCCCTGGTCCGGATGCCGCGTCAGAGCGACGTCGTCACCGAGGAGACCTTCGCGCCGATCCTCTGGGTGATGACGTACGAGGACCTGGACGAGGCCATCGCGGTGCACAACGCGGTGCCGCAGGGCCTGTCGTCGTCGATCTTCACCTCCGACGTCCGCGAGGCCGAGCGGTTCATGTCCGAGGCCGGGTCGGACTGCGGCATCGTCAACGTCAACATCGGGACCTCCGGGGCGGAGATCGGCGGTGCGTTCGGCGGCGAGAAGACGACGGGCGGCGGGCGGGAGTCCGGCTCGGACGCCTGGCGGGCCTACATGCGCCGGGCCACCAACACCGTCAACTACTCCGACGAGCTGCCGCTGGCGCAGGGGGTGAACTTCGGGTGAGCGTGCCGACGCTGCTCGCGCCCTCCGGCGACGGCCTGGGCACAGGCTGGTTGTTCCTGGCTCTGGCGGGGGTGTTCCTGCTGTTCTCGCTGTGGCGGCGGCTGCGGATCGGGCCGGTCCGTCGTCGCAGCGGCCCGGGCGGCCGCCCCGCAGGGACACGCGCGGGCCGGCCGCAGGTCGGTGAGATCTGGTGGGCGGAGGTGCCGTTCGAGGACGGCACCGGCAGCAAGGACCGGCCGTGCCTGGTCGTGGACAGCCACGGGCTCCGCCGTCAGGTGCTGACCATCACCAGCTCGGACAAGACCGGTCGACCCGGTTACGTCGAGGTCGACCGTCGCGGCTGGGGCCACGAGGACGGCACCAGCTGGCTGCGGCTGGACCGACGGGTGGCGCTCGAGCCGGGCGCGTTCCGTCGGCTCGCGGGGCCGTGCCCGCCGCGCACCTGGGCCCAGGTCGGGAAGGGGTGAACCCATGAGCGAGGCGCAGGACGACCGGACCGACGCGGCGTCACGCCGGACCGACGACGCGTCAGGCCGGACCGACGACGCGGCGGGCCGGACCGACGACGCGGCCGCCCCGTCGGCCGGGCGCACCCGCGACCGCCTCGTCGGGGCGGCGATCGCCCTCCTCGGCGTCGCCCTGGTCGTCGTCGTGGCCGTCGTCGCGTTCGCCTGGTGGGTGAGCGACCCGGCCGACGACGGCGCCTCCCCCCTCCCCGGGACGACGGACGGCGTGGTCACCGACGGCGCGACCGGCGCGGCCACGCCGCCGTCGGACCTCGGCCCGGGTGAGACCTGGCTCGGCGACCTGGTCCTGGACGCCGGCACCGTGCTCACCACCGACGCCACGCTGCGCGACGTCGAGGCCGTGGCCCAGGACGTCCGGAACGGGGCCGACGGCTCCGTGGTCGGCCGGCTCGCGGTCGAGGCCACGGTGCCGTTCGAGGTCGTGGCCGCCGAGCTGGGCGAGGGCAGCACCGTGGCGGCGGCCGAGGACGGGCAGGCGTCCGTCACCCGGGACGTCGAGGTCGCCGACCGCACGTTCACGGTGGTCGCCACCGGGACCGTCGCGGTCGCGCGCGGCCTGATCGTGGTCGAACCGACCGCCGTCGACATCGGGGGGCCGCCGTTCCTGGCCGAGGTGGTGGCCGCGGCCGCCCGTGAGCTGGTGACGATCGAGCAGGAGGTCGAGGGCCTCCCCGAGGGTCTGGTGCTGCAGGACGTCGTGGTCCTCGACGACGGCTTCCGAGTCGCGCTGGACGGCGAGGACGTCCGGATCGGGTGACACTGGGCCGGTGCTGCTCGCCGAGGTCGTCACCACGTCCGCCGCCGTCGGCGCGACCCGGTCCCGCACGGCCAAGGCGGCCGCCCTGGCCGACGTCCTGCGCCGCGCCGAGCCCGCCGAGGTCGAGCCGCTGACCGCGTGGCTGTCCGGTGAGACCCTCCAGGGGCGGGTGGGCGTGGGCTGGCGCACCCTGTCGGCGGCCACGGTCGACGCGGCCCCCGAGGCGACGCTCACCGTGCCCGCCGTCGACGCGACGCTCGACGAGCTGGCCCGGACCACCGGGCCGGGCTCCACCTCGCGCCGCGACGAGATCCTCACCGGGCTGCTCGGTGCCGCGACCGCGGCGGAGCAGACGTTCCTGGTGCGGCTGCTGACCGGTGAGCTGCGCCAGGGGGCCCTCGAGGGCCTGATGCTCGACGCCGTGGCCAAGGCCGCGGACCTGCCGGCTGCGGTCGTGCGCCGGGCGTTCATGCTGTCGGGCCGCCTGCCCCGCACCGCGGTGCTCGCCCTCACCGAGGGCGTCGAGGGCCTGCAGGCCGTCACCCTGGAGGTGGGTCGCCCCGTCCGGCCGATGCTCGCCAGCCCCGGGTCGTCGCTGGACGCGGCGCTGGCCTCGACGGGCGAGGACGTGACGGTCGAGTTCAAGCTCGACGGCGCCCGGATCCAGGTCCATCGCGACGGGGAAGAGGTGCGGGTGTGGACCCGGACCCTGCGCGAGGTCACCGACGCCGTACCCGACGTCACGGACCGGGTGCGGGCGCTGCCGTGCCGCACAGCCATCCTCGACGGCGAGACGCTGGCCCTGGACGACGACGGCCGACCGCGCGCCTTCCAGGACACCATGAGCCGCTTCGGCAGCGCCGGGCCGGGCCCGGGCGAGGCCGCCACCGTCCTGAGCCCGTTCCTGTTCGACGTGCTGCACCTGGACGGCCGGGACCTGCTCGACGAGCCCCTCCACGTGCGCCTCGAAGCCCTCGCGGGGTTGCTGGCTGACGACGAGCACGCCCCGCTGCGGATGCCCGGCACCCGCCGCCCCACCCCGGAGCAGGCCGCCGCCGTGCTCGACGACGCCCTGTCCGCGGGCCACGAGGGCGTCGTGGTCAAGGACCTCACCGCGTCCTACGCCGCCGGTCGACGGGGCAAGGCGTGGCAGAAGGTGAAGCCCGTGCACACCCTGGACCTGGTGGTGCTGGGGGCCGAGTGGGGCTACGGCCGCCGCACCGGGTCGCTGTCCAACATCCACCTGGGCGCCCTGGACCCCGACGGCGGCGCCCCGGTCATGGTGGGCAAGACGTTCAAGGGGATGACAGACGAGCTGCTGGCCTGGCAGACGACCACGTTCCCCGACCTCGCCCTCGAGCCCGCCGCCGACGGACCGGTCGTGATGATGCGGCCCGAGCTCGTCGTGGAGGTCGCGGTCGACGGCGCCCAGCGCAGCGTCCGCTACCCCGGTGGCGTCGCGCTCCGGTTCGCCCGGGTCCTGCGCTACCGGCCGGACAAGAGCCCCGCCGAGGCCGACACGCTGGACGCGATCCGGACGCTGCTGGCAGGTCAGCCCCAAGACTGACCTGGTCCGCGCCGCCGCCGCGCCCGACCGGGCCCCCGGCCGGTTCAGCGCCGGTGCAGCGGGCCAGCGCAGCGCAGCGCAGGCCAGGCCAGTGCAGCGCAGGCCAGTGCAGCGCAGGCCAGTGCAGCGCGGGCATCGGAACTTGATCGCACGTCCGACTCGGACAAGCGTCCTAGAACAAGACGGCACGCTCCAGCGCGAAGCGGACCGAGGCCGTTTCGCCCCGCCGACCCGGCGATGCGGCGATCGGCCTGTGGACGACGGTCCGGAGGCGGTTCGGCGACCTACGCTCCTGAGGGTGGGACGAGCGGACGGGTGGACGTCACCGGACCGGGGCGAGCGCACCCGGGAGGCGTTGGTCGCCGCCGGGGTGGACCTGCTGGTGGAGCGCGGCTGGGCGGCGCTGACCGTGCGGGCCGTGGCCGCGCGGGCACAGGCCCAGCCCTCGTCGATCGGCTACCACTTCGACAGCATCTGGCGGCTCAGGCACGCGGTCGTCGACGCCGCCCTGGAGGAGCTGTTCTCCTCGGTGCTGGACGACCTGTGGCGTCAGCCGACCTGGCAGCAGGGGCTGGTCGCGGTGGTCCGGACCCTGCAGGAGGAGGAGACCGGCCCCTACGGACCGGACGACGGGCCCTCGGCCGACGACCTGGTCGGGTACGCCCAGGTCGACGTCCACCGGCAGGTGGTCATCGCCCAGCTGGTGGCGGCAGCGCACGGGGACGTCCTCGTCCGCGACCAGCTGCGGCTGGCGCTGAACGACGTACGGGCCCAGCTCGTGCCGTGGCTGGAGACCACGGGGGTGCCCGCCGAGCACGCCTGGGGCACCGCGGTCCTGCTGGTCGCCGTGGTGGACGGCTTGCTGCTGCACCACCTCGTCGACCGGGACCTGGCCCTGGACGCCGTCGTGGCCTCGGTCCTGCAGCCCGCTCCGGCGCGCCACGCGGCCTAGGGGGTAGCAGCCCCGGGGGGAAGGTAACGGGGCAGGAGGACCTACGGGGCCAGGAGCTCCGCGCGCACACCGAGCAACCGGACGGGACGGTCCTGGTCGAGACGCCCCAGGGCCACCAGCGCGGCGTCCGCCAGCACCTGCCGGTCGAGGGACGGCGGACGCACGACGACACCGCGGCTGCGGGTCACGAACGGCCGGAACCGCGCCTTGACGACCACCCGCTGGACCGCCCGGCCGTCGCGGGCGACGTCGTCCGCGACCTGCTCGACCAACCCTGCGACCGCCTCGCGCAGCTGCTCGGGCCGGGTCAGGTCCTCGGGGTAGGTCGTCTCCCGGCTGATCGAGCGCGGCACCCACGGCGTCGGGTCCACCTCGGCGGTGCTGCGGCCACGACCGAGCAGCACCAGCCACGGACCGGTGCTGGGCCCGAGCTCCCCGGCGAGCGCGACGTGGTCGGCGCGGGCCAGCTGCTCGACCGTGGTGATCCCCATCGCCTCCAGCCGGGCCGAGGTGCGGGGTCCGACCCCCCACAGGGCCCGCGTCGGCCGCCCGCCCATGACCGGCAGCCAGTCCGCCTCGGTCAGGCTGGCCACTCCCCCGGGTTTGGCGAAGCCCGTCGCCGTCTTGGCCCGCAGCGTGTTGTCGCCGATCCCCACCGCGCACGACAGCCGGGTCCGCGCCAGCACCGCCTCCCGCACCTGGTGCGCCAGGGCCTGCGGGTCGTCGGTGTCCGTCCCCAGGAACGCCTCGTCCCACCCCAGCACCTGCACCAGGACCGGCAGCTCGCGCAGCACGGCCATCACCTGCGCCGACGCCTCGTCGTAGGCCTCGGCGTCGTGGGGCAGGAACACCGCCTCCGGGCACAGCCTGAGCGCCCTCGTCATCGGCACCCCGGAGTGCACGCCGTGCTCGCGGGCCTCGTACGACGCGGTCGCCACCACCTGCCGGGGTCGGGTCGGGTCGCCGTCGCCACCCACCACCACGGGCCGCCCGGCCAGCTCCGGGCGCCGGAGCACCTCCACGGCCGCGATGAACTGGTCGAGGTCGACGTGGAGCACCCAGCGGGACGGCACCCGGTCAGTCTGCTCCGGACGCCGCCCGGTGGCCCAGCGGTCCGGCCGGTCCGGGACGAACGTCCCGCGATCCCGGCCCGCGCCGCTGCCAGGGTCGTGGTGGCGGTCCGCGACCGCGGACCCGGCACCCGAAGGAGGCGCGTCATGGTCGGCACCGGCGGCGAGGCAGGTCAGATGGACGGACAGGTGGTCCTGGTCACGGGGGGGGCCCGCGGGATCGGCGAGGCCATCGCCCGCGCGGTCGTGGCGGCCGGCGGCCGGGTCCTGGTGGGTGACCTCCTGGACGAGGAGGGGACCGCGCTGGCGGCCGAGCTGGGCGAGGCGGCCCGCTACGTCCACCTCGACGTCGTCGACCCCGACGAGTGGGCCCAGGCGGTGGCCACGGCCGAGCACCTGCTCGGTCCCGTCACCGGGCTGGTGAACAACGCCGGGATCGTCACCTGGGGCCCGCTGGACCAGCTGTCCCTGGCCGACTGGGACCGGACGCTGCAGATCAACCTCACGGGCGTGTTCCTGGGGATGCAGGCCGTCATCCCCGCCCTGCGCCGTGAGGGCGGGGGGTCGATCGTCAACATCTCCTCGACCGCCGGGCTGATGGGCTACTCGTCCATCCCCGCCTACGTCGCCAGCAAGTGGGGGGTCCGGGGCCTGACGAAGGCGGCGGCGCTGGAGCTCGGCGTCGACCACATCCGGGTCAACTCGGTGCACCCGGGGCCCATCCGCACACCCATGACCGCCGGGCTGGACGAGGGCACGACCGCCGCCCAGCCGATCCCGCGGATGGGCGAGCCGGCCGAGGTGGCGTCCGTGGTGCTCATGCTGCTGGGTCCGGCGACGTACTGCACCGGCGCGGAGATCGCCGTCGACGGGGGCGCCGTCGTCGGCCAGGTGCTGCGGCCGCCCGCCCGGTGAGGGCGAGCGGGCCTCACCCGCCGCTCACCAGCCGCGCAGGGCCGCGACGATGCCGGCGTCGACCCGGGGGTCGCTGAGCGCCACCCGGCTGGAGCTGCTCAGCACGTCGGTGATCTCCGCCTCGGGCAGACCCGCGCGGACGTCGGTCCGGAAGCCCTTGGCCGCCGTGCTGAGCAGCACGACCCGGCTCGGGCCCTCCATGACCTGCAGCCAGCGACGCAGGAACGCGCGCACCAGGGCCCGCTCCAGCTTGAGCGACTTGTCCCAGGCGATGCAGTTCCAGTGCACGACCTCGTAGCGCTCGAGGCCGGCGTCGCCGCACAGGCGCCACATCCGCTCCGAGATCGGGTCGTCGTTGTCGGTGGAGGCGAACCCGCTGCCGCCCGCGGACTCCAGCGCCGAGGCGCTGGGTGCCTCGGTGAGCACCACGAGGCGGGCGTGCACCCCGCCGGAGGCCGGGTCGACCCGGGGCAGGTGCGCCTCGGGCTCCTTGACCCCGGCCCGCGACATCGCGCCGAGCATGTCGTTGCGGGCGGACTCGAAGGGCTTGACGTGCTCGGCGGCCACGGCGTCGCGCTTGCGCTGGAGCACCTCGGGGGCGTCGTGGCTGCGGGCGCGCTCGAAGGGTTCGTCGCCGATGAGGCCGCGTAGGAGGCCGTCGTCCAGTTCAGGCATGGGTACACCTTGGCCGCTCCAGGGCCCTGACCGCTAACCAGGGCACAGAACGGACGTCGCTACCACGCTTCTCAGCCCGCCGCCGCCAGCTCGACGAAGCGTCTCGCGGCCGCCGTCCGGGTCCGTCCGCGCCGCCAGACGAGCTCCACGTCGCGCATCGGCAGCCCCGGTGACGGCGTCAGCACCCGCACCCCCGGGTCGTCCACGTCCACCGCCAGCAGCGGCATGACCGACGCACCGATCCCCGCCCGGACCATGGCCTGCACGGCGCCGTTGTCGTTGGTGCGGAACACGTACGTGGGCTCGACCCCGGCGGCGTGCAGCCCGGCGTCGATGCCGCGCTGGCAGCTGTCCAGGTGGCTCTGCCCGATCATCGGTCGGCCGTTGAGCTCGGTGAGGGGGTACGACTCGTCACCGTCCGCGGCCCACGACAGCGGGACGACCACCATCATCGGGTCCTGGCGGATCAGCACCGACTCCACGCGGTCGTCGGTGACCGGACCGACGGCGAACGCGATCTCGCAGTCGTCGGCGAGGACCCGGTCGACGAGGTCGCCGATCTCCTCCTCGAACAGCCGCACCTCCAACCGGGGCGACTCCTCACGGAGGCGTCCGAGCAGGGTGGGCAGCAGCTGCACCGACACCGACTGGAACGTGCCGATCACCAGACGGCCGCTGGTGCCCGCCTTGAGCTCCTCCAGCTCGTCGGAGGCCAGCGACAGCCGGTCGAGCACCGCGGTGGCGTGACGCAGCAGCAGGCGCCCCGCCGGGGTCAGCGACGGGGAGCGGGGCCCGCCCGGGCGGTCGAACACCGGCGTGCCCACCGCCTTCTCCAGACCGGCGATCTGCTGGCTGATGGCGGACTGGCTGAAGCCCAGCACGTCGCCGGCCCGGCCGAACGAGCCCTCCTCCGCGACCGCCGACAGGGCTACGAGGTGCCGGATCTCGATGTCGCTGACGGGAGCCATGTCCATAAGCGTAAGGGATGACAATGATGAGTAGGCATCGTTGGACCTTATGAGCCTCAGTCCGTACCGTTACCTCAGGACAACCCGTCCGCACAACCCCAGCACGACGTCCGCCAGCGTTGCCGGACCCGAAACCCCGAGAGGAGTCCAGCTCATGAACCGCTTCGACACCAAGGCCGTCATCGACCTCGCGGAGGCCGTCGACCGCGACGGCCTCGACCGTCACGCCGACACCCTCTTCGCCCTGGCGGAGCAGGCCTCCGACATCGGGGTGAGCCAGGTCCTCCGGCAGGTCATGCTCGACACCGACGAGCCCTACGTGGCCCGGGTCCGCGCCTTCACCCTGATGAGCGGCGCCGTAGCCAACCGTGGCGTGCGCAGCCGGCTGGCCGCCCGCCGTCCGGTCGCGCCGGTCGCCGTCGCCGCCTGACCCACCGGGGCGGCCCTCGGCCGCCCCCTCTCGACGACCCGTCGACGACCTCACGGTCGTCGGCGGGTCGTCGTGCGTCCCGGGCTACGTTCCCGACATGGTCGACCACGCCCCGTCCCCGCGACCCGCCTCGCCCGACGGCCTCGCCGCCCAGCTGCTCCTGCTCGCCGTGGGCGAGCGCGCCCGCTTCACCACCGCCGGCGACGTCCGTCCGCTGGTCGCGGCGGCGACCCTGGCCGACGACGTCCTCACCGGTCGCCCTCTCGGGTCGGTCGTCCCCGGGCCCGACCGTCTGCACGCCCACCTGCGGGGCCCCGAGGCGGAGGCCGCGTTCCAGGCCGCCGCCGCCGCGCTGGTGCGTGCGGGCCGCCTGCGACCGCACGCGCACCGCGTGCTGGGGCTGTTCCCCCGGGAGGGCTTCGCCGTCACCGACCCCGGGGCGCGGGCCCACGTCACCCAGCACGTCACCGCCGCCCTGGTACCGGGCCGGCACGTCGCGACCCGTGATGCGGTCCTGGCCGCGCTGGCCTCGGTCAGCGGGCTCGCGCGACCGCTGGTGCCGCTGCGCTCGCGCGACGAACGGGACGCGATGCGGGCGCACGTCAACGCGCTCGCCGACCGGATGGGCGCCGACCAGCGGGGCGCCGACCTGGTCGAGGTCGTCCGGGGTCTGCGGCGGGCCTACCGCCGCAAGGACGCCGACGACACGGCCGTGGTGTTCGTGCCCGGCTCGGACCGTGACGGTTTCGGCGACCGGGGCGGGGACGGCAGCGCCGACGGTGGCGGGGACGGCGGCGACGGCGGAGGCGGCGGGGGCGGGGAGTGACGCGGGCCCGGCCGGGCGGGGACGACAGGCCTCACACGAACACGGCGGCCGTCCACAGGTGCAGCAGGGCGTACCCGCGGTAGGGCCGCCAGTCCTCGGCGCGCCGGTCGGCCTCGCGGGGCGTCCGCACGCCGAGCGCGCGCCGCAGGACGAGGTCGCCGGGCAACCAGGCGTCCGGGTCGCGCAGGCAGCGCAGCCCGACGTAGTCCGCCGTCCACGGCCCGATGCCCGGCAGCGCCAGCAGGGCGCTGCGGGTGGCGGCCCTCGCGTCGGCGTCGTCGGGACAGGGGTCCAGGACCAGGCCCTCGGCCGCGGCGGCCGCGACCACGTGCAGGGTGCGGGCCCGGGCGTGCGTGACCCCGGTGGCCCGCTGCAGCCGCTCCGGCCCGGCCGTCGCGAGCACCGCCGGGTCGGGCAGCCAGCGGAGCCCACCCGGGCCGACGGTCCCGAACTCGTCCAGCAGCCGGGCCGCGAAGGTCCGGGCGGCGGCGAGCGACACCTGCTGCCCCAGCACCGCCAGCAGGGCGGTCTCGGTCCCGTCGACCGAGCCGGGCACCCGCAGCCCGGGGCGGGCGGCCACCGAGGGCGCCAGCAGCGGGTCCTGGGCGAGCAGCCGCTCACCCGTCGTGGTGTCGGTCCCCAGGTCCAGCCAGGACCGGACCCGGGCCACCACGTGCGGGACGTCGTCCGGGTGGGCCGGCTCGCAGCTCAGGTCCACGTGGTCCCCGCCCGGACCGGGGAAGCCCACCCGCACCAGCGCCGGACCGTGGGGGGCCGGCACCAGCCGGGTGTGCACCCTGGCCCGGCCGTCGTGCCGCTCGACGCCGGGGACGGCGTGGGCGGCCAGGAACGCCAGCAGCGGCTCCACCGCCAGCGGGACGGGGTGGGGCAGGGACAGCTCGACGACGGTCGGCGAGGTCCCCACCGGCACAGCCTGCCGCCTCGCCGCGCGGTCCGCCCGGGCTGGTACGTCCCGGGCTCAGCCCGGAGCGCGGCTCAGGTCCTCCCGCACACGGTCGTGCCCGTCGCCGCAGCCGACCTCGACCATGACGGCGCGGTTGCGACCCCCGGACTTGGCGGCGTACATGGCCCCGTCGGCGGCGGCGATCATGGTCTCGGCCTGCACGACCTGGCCGGGGCCGGGCAGCAGCACGGCCACCCCGACGCTCACCCCGACGGCCACGGTCCCCGCGGCTCCGGGCACCTCGAACGGCGCCGCGACCGCGTCGACGAGGCGGCCGGCCACCCGCATCGGTTCGTCGTGGGGCGGCTCGAGCAGCACGGCGAACTCGTCGCCGCTGAGCCGGGCCACGGTGTCCGAGCTGCGCAGGCAGGCCCGCAGCCGGTCGGCCACCTCGCGCAGCACGGCGTCGCCCGCCAGGTGACCGAGCGTGTCGTTCACGGCCTTGAACCCGTCGAGGTCGCAGTAGAGCACCACCAGCCCGCGGCCGTCCCGGGCGTGCCGGGCGAGCACCTGGTCCAGCCGCGCCAGCACCATGGCCCGGTTGGACAGCCCGGTCAGGCCGTCGTGCATGACCTCGTGGGCGAGCGCGGCCTCGCGGACCTGCAGCTGCACGAGGAGCCGGTCGTTGTCGCGCACGACCAGGTACTGCCGCACCAGCAGCAGCCCGATGAGCACCGCGGCGAGCAGGATCTCGATCGCGGGCGGGACCACCCCGGCGAGGGCGGAGACGATCACGGCCCCGAGGGCGATGGCCACGGCCACGTAGGGCAGGGCGAACAGCCCGTGGGCCGGGAGGCGGCGGTCGGCGACGGTGGCCGGTCCCCCGCGGGCCACCACGGCGGCGGCCGCGACCAGCAGGAACCCGGTGACCCAGCCCGCGCTGATCACGTTGCCCGTGGCGTAGGCCCCGACCGAGAGCAGGTACACGTAGGCGGAGTCCGCCACCGCCAGGCTCAGCATGCCTGCGGCGACGAGCAGGACGTACGGCCGGGCCCCCACCCCGGTGCGGGCCACCAGCAGCAGGACGACGGTCGCGGAGACCAGGCCGCCGAACGGGTAGGCGAGCGCGAGCGCGAACCCCAGGGACGTCGCCCCGCCCTCGTCCAGCACCGTCCCCAGCACGGTCTTCCACGACAGCATCAGCAGCGCCCCGGCCAGCAGCGCCCCGTCGATCAGGTCCCGGGCCCCGGCGGAGGGTTGCGGGCCGCCGCGCCAGCGGAGCAGGCCGACCACGGCCAGCAGCGGGAAGCCCAGGAAGCCGGCGTCGGCCAGGCTCGGGAACGGCGGCTCGACGCGGCGCAGCAGCTCGTACCAGCTCCAGACGGCCTGCCCGGCGGCCCAGGAGGCGCAGGCGGCGGCCAGCCAACCCCACAGCCGTCGGTCGCGGCCGTCGCAGCGGCGGGCCGCCGCCAGGGCCAGCACGGCGGCCAGGGCCGGCGCGGCGAGCTGGACCAGGTTGTCGACCGCGGTCGTGACGAACGCACCGTCGGGCAGCAGGTGGACGGCCACGGCGAACACCACGCCCAGGACGACGGCACCGGTCGCGGCCGTCGTCCAGCGCAGGCCTGACCGTCGCTCGGTCTCGTCGGTGCGGTGCACCCCTGAGGTATCGGCACGCCCGAGCCCGGCCCTGAGCCCTGCCCTGCGCCCGGCGCGTGCGCGTGCGCCCGCTCAGCCCGCCAGGAAGCCGAGGACCACGACCCCGGCGGCGGCGACCACCAGCCAGAAGGCCCCGCGGCCGACGTCGCGCCCGCCCCGCCCGCCCGCCAGGACCCGCCACGCGGCCAGCCCGCCCAGCAGCGCACCCGCACCCAGCAGGGTCGCGGCCACCGCCGCCCGCACGCCCTCGGCGGCCAGCGCGCCGGGCAGCAGCACCAGGGCGGCCACCGCGACGACGAGCCCGGCCCCCAGCGCCGACGCCGTCGGTCCCAGCCGCTGGGGCAGGCCCCGCACCCCGGTCCGGGCGTCGTCCTCGGCGTCGGGGATCGTGTTGGCCAGGTGGGCGGCCACGCCGAGCAGGGCCGCGGCGACCAGGACGGGCGCCTCGGGCCAGGCGGCGGGCGTGGCCGCCAGCGTCGCCACCGCCGGGAGCAGCCCGAAGGAGACCGCGTACGGCGCCGGGCTGGCGAGGGTGGACTTGACCCCGAGGTCGTAGGCCAGGCCGGACGCGACCGCCACCAGGTGCACCACCCCGGCGGCCGGCCCGAGCAGCAGGGACAGGAACCCGCACGCGAACCCGGCCAGCAGGGCCGCGGCCCCGACGACCCCGCGCCCGACCTGCCCGGCGGCCACGGGCTTGTCCAGCCGCCCGGCCGCGGTGTCGCGGCCGGCGTCGGCCCAGTCGTTCAGCCAGCCGATGGTCAGCTGACCGGTCAGCACGGCCCCGACCAGCAGGACCAGCGTCGCCAGGGGCAGGTCGGCCCCGAGCACGCCCCAGGCCAGCGCGAACGTCGTGACGGCCAGGGTCGGTCCGGCGTGCGCGGCCCTGACCAGGGCCGACAGGGGCGGGTCCAGGCCGCCGTCCGCTCTCATCGGGGCACCGTATGCCCGCGGCAGACCGCGCGGGCGGGCGCCGCCTGCCGTACGGTCGGGCCATGTCGGTCATCGCCGCCGTCGGTGGCGCCGTCCCGGAGCACCGATACCCCCAGGAGCAGATCACCGAGGCCTTCGCCCGGGTGGTCCTCGGGGAGCAGAGCGACCGGTTGCCCGTGCTGCGCCGGCTGCACGCGTCCGCGCAGGTCCGCACCCGTCACCTGGCCCTGCCGCTGGAGGACTACTGGTCGCTCGCGGGGTTCACGGCCGCCAACGACGCCTTCGTCGAGGTCGGGCTCATCCTGGCGGAGCGGGCGATCCGGCAGGCGCTCGACGACGCCGGCCTGGACCCCGGCGACGTGGACCTCATCGTCAGCACGTCGGTCACCGGGGTGGCCGCGCCCAGCTTGGACGCCCGCCTGGTCGGTCGGCTCGGCCTGCGCCCCGACGTCAAGCGCGTCCCCATGTTCGGGCTGGGCTGCGTCGCCGGGGCGGCCGGGATCGCCCGCCTGCACGACTACCTGCTGGGCCACCCCGACGAGGTCGCCGTCCTGGTCGCGGTCGAGCTCTGCTCGCTGACGGTCCAGCGGGACGACACGTCGATGGCCAACCTGGTCGCCAGCGGCCTGTTCGGCGACGGCGCCGCGGCGGTCGTCATGACCGGCGCCGCCCGGACCCCGGCCGCCGCGGGGTCGTCCGGGGCCTCGGTGCCCTTCCGCACGCCCACCGTGGTCGACACCCGCAGCCGGATGTACCCCGACACCGAACGGGTGATGGGCTGGGACATCGGCAGCAGCGGGTTCCGCATCGTCCTGGACGCCACCGTCCCCGACGTCATCGAGAAGTTCCTGCGCGACGACGTCGAGAAGTTCCTCGCCGACCACGGCCTGACGGTCGCCGACATCGGCACCTGGGTCGCCCACCCCGGCGGGCCCAAGGTGCTCCAGGCCATGCAGCGCTGCCTCGAGCTGCCCGAGGGGGCGCTGTCGCTGACCTGGGACTCCCTCGCCGACGTCGGCAACCTGTCCAGCGCGTCGGTGCTGCAGGTGCTGCGGGCGACCACCCGGGAGCGCGACCCCGAGCCGGGCAGCCCCGGCCTGCTGCTGGCCATGGGGCCGGGGTTCTGCGCCGAGCTCGTGCTGCTGCGCTGGTGAGCGCGTGACCGTCTCGCAGTGGACCTTCGTCGGCCTGGTCGTCGTGGTCGCGCTCGCACGCCTGGTCGAGCTGTCCGTCGCCGCCCGGCACCTGCGGTGGGCCCGCGAGCGGGGCGGCGTGGAGCGTGGGGCGGGCCACTACCCGGTCATGGTCGCGCTGCACAGCGCCCTGCTGGTGGGGGCCCCGCTGGAGGTCTGGCTCGCCGACCGCCCGCTCGTCCCGGCGCTGGCGGCCTCCATGCTCGTCCTGCTGGTGCTGGCGCACGTGCTGCGCTGGTGGTGCATCACCTCGCTCGGGCCGCAGTGGAACACCCGGGTCGTGGTGGTCCCGGGCCTGCCGCTGGTGACCCGTGGGCCGTACCGCTGGCTGCGGCACCCCAACTACGTGGCCGTCGTCGTCGAGGGGTTCGCGCTGCCCCTGGTCCACGGCGCCTGGGTGACGGCCACGTTGTTCACGGTGGCGAACCTGGCCCTGCTGCGGTGGCGGATCCGGGTCGAGGAGCAGGCGATGGCGGAGCTCGCGGGCCCGCCCGCGCCGGATCGCCGACCGCGACCGTGAGCCGCCACGCGATGGGCCGGCCCGCCGCGCGCAGGCCCGCCGCGCGCAGGCCCGCCGCGCGCAGGCCCGACGTGGACCTCGTCGTCCTCGGTGCGGGGCCGGTGGGTCTGGCCGCCGCCGTCGAGGCGGCCGCAGCCGGGTTGTCGGTGCTGGTGGCCGACCCGCGGTCCGGTCCGGCCGACAAGGCCTGCGGGGAGGGCCTGATGCCGGGCGCCCGACGGTCCCTGGAACGGCTCGGCGTCGGCCTGACGCCCGGCGTGGACGCCATGCCGTTCCGAGGGATCCGCTACCTGTCACCGGGGCACTGCGTCACGGCCGACTTCGCCGCCGGACCCGGCCTGGGTGTGCGCCGCACCACGCTGGCCCAGGCCCTCACGGCCCGCGCCGAGGCCGTCGGGGTCCGACGTGTCCACGTCCGGGCCGGGGCTCCGCGCCAGGACGACGAGGGCGTCGACGTGGCCGGGGTGCGGGCCCGCTGGTGCATCGCCGCGGACGGCCTGCACTCCCCCGCCCGACGCGCCCTCGGCCTGGACGCCCCCCGACGGACGGGTCCCGGGGGCACCCGGTTCGGCCTGCGTCGGCACTACCGGACCGCCCCCTGGAGCGAGCACGTGGACGTGCTCTGGGCCCGCGACGCCGAGGCCTACGTCACCCCGGTCGCGCCCGACGTGGTGGGGGTGGCCGTCCTGACGTCGCGACCGGGCGGGCTGGACGAGCACCTGCGGGCGTTCCCCGGGCTGCTGGACCGCCTGGACGGCGTCGAGCACGCCTCCAGCACCCGTGGCGCCGGCCCGCTGCGGCAGGCCGCCGCACGCGCCCGGGCCGGGCGGGTCCTGCTGGCCGGGGACGCGGCCGGCTACGTCGACGCCCTCACGGGCGAGGGCATCGCGGTGGGCCTGGCCACGGCCCGGGAGGCCGTCGCCTGCGTCCTCGCCGACGACGCGGCCGGCTACGACCGCCGGTGGCAGGCCGCCAGCCGGGACTACCGCGTGCTCACCGAGGGCCTGCTGCGCGCCTCCGCGAACCCGGTCCTGCGCCGCGCCCTGGTCCCGGCGGCCGAGCGGCTGCCCTGGGCCTTCCGGGCCGTCGTCGACCGCCTGGCCGCCTGACCCGACCCGACACGGCCCCGGGCGCCGGCCCCGGGGGCCGGGGCCGGTCGGGTCGCACGGGCCGGCCCGTGCGACGCGGTCACCCGGACGGGCTATCCGGCGGGGCGGGGGCGCGCGCCGATCACCTGGGGGCGACGACGCCGCCCGACGGCCGCCCGCTGTCCCTCGTCCAGGCCGACCCCCGCACCGGGCCGGAGGCCCGCCGGGTGTCACCGGTGTCGCTGCGGGCCCGCCCGAGCGAGACGGTCACCGAGGTGCTGCACCGGGCCATGGGCCGGGAGCCCGGGACCCGCTACGACCCGGTGGTCGTCACCGACCCCCGCGGCCGGGTGGTCGGCGTGGTGCCGGTGGACGCGCTGGTCGGCCGGGTCCTGACGGACCGCTGAGGCCGCTGAGGCCGCTGAGGCCGCTGAGGCCGCTGAGGCCGCTCAGGCCCCGACCTGGACGGGGACCCGGGTCGGGTCGGCGAAGACCCCCTGCAGGGCGACGACGGCGCCCCCGCGACTGGCCGCGGTGAAGCCCAGCTGCGATGCGCGGACCTCCACCCCACCGGCGTCCGGGGCGACGACCCGCTCCAGCAGCGTGCGCACGACGTAGGGCCGCAGGTGCTGGGCCAGCACCGCGAAGTAGCCCCCCAGCACCAGCGCCCGCGGGTTGACGATGTTGACCAGGACGCTGGCCCCCAGCCCCAGCGCGATGCCGACCCGTTCCAGCGTGGCCAGGGTCGCCACGTCACCGTCGGCGGCCCGGGCGAGGATGACCTCCAGCCGCGCGTCGATGTCGGCGTCGGAGTCCAGCACCGGGTCGTCCGGACCCGTGGAGCAGCCGGTCAGGAGCACCTCCAGACCCACCTGGGTCTCCCAGCAGCCCGTCCGGCCGCAGCCGCAGACCTCGAGCCGGTGGTTGAGGGGCGCGTGGCCGATCTCCCCGGTGAACCCGCTGGCACCGCGCACGAGCTGCCCGCCGACGATGACGCCGCAGCCGACACCGACCTCGCCCGCCAGGTAGACCAGGTCGTCGACGTCGCGCCCGACACCGACGGCGTGCTCGGCGATGGCCCCCAGGTTGGCGTCGTTGTCGACCGCGACGTGCACGTCGTGGGACGCCAGCGCCGCGTCCAGCTGGGCGGCGAGCGCCAGGTCGGTCCAGCCCAGGTTGGGGGCGAGCGCGATCCGGCCCCGCAGGGAGTCCACCAGGGCCGGCACGGCCACGGTCACCCCCACCACGGTGCAGCCGGTCGCCTCCAGCGCCACGAGCGCCTCGTCCAGGCAACGCACCACCAGCCCGATGGACCGTTCCTCGCCCAGGGCGCGGATGTCGGCCGGGGTGCGTCGCGACAGCACCACCTGGTGGGTCAGGTCGAGGGCCGTGACGTCCACGAAGTCGGCGTTGACCTCGACCCCGACACCCACGACCCCCGCGGGGGCGAGCTCGACGGTCTGCCCCGGCCGGCCGACGCTGCCGACCCGTTGCACCTCGCCCTCGCCCACCAGACCGCGCTCGATGAGCTCGGCGACCAGGCTGGACACCGTCGCCTTGTTCAGGCCCGTGTCGGAGGCGATCCGGGCGCGGGAGCGGGGACCGGCGTCTCGCAGGTGGCTGAGGACCAGGCTCAGGTTGGAGCGGCGCACGGTGAGCTGGTCGGCCGGTGCGGCGGTCGGTCGGGATGACATCGTCGTCTTCCCCTCGGTAGTTGGTAGGAGCACCCGATCGAATCCTAGTCCGGCCGGGCAGGCCTGTGGACGACGCCGGACGGGCGAGGCCGGACCGGCCTACCGTCGGGGCCAGGGACAGCGGTCGGCGGGGCGGACCGCGGGGCGGAGGACAGGGGTGGGGACGGGACCGGGTGGGGTGCTCGCGGTCGACACCGCGGAGCTGGACGAGCTGTGCGAGCGGTTGCGCCGGACCGCGGACGCCGTGCAGGACGCCGGCCGGGGCGTGCACGCCCTGGCCGGGCTGGGAGGGCTCGCCGTCGGGGCCGACGCCGTGCTGGACGCGCTGTCGGACCTGGTGCGCCAGTGGGGTGCGACGGCCTCGGTGCTGGGTGACGACGCCGTCGGCCTGGGGCTGGCGGTGCAGCAGGCCCGCACCGCCTACGAGTCCTGCGAGGGACGGGTGAGCGGCCTGGTCTGCGTCCGCGGGCCCGCGGGAGACGCCTCGTGAGCGCCGGTGACCGGCCCGTGCAGGCCACGGCGGAGCGCCGCATGCTGGCGCTGGAGCGGGACCCCTGCCCCGGGGACGTGCCCCGGCTGCGGGCCCTCGTGGGCGGGCTGCGCGAGCTGGCGACGGGTTGCGCCGGCGGGGCGGTGGCGGCGGCCGGGTGGGAGCCGGTGGCCTGGCGCGACGCGGTGGCGCACGCCGTCGCCGGTCACGTAGGGCGGGTCGTGGCCGGGGCCGGGGAGCTGGGACGGTCGCTGGAGCAGGCGGGCGACGCCCTCGAGGGCTGGGCGGGGACGCTGTCGGGCCTGCAGGCCGAGGCCGACGCCCTGGACCGGGAGGCGCTCGGGCTGCGACGCCGCCGCGACGAGCACGCCGTCACCGCCCGCGCGCTGGCGATGGACCCGGTCGCGGGGCTGGACGGCGGCGAGGCGCTGCGCCGGGAGCAGGTCGAGGCCGACCTGCGACGGGTGCAGGAGCGCGCGGACGACCTGCACCTGCGCTGGCTGGCCCGCTCTCGCGGGCACGCCGCCGACCTCGACACCGCCGCCCCGCCGCGCGGCGCCACGTCCGCCTGGCGAGGCGGCTGGGACCACGCCCACGACGTCGCGTCCCTCGTGGTCCGGGGCAGCGCCCCGCTGCTGGAGCTGCAGGCGCGGGTCAGCGGGACCGCGTCCACGGTGGTCGGGGCGGCGGCGACGGTCGTCCCGCCCTCCGCCCCCGTCGCCACCCCGCTGTCGCTCGCCCTGGCCGGCGGGTCGACGGTGACCCGGGCCGTGCTGACGGTGGGCGCGGACGGCTCCACCGACGCCTTCGGCTCGGCCGCCACGGCGACGGCGCTGACGGGGATCTCCGTCGCGGGGCCCGCGGTGCGGTGGGTCGAGCCCGTCACCGGCAGCCCGCGGGCCACGGACGCGGGGCTGTGGGCGGGCGACGCGGCGACGGGGGCGGGGTTCGGGGCGGAGGCCGCGGCCTGGCTGCCCGACGAGCGCACCGGCGCCCGCTGGTCGGCGACGGTGGACCTGGGTGCGGGCGGGCGGAGCGACCTCACCGTCGTGGACGTGGCCGAGCCGTGGCAGACCGGGACCGGCTCCCTCGTACCGGGGGCGGACAACTACTACGCGGGGGTCGCCGTGGTCACGGTGCCGCTGTCGGCGCTCGCCCGCCCCGGACCCGTCACACCAGCGGGACCACCAGGACCGGGTCGGTCGTCGGGGTCTCCGACCCGCCGGCCGGCTCCAGGGTGACGGCCACGGCGTCGACCCCGCTCACCCCACCCGTCAGCGCCACGGGGTCGCCGTCGGCGACGACGAAGACCCCGGCCGACACGGCGTCCTCGCCCGAGACCGTCCACGCCTGCCAGGTGGAGCCCTCGGGGGCGACGGGCAGACCCGCCGGCAGCAGCAGGGCGGCGTCGGCGGACCGGCTGGCCAGCACGGTCACGTCGTCGCCCTGCACACCGCCCGCCAGCTGCGGCCTGCCGCTCACCGTCTCCACGTCGCCGGCGGCCAGCACCCGCTGCACCGACTCCTGCTGGGCCCGGACCTCGCCGAGCCGGTCGGCCGAGCTGATGCCCCAGGCACCGGCCGCCAGCGCGACCACGGTCAGCGCGCTCGCCGCCAGGGCGAACAGCGTCGTCGTGGTGGGACGACGCCCCGACGGGGCCGTGCCGGGGGCGCCCGCGTCGGGGCGCTCCCCGGGGTCGCCGGTCTCCCCGGCGGCACGCGGGTGCTCGGTCGCGGCCGGGGCCAGCGGCGGGAGCTGCGGGGTCAGCCGGGCCCGGGCCAGCACGGCCTCGCGCATCCGGGCGGGTGGCGCCTCCGCCGTGGCCTCGGCGAGCACCGCGAGGGTCTCGCGGAAGCCGCGCAGGTCGTCGCGGCACACCTCGCAGTCCGCCAGGTGCGACTGCACGTCGGCGCGCTCGGACTCCTCCAGGGCGCCGGCGGCGTACGCGGCCACCAGGGTGTGGGCGTCAGGTCTCATGGGACTTTCCTCCGTCCTGCCGCCCCCGGCTCCGTCGTTGTGGTCGTTGCGTCGATCCGTGCTGGTGCGCTGCGTGCTGCCGGTGCCGGGCGTGGGCCCGTCGCCCGGGTCATGGTGACCCGCCCCGCCGCCCGGGGTCCACGACCCCGGGCAGGTCGTCCAGGGCCGGGTCGAGCTCCGGCCCCAGCTGGGACCTGAGCCGGGTCAGACCGTCGCGGATCCGGGTCTTGACGGTCCCCAGGGGGACCCCGAGCAGGGCCGCCACCTCGCGGTGGGTGTGACCGCCGTAGAACGCCAGGCGGACCGACTCGCGCTGCACGTCGGTGAGGCCGGTCATCGCGCGGCGGACCCGGCGGACCTCGAACGCGGAGACCGCGGCGTCGGACACCTCGTCGACCGCGGGCGGCTCCGGCAGCGCCGTGGCCTCCTCCCGGGCCCGACGTCGCTCGCTGGAGCGGACCCGGTCCACGGCCCGGGAGTGGGCGATCATCACGGCCCACGAACGGACCCCGGCCCGGGCCGGGTCGTAGCGCGAGGCTGTCCGCCAGATCTCCAGGAGCACCTCCTGGGCGACCTCCTCGGACTCCGAGGGGTCACGGAGCACCCGGCGGCAGACGCCGTAGACGGTGGCCGACAACCGGTCGTAGAGCTCCTCGTAGGCCGCCTCGTCACCCCGGGCGACCTGCTGGACCAGGGCGCGCAGGCGGGCCTGCTCCTCGGGGTCGGCGACACGGAGCGGACGGCCGTCGGGCTGCGGCACAGGCTGCACGAGGTCTCCGTCCTGCTCGCCCCGCTCACGGTCGGGGTGCTCGTCGCCGGTCTGCCGGCTGCTGCCGAGAGGGGGTTCCACCATGGTTCGTCACCACCCCTGCGACGGATTGGACGTCCCGGCGGGGACGCGAGGTCTGCTCGTCACGGGGGTGATCATCCCGTACGCCCAATCCGCCGCCACCCGGACGACGGACCCCTGTCGTCCCCCGCACCTCTTCCCGCCCCCGGCGGAGGTGCGGGGGACGTCCTGGCGCCGCGGTGGGCCCGTCACGGCGCGGCCGGTCGACCGAACAGCCAGCCCTGGGCGCGGTCGCAGCCCATGGCGCGCAGCAGCTGCCGCTGCTGCTCCGTCTCGACCCCCTCGGCGACCACGTCCAGGCGGTGGGCGTGCGCCAGGTCGACCACCGCCTTGACGACGGCGTCGTGCCGGGGCCCCTCCCCCAGGTGGCCGATGAACGAGCGGTCGATCTTGAGGAAGTCCAGCTCCAGCGCCTGCAGGTACGACAGCGCCGAGTAGCCGGTGCCGAAGTCGTCCAGGCCCACCTGGCAGCCGGTGGCGCGCAGCCGCCGGATGACGTCCGCGACGACCGTGCCCTCGCCCAGCAGGCTGGTCTCGGTGATCTCCAGGTGCAGCCGGCCCGGGGCCACGTCGTGCCGGGCCAGCAGGTCCGCCACCCGCTGCGGCAGCGTGCCGCTCTCCAGCGTGCGGGCCGAGGCGTTGATCGACAGCTGCAGCCCGGGCGAGACCGCCAGGAGCTCGACCGCTCGCCGGAGCACCCAGGTGTCGACCTCGGTGATGAGGCCGCACTCCTCCGCGACGGAGATGAACTCGCCCGGCGGCACCAGCCCCCGCCCGGGGTGGCGGATGCGGACCAGCGCCTCGGCCCCGGCGGGGCGCCCGTCGGCGAGGTCGACGACGGGCTGCAGGTGCAGCTCCAGCCGGTCCTCCGCCAGCGCCTGGCGCAGCATCGACTCGGTCTGCAGCCGGGCGTCGGCGCGGGTGCGCAGCTCGGCGTCGAAGCGGACCAGCCGGTCGCGCCCCGTGGCCTTGGCCCGGTACAGGGCCAGGTCCGCCTCCCGCAGCAGCTCCGCGGGCGAGCCGCCGCCGTCGCTGACGGCCAGCCCCAGGCTCGCCGTGGCCACCATCCGGCCCGAACCCACCCGGAACGGCTCGCGCAGGCAGGCCAGCAGCCGTTCCGCCACCGCCTCGACGTCGGCGAAGGAGCGGGCGTCGTCGACGACGGCCACGAACTCGTCGCCACCGAGCCGGGCGACGGTGGTGCAGGCCCGCACCGTCGAGCGCAGCCGTCCGGCGACCTCCACCAGCAGCGCGTCCCCGGTGGCGTGGCCCAGGCTGTCGTTGACGACCTTGAAGTGGTCCAGGTCCAGCAGCACCAGGCCCACCAGTCCGCCGCGGGCGGGCTGCTCGGCCAGCGCCTGCGTCAGGCGCTGCTCCATGGCGCGACGGTTCGCCAGGCCGGTGAGACCGTCGGTCAGGGCCAGCCGCTCCAGCTCGCGCCCCTGGGCCAGGCGTTCGCTGACGTCCAGCACGTGAGCCACGACGTGCAGCGGGCGACCCTGGCCGTCCCGGGCCATCGCCATCGTGACCAGGGCCTCGAAGGTGCTCCCGTCGGGACGGACGCAGGTCATCTCGAACCCGTCCTGCTCGACCTCGCCCCGCTGGAACGCGCGCATCAGGTCCAGGCACCGGGGCAGGTCGGACTGGGCCGTCCAGTCGGCCATCGTCAGCGGGTCGTCGGTGTCGTCCCGACCGGGGCGGCGCGTCATCGCGCGGAAGCTGCCGTTGGAGCGGAGCACCCGGCCGGGGTCGACGAGGTCCAGCATGAGCATGCCGATCGGGGCCCGGTCGAAGGTGAGCCGGAACACCTCCTCGTTCTCCGCCAGGGTCCGGACCGCCTCCACCCGCTCGGTCACGTCCTGGACGACACCCCACTGCTTGACCGGGACGCCCTCGTCGTCGCAGGTCAGGTCGAGCCACACCACGACCGTGCGGCGGGCGCTGCCGTCGGGCATCACCACCTCGGCGGTCACCTGCCGGGGCTGCCGGTCGCCGAGGACCTGGGCCCACACCTCGTACAGGTGCGCCCAGGTGGCCTCGCCGAAGCACCGCCGGAGCACCGACTCGTCCAGGTGCGTCGACGCGGGCAGCCCGAACACGGCGCGCAGGGCGTCGGAGAACTCCCAGTCGTCCGTGCCCAGGGTCGTCTCCCACGTCGCCAGGTCGGCCAGCTGCATCGCCGCGGCCAGCCGCCGGGCCTGCTCGTGCGAGCGTTCGGCGAGCCGGTGCTGGTCGGTGACGTCGGAGAACGACACCACCGCGGAG
Source organism: Aquipuribacter aurantiacus (assembly GCF_051216895.1). NCBI lineage: Bacteria > Bacillati > Actinomycetota > Actinomycetes > Micrococcales > Intrasporangiaceae > Aquipuribacter > Aquipuribacter aurantiacus. Next base: position 29,178 of record NZ_JBPKAO010000014.1, read on the forward strand.
AAGGTCCGACCGGCCGCGTCCTTGCGGGGCAGGCTCGTCACCGACACGACCCGCTCCTGCCCGTCGGGCCGGCGCAGCAGCAGCAGCCGACCGCGCTCGCCGACGCCGGCGCGCAGGGCTCGGGCGGCCGGGTAGTCCTCCGCCGCCAGCCGGGTCCCGTCCACCTCGAGCATGTGCCAGCGCGGGTCCAGCAGCGCCCGACCGGCGAGCTCCGCCGGCGTCAGGCCGAGGACGTCGGCGGCCACCTGGTTGTGCAGCAGCACCTGCCCCTCCCGGCCGTGGACGACGACCCCCTCGCCCAGCGACTCCAGCACCGCCCGGTACAGCTGCTCGCCGTCGGCGCTGGTGCGGGCCGCGGCCTCCGACAGCGCGAGGGGGAGGCGGAACCCGTCGACCGACAGCAGCCGGACCAGCTCCTGCAGCCGGGCGAGGCCGTGCTCGTCCACCGCACCGGGCGCCGACGCGAAGACCGACAGCACCCCGATGACGCGGTCGCGGCTGTCGCGCAACGGCACGACCAGGGACCCCCTGATCCCCTCGGCCCCGTTGATCGGCAGGGCGCCCAACGGGTGGCCGGCGGTGTCGGGCACCAGCGCGGGCTCGCCGGAGCGGAGCACCACCCCGGCCACCGTCCCCGCCACGGGGACCCGCGAGCCGGCCCCCCGGGCCCCGCGCGGGATGGGCCGCGACCCGTCCGCGGCGGCCACGACGAACTCGCCCCCGTCGGGCACCGCGACGACGGCGCGGTCCCCGCCCGCCAGCCGCCAGGCCTGGCGGCACAGCTGGGTCAGGAGGTCGTCCCCCGCGGTCTCGCGCAGGACGTCCGCGGCGGCCGCGGCGACGGCGTCCGCCCGGCTCGCGGGGCCTGGCGCGCAGGACGACGTGCTCACCTGCGTCCCATCGGCACGCGACGCCCTCGCCTTGACCGGTCCACGTCAGAGCACGGGGGTCGGCGGCTCCTCGCCGCGGAGCACCGCGACGAGGTTGCGCAGCGCCAGCCGCGTCATGGCCCGACGGGTCGCGTGGCTGGCCGACCCGACGTGGGGCAGCACCACCAGGCCCGGCGTGCGCATGACCTCGTCGTCGGGGTCGCTGCGGGGCTCGCCGTCGAAGACGTCGAGGCCCGCCGAGTGCAGCCGCCCCTCCCGCAGGGCCGCGAGCAGGTCGGCCTCGACCACGAGCGGACCGCGGCCGATGTTGACCAGCGTCGCGTCGGGCCGCATCAGGGCCAGTGCCTCGGCGTCGACCATGTGCCGGGTCTGCGCGGTGAGGGGCACGGCCAGCACGACCACGTCGCTGGCGCGCAGCAGCTCCTCCCAGCCCACCGGTTGCGAAAGCCCGTCGGCCGGGGCGGAACCGCGCCGCAGGTGCCGCACCGTCATCCCGAACCCGTGCGCCCGTCGGGCCACCGCCCGGCCGATCTCGCCGTAGCCGACCACCCCGAGGCTCGCCCCGGCCACGTCGTGACCGAGGAAGGCCGTGGGCGAGAACCCCGTCCAGCCGCCCGCGCGCATGGTGTCGGAGGCCTGGACCAGGCCGCGCCGGGCCATCAGGACGAGCGAGAACGCCGTGTCGGCCGTGGTCTCGGCCAGCACGCCGGGGGTGTTGGTGACGCGCACGCCGTGACGACGGGCCGCGGCCAGGTCGACCTGGTCCACCCCGACCGCCGCCAGGGCCGCCACCCGCAGCCGCGGGGCCCCGGCCAGCGCCTCGGCGTCCAGCGGGTCAGCGCCTTGGGCCAGGACCGCGTCCGCGTCGACCAGCGCCGCACGCAGGGCCGCCGGATCGGGCTCCTGACGGCCGGGGGCCCTCGGCAGCCAGGTGGTCCGGGCACCCAGCCCGGCGGCCGCCCGGCGCACGTCGTCGGCGCCGGGCACATCGGGCCGCGTGACGAGCAGGTGCAGGTCCGCCATGCGGGTGAGACTGCCAGCCGGCCGCAACCCCCCACCAATCCGCCGTCCCCGTGGCGACGGACCTGGTTCGTGACCACCACCTCCCACACCGCGTCCCGGGGCGCCCTCGCCGGAGTCGTCTCCGCCGCCCTGCTGCTCGGGACCGCCTCGGCGCTGTCCGCAGTGGTCGGTCGCGGCTCGGAGCCGTTCCTCGCCGTCGGGGACACCGTCGTCCGGTTGTCCCCGCCGGTGCTGACCTCGTTCGCGATCGAGACCTTCGGCAGCTACGACAAGCTGGTCCTGTTCGTCGGGATCGGCGTCGTCCTGGCGGTCGTCGCGGCGGTCTCGGGCGTGCTGGCCACCCGACGCCTCGCCGTCGGCGTGGCGGCACCGGTGCTGCTGGTCCTGGCGGCCGCCGCCGCGGTCCTGGCCTCGCCGGGGTCGTCCGTGGTCGACCTGCTGCCGCTGCTGGTCGGCACCGTGGTCGGCGCCGTCGTCTTCGTCCGCCTGGTCGGCCTGAGCGGCACCCGCAGCCCGGGCGCGACCGAGGACCGAGCGAGCGAGCAGGGCGACGGTGTGGCCCCCGCGGCCCGGCCCCGCCCCGCGGCGTCGCGTCGGCTGTTCCTCGGTCTCGTCGGCGCCGGCGCGGCCGCCTCGGCCGGGCTGGTGGCCGTGGGCCGCGTCGTCGGCGGCACGCTGCGCGACGCCACCGCCTCCCGGGACGGGCTGGCGCTGCCGGCCGCGTCCAACACGCTGCCGGACGCCCCCACGGGGGCGCAGCTGGTCGACGGCGCGCCCTTCCGGACCCCCAACGCCGACTTCTACCGCGTGGACACCGCGCTGACGGTCCCGCAGGTCCCGGCCGAGGACTGGGTGGTGCGCGTCCACGGCCTGGTCGAGCGGCCGCTGGAGCTGGACTGGGCCGCGCTGACGACCCGCTTCGAGGTCGTCGACCGCGAGATCACCCTGGTCTGCGTGTCCAACCCCGTCGGCGGCGACCTGGCCGGCAACGCCGTCTGGCGCGGCATCCGCCTCGCCGACGTGCTGGCCGAGGCCGGGGTCGACCCGAGGGCCGACATGCTGCTGTCCACGTCGGTCGACGGCTGGACCGCCTCCACCCCGCTGGCCGCCCTGCTCGACACCGACGACCCGCTGCTCGCGTTCGCCATGAACGGCGAGCCGCTCCCGTTCGAGCACGGCTTCCCGGTCCGGATGGTCGTCCCCGGCCTGTACGGCTACGTGTCGGCCACCAAGTGGGTCGTGGACCTCGAGGTGACGACGTTCACCGAGGACGAGGCCTACTGGACCCCGCGGGGCTACGCGGCCGAGGCGCCGGTCAAGGTCGCGTCCCGCATCGAGCTCCCGGCGTCGTTCGAGCAGCTGGCCACCGGGCCGGTCGTCGTCGCCGGCACCGCCTGGCACCCCGGCGTCGGGATCGACGTCGTGGAGGTCCAGGTCGACGACGGCGACTGGCAGCCCGCCGAGCTGGGTGAGGTGCCCGGCCCCACGACGTGGCGGCAGTGGCGCTACGAGTGGGCCGCCGAGCCCGGTCAGCACACCCTGCGCGTGCGGGCCACGGACGCCGACGGCGAGGTCCAGACCGACGAGCGGGCCGAGATCGCGCCCGACGGCTCCTCCGGCTGGCACTCCGTTGTGGTGACCGTCACATAGGCCACCCCGATCCCCACCCATCCACCCGCACCACCGCTCCGAACCCCCAGCAGCTCGGGAACCACGAGCAGCTGCGGAAGCAGACCCAGACCGCACCACCCAGAGACACCGCCCCGGAGATCCCGGGGCACGAACCCGAGGAGATCACCATGAAGCGTCACCTGCGCCTCGCCCCCGTCGCCATCACCGCAGCCCTCGTCCTCGCCGCCTGCGGCGGTGCCGCCGAGGAGACCACCGACGACGCCGGCGCGGCGGCCGACACCGCCACCGAGGAGGCCATGGAGCCCATGGAGTCCGAGGAGCCGATGGACTCCGAGGAGCCCATGGACGCCGAGTCCACCGACGACATGGCCATGGCCGGCCCCGTCGGCCCCGGCTGCGCCGACTTCGCCACCGCGGTGCCGGACGGCGAGGGCTCCGTCGAGGGCATGAGCGACGACCCGGTCGCGGTGGCCGCCAGCAACAACCCGATCCTCACCACCCTGACCGCTGCGGTCTCCGGCCAGCTCAACCCGGAGGTCGACCTGGTCGACACGCTCAACGGTGACGAGTTCACGGTCTTCGCCCCGGTCGACGAGGCCTTCGCGGCCGACGTCGACGCGGCCACCCTGGAGACCCTGGGCACCGACGCCGAGCTGCTCAGCTCGATCCTGACCTACCACGTGGTCCCCGGCCAGATCGCTCCCGCCGACCTCGCCGGCACCACCCAGACCACCGTCCAGGGCGGCACCGTCGAGATCGCCGGCGAGCCCGAGATGCTGACCGTCAACGGCGCCAACGTGATCTGCGGCGGCGTCACCACCGCCAACGCCACGGTCTACCTGATCGACGGCGTCCTGATGCCGACCAGCTGAGTCGGCTCCTGATCACCGGTCGGGGCGGCGGAGGGATGCCGCAGCCTCGACCGGGCCCCACGGACATGGGGCAGGCTCCTCGCAGAGAGCCAGCGGAGTTCTGCGCGGCAGGACCCGTCGCACCCACCCGGTGCGGCGGGTCCTCTGCTGTCTCCGATGGGCCCCGTGCGCTGACCCTCAGTCGTCCCGGCTCGTGGCCACCAGCCGGGCCCGCTCGTGCGCCACGTCGAAGTCCGCCGTCGGCCAGCTCGGGTCCAGCTCCTGCAGGGTCCCCAGGAGCAGGTGAGCCACCGCCCAGCGCGCGTACCACTTGCGGTCGGCGGGGACGACGAACCAGGGCGCCTCGTCGGTACCGGTGCGCTCGATCGCGTCCGCCCAGGCGTGCTGGTAGTCGTCCCAGCGCAGCCGGGCGTCCACGTCGGCCGGGTCGTACTTCCAGTGCTTCTCGGGGCGGTCGAGCCGCTCCGAGAGCCGCTCGCCCTGCTCGTCGTGACCGATGTGCAGGAACACCTTGACCACGCTGGTCCCGGCGGCGGCGACCTCCGCCTCGAAGTCGACGATCTCGGCGAAGCGCGGCGTCCAGACCTCGGGGGTGACGAGCTCCTCCACCCGCACGACCACCACGTCCTCGTAGTGGGACCGGTCGAACACCCCGATCATCCCGGGCCGGGGCAGCGCCTCGCGGATGCGCTGCAGGTAGTGCTGTCCCCGCTCGGCCTCGGTGGGCACGCCGAACCCGGTGACGGTGGCCCCCTGGGCCCCGACCTCCCCGACCACGTGGCGGACGATGCCACCCTTGCCCGAGGTGTCCATCCCCTGCAGGACGAGCAGCACGGCCCGCTGCCCCGTCCCCGCCCGGGCCTCGGCGTACAGCCGTTCCTGCAGCTCGCGCAGGTCCTCGGCCCGGTCGGACAGGGCCGACCTGCCGTCGGCCTTGCCGCCGTCGAAGCAGGGGGTGGCGCGGGGATCCAGGCCCGCCAGGTCCGGTCGGGTGCCGGGCGGGACGCGGAGGGCCTCGTGCAGGTCGGACGACGTCGTCATCGCCCGCAGCCTAGGCCGTGGGCGTCCCCGGCGGCGGCAGCACCCGACCGGCGGCGGGGTCCTGCGGCCGACCGAAGTACCAGCCCTGGGCCTGGTCGCAGCCCATCTGCAGGAGCATCCGCGCCTGCTCCTGACGTTCGACGCCCTCGGCCACCACGGTCATGCCGTGCGCGTGGCCCAGCGTGATGACGGCCTGCACGACGGCGTCCTCCCGCGACGTGCGCCCCAGACCCGCGACGAAGCCCCGGTCGATCTTGAGCGCGTCCGCGGGGTAGGTCGACAGGTACGCCAAGGAGGAGTACCCCGTCCCGAAGTCGTCGATTGACACGTGGCAGCCGTACTCCCGCAGCGAGGTGAGGGCGGCCACGGCGGCCGACTGCGACAGCGCGAGGCTGCTCTCGGTGACCTCCAGGTGCAGCCGGGCCGGGTCCAGGCCGCGCTCCTCCAGCGCCGCGGCCACCCGGCCGGCGACGTCGATCCGGTCGAAGCTGCGGGCCGACAGGTTGACCGCGATCGCCGGGGCGGCGTCGAGCGCCAGCAGCTCCGTGGCCCGGGCGATCCCCCACCGGTCGATCTCCGAGACCAGCCCCCGGTCCTCCGCCACGTCCATGAAGCTGCCGGGCAGCCGCACGCTGCCGCGTCCGTCCACCAGGCGCATCAGGCCCTCGCTGCTCACCTGCTCACCGGTGCCGAGGTCGACCACGGGCTGCAGGTACAGCCGCAGCCTGCCCTCGGCGAGCGCGCGACGCAGCCGTCGTTCGGACTCCACCGCGGCGTCGGCGCCGGCTCGGATCCTCTCGTCGAACACGACCACCCGGTCGCGACCGTTGTCCTTGGCGCGGTGCAGGGCCAGGTCGGCCTCCCGCATCAGGTCACGGCTGGCCCCGTCCCAGCCGACCGACGCCACCCCGATGCTGAGCGTGGCCGCGACCGTCTCCTGCTCCAGCGGCTCGGCGGGGCCACCACCCCCGACCGGGACCGCCGGCCCCCGGTCGAGCAGCGCCGCCCGGGTGCAGGCCACCGTCAACGGCCGCCGGGCCTCGCGCAGCATGGTGGCCGCCACGGCCCGCAGGTCGCCCGGGTGCCGCAGCTCGGGGATCAGCACGGCGAACTCGTCGCCGCCCAGCCGGTGCACGACGCCACGCCCCGTGACCGCGGCGGAGATCCGCCGGGCGGTCTGCCGCAGCACCTCGTCCCCGCCGTCGCGACCCAGCCGGTAGTTGATGGTGCTGAACCGGTCCACGCCGCACACCACCAGACCGACGCCGTGCTTGTCGGGCCTGGCCCGCAGCAGGGTGTCGGCCATGGCCTGCTCGAGCGACCGGCGACCGGGCAGCCCCGTCAGGGCGTCGGTGTCGGCCCGGCGCTGCGGCTCGCGCGGGCGCACGACGAGCCCACCCAGGTCCATCCCCGCACGCGGGAGGTCCGGGGCCCGCTCGGCCGCACCTGTCCCGGTGCGGGACACGTGCCTGTCCACCCAGGTCATGTCGGCAGGGGAGCCGCCGGCTTGACCCACCCGTGAGCACGTTCGCCCGGCCGGGTGCCACGATCACCCGATGAGCAGCGGGGAGCACCTGGGCTACGACCGGGACCGGCTCACGGTGGTGCGGCGACCGTGGCTGGGCGGCGACGTCCTGTCCTACGGCGACCCGCGCCCCCACGACGTCCTCGACGTGCTCGACCTCGCTGTGCACCGGCACCCGAGCGCGGTCGCCGTCCTCGACGCGGCCACCGGCGCGAGCCGGACCACCACCGAGCTGGCCGACGACGTCGCCGCCACGGCCCGGCGGTGGCAGGCGGAGGGTCTGCGACCCGGTGACGGGGTCGGCATCGCGGCCGGCAACTCCGGCGACCACCTCGTCGCCCTGCTGGCCTGCGCGGCCGCCGGCGCCGTGGCCGTCGGGCTGTCGTCCCGCCTCGCCGTCCCCCAGTGGCGCTACCAGCTCGAGCACTCCGGCTGCCGGCTGCTGCTGCACGACGACGCGCACGCCGAGCAGGCGGCGCGCGCCGCCGACGGCCTCGCGGACCTGCGGTCGGTCGGGTCGCCCGGCCGTCGGGCCGCGACCGGGGCCGGGACCGGGGCCGGGGCCGGGGCCGGGGCCGACGACGCCGCGGGCGGCGGGCCCGGGGCCTGGGCCCGCTGGCGCGCCACCCGCGCCCCGGTCCCGGCGACGACCGCCTACCAGGTCGTCCACACGTCGGGCTCGACCGGGCACCCCAAGGCCAGCCAGGTGGTGCACGGCGCGAGCGTGAGCTCCGGGATCGCCTACGACCGCCTGCTGCGGCTGCAGCCGGGCGAGTCGTCGGGCGTGCTGTTCTCCCTGGGCTACATCAGCGCCATGCACGCCCACGTGATCCCGGCCCTGCTGTCCGGGGTCCGGCTGGTGATGCTGCCCACCGGCAGCCCGCGGACCTGGGTCGAGCAGCTGGCGGCGTTCGACGTGGCGTGGGCCTACGCGGTCCCGTCCTGGTGGCTGCTGGCGCTGCGGGAGCCGGGACTGCGCGCCGCGGCCCTGCCCCGGCTGCGCCTGGCCGGGGCCGGGGGGTCCCCGTTCCCCGACGCCCTGCGTGACGGCCTGGCGCAGCGGCTGCCGGGCACCGAGCTGCTCAACGTGTACGGGCTGTCGGAGACCCACTCCCCCGCCACCGTGCTGCGCGGGGCGGACCTGTGGACCCACGCCGGCACCGCGGGCCGGGCGCTGGAGGTCGTCGAGGTCGAGGTCCGCGACGCGCAGCAGGCGCTACGGCCCGACGGCGAGCCCGGCGAGGTGTGGCTGCGCTCGGCGCTGGTGACGACCGGGTACGCCGGTGACCCCGACGCCACGACGGCCGCCGTCGTCGCCGGTGCGCTGCGGACCGGCGACGTCGGCGTGCTGGAGCCCGGTGGGCCCGACGGCCCGGTGCTGCGGCTCCTGGACCGGGTCAAGGACTTGGTCAACCGGGCGGGCACCAAGGTGTACTCCGCCGAGGTCGAACGGGTCCTCGACGAGCACCCGGCGCTGGCCGAGGCGGCCTGCGTGGCGGCGCCGGACCCCCGCAGCGGCGAGACGGTCGCGGTGTTCCTCGTCCTCGCCGAGGGCCACGAGCGACCCACGGACGCCCAGGTCAGGGCCTGGGTGAGGGAGCGGCTGGGGACCGCGGCGGTGCCCAGCGCGTTGCGCTGGGTGGACGCGCTGCCCCGCGGCGGGACGGGCAAGACCGACAAGCTCGACCTGCGCGCGCGGCTCGCCGTTCCCCCGGACCCCCGAGTCGCGGGACACTAGGGCCGTGACGACCTCTGAAGACGGCTCCACCGGCACGCCGGACGGCCCCACCGACACCATCCCCGCGGCGACCGGTTTCGCCGAGCTCGGCCTGCGCGACGAGCTGCTCGACGCCCTCGAGGCCCTCGGCTACGAGGAGCCCACCCCGATCCAGTCCGAGGCCATCCCCCACCTGCTCACCGGCACCGACCTGCTGGGGCAGGCCGCCACCGGCACCGGCAAGACGGCCGCGTTCGCGCTGCCCCTGCTGCAGCGGATCCGTGAGGGTGGCCGCACCGGCAGCCGCTCCGGCGCCCCGGCCGGGCTGATCCTGGTGCCGACGCGCGAGCTCTGCATGCAGGTGTCCGAAGCGCTGCACAAGTACGGCAAGCAGCTCGGCGTGCGCACGCTGCCGGTGTACGGCGGCCAGCCGGTCATCCGGCAGGTCCGCGAGCTGGAGCGCGGCGTCGACGTGGTCGTGGCCACCCCCGGCCGGGCCGTCGACCTGATCCAGCGCCGCAGCCTCAAGCTGGCCGGCGTCGAGGTCGTCGTCCTGGACGAGGCCGACGAGATGCTCGACATGGGCTTCGCCGAGGAGCTCGAGACGATCCTCGACGCCTGCGGCACCGACCGGCAGACGGTCCTGTTCTCCGCGACCATGCCGCGGCGCCTGGACTCCATCACCCGCAAGCACCTGGTCGACCCCGTCCGCATCACCATCGCCCGCGCCCAGCAGGTGGCCGGTGAGGCGCCGCAGGTCCGTCAGGTCGCCTACCTGGTGGACCGTGCCCACAAGACCGCGGCCCTGGGCCGGGTGCTGGACGTCGAGCAGCCGGTGGCGACCATCGTGTTCTGCCGCACCCGCGCCGAGGTCGAGACCCTCACCGAGACGCTGTCCGGTCGTGGCTACCGCGCCGAGGCGCTGCACGGCGGCATGACCCAGGACCAGCGCGACCGGGTGATGAACCGGCTCCGCTCGCAGGCGGCCGAGCTTCTCGTGGCCACCGACGTGGCCGCGCGCGGCCTGGACATCGACCACCTGACCCACGTCGTCAACTTCGACGTGCCGTCCGCGGCGGAGTCCTACGTGCACCGCATCGGCCGGGTCGGCCGCGGCGACCGGGAGGGCGTCGCCATCACGCTGGCCGGCCCCCGGGAGCAGCGGCTGCTGCAGTCGGTGGAGCGCATCACGGGCCGGAAGATCTCGATCGAGCCGCTGCCCAGCGTCGCCGACCTGCGGGCCATCCGGCTCGAGAGCACCGTGGAGGCGCTGCGCGAGGCGATGGGCCGGGACGACCTGGCCGACTTCGCGTCCGTCGAGGGGCTGGTGCTGGCCGAGGCCCCCGCCGGCACCGACCGGGAGACGATCATGCTGGCCGCGATCGCCCTGGCCCACCAGGCCAGGACGGGCGCGGTCGACGAGCAGGACATCCCCCTGGTCCGGGCCGGGTCCGGCGGCGGCCGCGAGGGCGGGCGCCCGCCCGGTGGCGGCTACGGCGGTGGCACGGGCGGTGGCTACGGCGGCGGGGCCGACGGCGGCGGTCGCTCCGGTCCCCCGCGTGACGGCGCGCGCGACGCGGGCCCCGGCCCCGGCCGCACCCGGCTGTTCGTCAGCTCGGGCCGGGTGGGTGGCATGCGTCCGCAGGACCTGGTGGGTGCCATCGCCAACGAGTCCGAGCTGAGCGGCAAGGACATCGGCCCCATCGTCATCACCGAGCGGTTCTCGCTGGTGGACGTGCCCGACGAGGCGGCCACCGACGTCATCCACGCCCTGCAGCAGACCCGGGTGAAGGGTCGCAAGGTCCAGGTCCGCCGGGACCGCGGCTTCGCCACCGGGGGCGAGGAGGCCGGCGCCGGCGCCGACCGCGAGCGTCGCCCCCGCCCCGCCCGCAAGGCCCCGCCCCGCTACTGAGGAACGTCGAGGCCGCGCTGCTGCGCGGTCCTCCGCCGCCCTGACCCCGCGCCGTCGCGATCTCGACGAGGCGGGGTCGGGGCGGGCCGGGCGTCAGTCCTTGGTGGCGAAGGCCGCGTCGAAGGCGGCGTCGGGGGCGTCGAAGGCCAGGCGGCGGACGAAGGCCAGCGCCTCCTCCGCGCCGACCAGGCGGTCCATGCCGGCGTCCTCCCACTCCACGCTGATCGGGCCGTCGTAGCCGATCTGGTTGAGCATCCGGAACGAGTCCTCCCACGGCACGTCGCCGTGGCCGGTGGACACGAAGTCCCAGCCGCGGCGGCCGTCGGCCCAGGGCAGGTGGCTGCCGAGGCGGCCGTTGCGGCCGTTGCCCATCCGCTTGCGGGTGTCCTTGCAGTCCACGTGGTAGATCCGGTCCTTGAAGTCCCAGATGAACCCGACCGGGTCCAGGTCCTGCCAGACGAAGTGGCTGGGGTCCCAGTTCAGCCCGAACGCCTCGCGGTGGCCGATGGCCTCCAGCGTCGCGTGGGTGGTCCAGTAGTCGTAGGCGATCTCGCTCGGGTGGACCTCGTGGGCGAAGCGGACGCCGACCTCGTCGAACACGTCGAGGATCGGGTTCCAGCGGTCCGCGAAGTCCTGGTACCCGGCGTCGATCAGCTCCTGGCTGACCGGCGGGAACATCGCGACGTACTTCCAGATGCTCGAGCCGGTGAAGCCGATCACGGTGTCCACGCCGAGCTTCGCGGCCAGGCGGGCGGTGTTCTTCATCTCCTCCGCGGCGCGCTGGCGGACGCCCTCGGGCTCGCCGTCGCCCCAGATGGCGGCCGGCAGCATGTCCTTGTGGCGCTGGTCGATCGGGTCGTCGCAGACGGCCTGGCCCTTGAGGTGGTTGGAGATCGCCCACACCTTGAGGCCGTGACGCTCGAGCAGGTCGAGCTTGCCCTGGACGTAGGCGTCGTCGTCCCAGCGCGAGGGGTCCAGGTGGTCGCCCCAGCAGGCGAGCTCGAGGCCGTCGTAGCCCCACTCCCCCGCGAGGCGCGCCACCTCCTCCAGCGGCAGGTCGGCCCACTGGCCGGTGAACAGGGTGACGGGACGTGTCATCTCAGGAGACTCCTCGATCGGTGTCGGTTCGGTGCTGTCTCGGTCCTGGTGCATCCGTTGCGCGCCCGAGGGCATCGCACGCGGAGGTGGGTGGCGGGCGGGGTCGCGCTCACGGCGACACCGGCTCCGGGTCGGCGGTGAGGGCACCGCTGTCGGGCACGGGCGGCAGGTACAGGTGGACGTGGCCGCGGTCGGCGGCGACGTTGACGGCGTCGAGCTGGGTCGCGCCCACCGACCACGCCAGGGCGGCGGAACGGCGGGCGGACGCCGCGACCTCCAGTGCCCCGTCCACGTCGACCAGGCCGGCACCGTCGGCCGGCACGGCGTCGGCGACGAGGTCGTAGGCGCCGACCATGGTCTCCAGGTTGCCCAGCGAGGCCACCAGGGCCGCGCGGGCGACGTTGACGTCGGTGCCACCGCTGGGTGCGTCGCCGAAGGTCTCCTGCGCGAGGGTGACGGCGCTGCGCCACTCTTCGACGGTCTCGGCCGCGGGCGGCGGGGACCCGGGGGCGTGCTCGCCTGCGGCGACGACCACCGGGGACAGGACGTCCAGGACGTCCTCGGTCTGCTCGGTGAGCACGACGACGGCCTCGGCGTCCCTCGCGGCCTCCTCGGCCTGCAGCTCGGCGACGCGTTCGGCCAGGGGGTCGTCGGGGTCCAGGGGCGTGCCGTCCGCGCCGACCACGCCGGGCCCGGTGGGTTCTGCCTCGTCCGAGGACGGCAGCAGGAACCCGGCCAGCAGCCCCAGCTGGACGCCGACCACGACACCCACCACGAGCAGCACCCAGCGACGGCCTCGACCGGCCGCGGGGTCGGTGCCC